>PAAT01000041.1 GCA_002698965.1 Rhodopirellula sp. | reverse complement strand
GGCAAAGAATTATCTCCCTTGACGGCAACAGCTTTACCACCGGCTTCTTCTATTTCTTTCACCGTCGCCGCAGCTGCTTCATCGCGTGACAAATAATTCAAGGAAACTGAAGCACCTTCTGAGGCTAATCGCGAACCAAGCGCTTTGCCGATACCTCGTGTACCACCGGTAATTAATACATGTTTTCCTTCAAACGACATGGTGTCTCCTCCTGTGAATATTCATGCTTATATGAGAGTGTGATTGCAACGATCAATGTCAACGATTCGATATCACTTACGCTAACATTTTTTCAACCAAATTACCGTGGACATCCGTTAGACGATGATGACGCCCCTGATACTTGTAGGTCAGGCGGGTATGTTGAATTCCTAAGCAATGTAATAACGTCGCATTGAGATCATGGATATGAATCGGATCTTCTTCAATGTTGTAACTAAAGTCATCTGTTTTACCGATTACCTGCCCTTCTCGGATACCGCCGCCGGCGGCCCAAATCGTAAAACAACGCGGGTGATGGTCTCGGCCATAGTCTGTATCAGTCAGGGTGCCCTGACAATACACCGTTCGACCAAACTCGCCAGCCCAGATTACCAACGTATCCTTCAACATATCACGTTGCTTCAAATCGTTAATAAGAGCTGCCGAGGCCTTATCCGTTGCTGCTGCCTGCTTCCGGATTCCTTTGGGTAAAAACGTATGCTGATCCCAACCACGGTGATACAACTGGATAAACCTAACACCACGTTCGGCCAGTCGTCGAGCCAATAAGCAATTAGCGGCATAAGAGCCTGGCGTATTAACCTCTCCACCGTACTTATCCAAGACATGCTGGGGCTCCTTCGAGAAATCAGCTAGTGCTGGTACGGATGCCTGCATCCGAAACGCCATTTCATACTGTGAGATTCGAGTTTCAATTTCAGGGTCACCCGTTTCTTCGATACGCTTTTGATTTAAAAGCGATAAATCATCTAACAGGGCCCGACGATCCTTACGAGTCACTCCTGGAGGGTTCGAAAGAAACAAAACTGGATCACCTGTACGACGCAATTTCACTCCCTGATGATGAGAAGGTAAAAAACCCGCTCCCCAAAGGCGGTCATAGAGAGGCTGCCCGCCTTCCCCGGAAGTCATCGCAATAAAGGTCGGCAAGTCGTCGTTTAAACTTCCCAAACCATAGGAAAGCCATGCTCCAAAACTTGGTCTCCCAGCGATTTGAGTACCCGTTTGCATTAGTGTGATCGCCGGATCATGATTGATCGCTTCGGTATACAATGTCCGAATGAATGTCACATCGTCGACAATACCACTCGTATAAGGCAATAGCTCGCTAACCCAGGCTCCACTTTGACCATATTGCTTAAAGTCGAAAATGGACGGAGCAATAGGGAAATTCTCCTGAGCCGCTGTCATACCCGTTAGTCGTTGACCATTGCGCACACTATCCGGTAGGTCGTCACCGACCCACTGTTTCAGCTTTGGCTTATGATCATACAAGTCAATTTGCGATGGAGCACCGCTTTGACACAAGTAGATTACCCGCTTTGCCTTGGGGGGCAATAATACCCCACCATGCTCTTTTGTAGTCTCGGCAGATAACAAGCTATTCATCGCAGCAGAAGCAAGTGAGACCCCTCCGCCCATCAAAAAATGACGGCGATTATGTAACCAACCCGCTTTAGTAACCGGATCTTGCATCGATGTATTATTTCCAAATGACATAACTTATTCTCTGTTAATGACCTCGTCCAGGTTTAACAGCATACTGGCAACCACTGTATAAGCAGCCAATTGATGTGGCTTTAAGGATTCATCCGCTGTACTTTCACCAAAGCCAATTAATTCAATGGCGGCCTGTTGGTCCTTGGAATACCGCTCAAGGCTTCTCTGTAATGATTTGCTTAGAATACTCATTTCATAGTCCGTTGGTTGGCGACTTGTCACCTGACGCCATCCCCACCTTAGGCGATCAGCTCGTTCACTTTCCCGCTTCATCATTTGTTGAGCCAGGTTCCTAGCCGCTTCGACATAAGAAATCTCATTTAACAACGCTAAGGCCTGTAGAGGTGTGTTTGTCCGAGAACGGGACAACACACATATTTCTCTGCTTGATGCATCAAACGTTACCATCGTTGGTGGCGGTACTGTTCGTTTCCAGAATGTATACATTCCACGTCGATAGAGATCTTCTCCCGACCCCTGATCATATGCCTGACTCGCTATTTCCTTCCAAAGGCCCTCCGGTTGATACGGTTTGACGCTCGAGCCACCAATTTTCCCATTCAGTAAACCGCTTACAGCTAATGCCTGATCTCTTAGTATCTCTGCTGGCAAACGCAAACGTGAGGCACGACCAAGCCATACATTCTCAGGATCAACAGACCATTGTTCTTTGGTAAGTGTTGAATCTTGGCGGTAAGTACTACTCATGACAATCAACTTCACCAGCCTTTTCACATCCCAGCCACTCTCAAGGAAATCAACTGCTAACCAATCCAACAGATGAGGATGCGTTGGAGGAGCTCCCTGAGATCCAAAATCTTCCAGCGTCTTAACAATTCCCCTGCCAAAAAACTGGTGCCAAAATCGATTGACGATAACTCGAGCGGTTAGCGGATTTTCGTCACCAACAATCCACTTCGCTAAATCCAAACGCGACTCAAACACTTCTCCCTGCTGTGCCCGGAATAATGAACGAGGAACATTCATCGAGACCTCTTCACCAGGATTGTCATACTGGCCACGAATGAGAACATGAGTTTTTCCGCGTTCCTGCTTTTCCTGCATCACCATCGACGTGGGAATCGCATCCAGGAAACGACGAGACTTTGATTCCAGTTTCCTTAAAGCCCTGTAATCTTCACCGTCCTGTGAATCATCCACCTGGTCGAGATAATAATGCAGCAACTTCTCTTGCTGGGCTGCGGTTCGTTTTTCCGTCGCAGCAATCTCAGCAGGCGTACTGACAACTGCCAGACTTCTCAATTCCTGCGGTCCCAAATCTCGCAAATAGAAACGGGTTTCATCCAGCAATCCTTGTAAATGTTGTTGTTCTCCTTCGGCGCCAATAACTAATGTCGGATTCGTTTTGTAAGTTCCGGTGAAGATGTCAAGTAGGACATCTACATCCTGCCGAACTCCGTTGACGTAAATCCCCATGCCGCGCGCCATCTGCGTACCGTCTGAGGTAAAAGCGATGTGCACCCACTCTCCAGATGGGATTGACCGTTTCGTTCGGATACGGACGGAGTCATCCAGCCAACGCGGCCCAAAATTGACCTGAACTTTGTTATCCATCAAGCTCCAGCTAAATCCCTGAGGTCGACGGTCATCGGGGTTCAACATACTCATAATGGTGCCACTCGAAGGTTCATCCACTTTAAGCCAAGTGCTAAGTGTCAGTCGCTGATGACCCGCAAACTGAATAATCGCACCGCCGTCAACTCGATAGGACCTATCCAGTTTCAACGCCTGCCCGCTAATACCTTTTACATACCGAGCCTGAGCCTGTCCTCTCAACGAAGCCTGATAGAGCTCTTTGGAAACCTCTCCGGTATTAATCACATCATAATCTTCGGCTTTCCCTTCCACTTCATAGGTTTGTTGCTCATGCGTGTCATCCCAGGCAAACCTGATCATGAGATCCTGATGAATAACAGGCTTCGTTGGAGCCTGTTTCGTTCCGAGATTGGTCATCCGCTGCTGAATACTCGTCGCATTCAAATCCAGTCGTTGACGCAATCCAGCCATCTTCGACTCGTAGTCCTTCAACTGCATTGCCATTTGCGGTGTTGGAGCTTTGATTACCGGGAACGAATTCCCATACTTAATTACGCGACCTCGTTCAGGGATGTTATTAAAGAACGCCATCACTTCGTAGAATTCTTTCTGCGAAATCGGATCGTATTTATGATCATGACACCGGGCACATCCCATTGTCAGTCCAAGCCAAACAGTCGCCGTGGTATCTACTCGATCTACTGCATACTCAACAAGGTATTCTTCAAAGACAATCCCACCTTCTGAGTTCGAGCGATGATTACGATTGAATCCTGTCGCCAAAATCTGATCTGTCGTGGCATCCGGAAGCAGATCACCGGCCAACTGTTCGACCGTAAAATCACTGAATGGTTTATTTGAATTAAAGGACTCGATGACCCACTCGCGCCAACGCCACATATGCCGTTCACCATCCGTTTGATAACCGTTGGTATCTGCATATCGAGCAACATCCAGCCATTGCATCGCCATTCGTTCACCATAACGTTCACTCTTTAACAAACGATCCACAACATGTTCGTAAGCTTCTGGAGATTTATCCATTAGAAAAGCTTTCACCGCAGCCTGAGTTGGAGGAAGCCCTGTTAAATCTAGTGTGACACGACGTATCAGCTTCTCTTTAGAAGCCATCGTTGACGGCAAAATACTATTTTGCCGTAATTTTTCCAGCACAAACGTATCAATTGCATTAGCCACCCATGGATCCTTGAACGTACTGGGTAATGCTGGCTTAACCGGAGGCTCAAATGCCCAATGATCTTTCCAAACAGCTCCTTGCTCAATCCAGGCTTTAATCAACTGAATCTGAGCTTCCGAAAGTGTCAACGGAGCTTCTTCCGGAGGCATGCGTTCGGCCGGATCCTGTGCTGTAATCCGTTGGAATAAAAGGCTTTTAGCTGGATCTCCAGGAACAACGAGTGCTATTCCCTCATGCACCTGATAGAGGCTCGCCTTGAGATCTAAACGCAAGTCAGCCTGTTGATTTTCTTTGTCAGGACCGTGACAGTGATAACACGTGTCAGACAACAACGGTCGTATGTCACGTGCAAAATCAACCGGCGCATCCTCCACAGCTTTCGTTGTAGTTGGAATAGAAAGACTAAAGGCCGAGAGCAAAGCAAGGAATAAAGAGTGGAAATTACGAGGCATGGTCATGGGTTGATAAAAACACAAATCAGCGAATACCTATATCCTAGAATACCAATACAGACGCTTCAAATCAGAAGCAACGGAAATGCCAACTCAAGCTCGACTTTGATGAAGTCACGCCAAAAGACAAATAGAATCCTAGTTATTCTCGAAAAGCTCGGGATCAAATGGCTGAATCAACCAGGGGCCTTCGTTGAACGTTTCCGTGACAGGTTCAGGGTATGTCTTGCCCGTGAGTTTGTTCAGCGCCCAAATCGAACCTGTATACAAGGGGCTAAAACTTGGCACTCCCTGTCGCGTTGTTTGCTCGCGATAAAGCTCCAAAGCATCAATTGTCGCTTCATTGCTTGAACCAATACGAGCCAAGCCAATGGCACACATGCGTTTTACGAGATTATCTTCGGGAGGAATCGGAGCCTCATCCGTTAAGCGAGTGAGGAACAGGTCCTGTAGTCCTGAAGCTCCTTCTAAATCGTCTTCCCAAATCTTGCCCAATGCCCATCCGGCGGAAGCACGAACCCTAAATCTCAGCTGTTCGACTTTCTTGGTGAACTGCATCAGGAGCGGAGTTGCCGGCTTATACTTCATTTGCCCAAACATCTGATAGAGATGTGCAAACTGCTCGTTGATCTCATATTGCAATTCACGAGGAAGAGTTTCTTTCAGAAAGTCGTTTTTGCGTGACTCACAATAAGCAAGGATCTGAGGCAGTGTTTCCGGCACCGCCAAACGTCTCAATGCCCAGCTGGCGGTCACCAGCACTTCAGCACGATCGCTCCGAAGAAGCTTTAAAGCAACTGGAGTCAAATGTTTTTGCTCTAACTGAACCGCTAGATGCATTCCCTGTTCCTGCAATCTCCAGGATTGTGCCTTCACCGCACTTTCAGTAATCTCCAAAACACCGGGAAGCAAAGCATCCTGCTCCGCAAATTCGACTAGCCACTTTTGGACCTGAACACGAATTCCGGGATCGACATCATCCAGATAGCTTCCCAGTGTGACGAGAGTCTCAGCGGTAACAATCTCTCGCAATGCGCTGACATAGGCATTACGAGCGCGTGGATTTTGATGATCTGCGAGCACATGAGCCAATTCAACAACAGCAGGCTTATTCCACTGTCGCAAAGCATCCGCTGCGATTCCAGCAGCGACATAAGCCGAGGAAGCACATAATTCTTTTAGGACTTGTAACGCCTGAGCTTGACTCGATTCAACTGGAATAGGTGAAGCGAGATTAGCAGCGACAATGAGATCCGCCGTGGTCCCATTTGAAAGGTCTGCTGCCTCAACCAAATAAGGGACTTCTGAATACATCGCAACGGACTGTGCCGCATCAATACGCAAGGAATTACTATTAGCCGAATTTCTGCTGAATTCGACAAGTAACTTTCGATCTTCATCACTACCAAGTGCGGCCAAGCCATTAAAAGCCAAACGCAAAAGTGTCCCTGATCTCGGAGATTCAACTCGTCCTCGCCAAATATCGACCAATTCCACTGCTTGCCATTTGACGAGAGCAGATTCGGTAATAACAGACATCTCATATTCGCCATTTTTAATACCCGAGATGAATACCTCTTTGGCCTTAGAGGCGTCAAGTAGCGTAAGAACGGATGCTGCCGTATAGCGAATTGTCTTTGAAGTCTCGGGGTCTGCCACGACGGCGATTAAGGGATCAATAGCAACTTCCAGTCCCGGGATATTTTTCTGAGCTGCCAAACGCAATGTTTGAACCGCATCAATTCGAATTTCGTTATCTTCCGATGCCAAAGCATCAAGCCATGTCGAAATCAAGTTTTCACCAACCACCAGCGTCTTATACTCCTGCGGCATGACTGGATCGGCGAACATTGGCCAATCTTCTTTGATGATATTTTCCTGTGCCTGCAACGACGAACCTAATAACCCGACGAAGATAATAAGCAACAACAGTATTTGGTTGATTCGAATTAACATGAATCCAATTCTCAATGACTAAACTAAATTCGCTATTGTGGTTTGGTGAGCAATCTCACACGAATATATAAAATCAAAAAACAGACAAATGAAATGCCAGCGGTGACAATCCAATTCCAGGACATTGGAATCGAGACACGTTGCACTCCCATCGCTTCAAGCGGCACACTAACTGCAGGCCACAGGTCATTCAACTCAGCTTTCCACATCACTTGTGGGGCAAGCAATTGAAACTCTGCGGCATCAAAACCGGGGGTGCCCATAATTGTCAGAGCTGTCGCCAGTGGGTTGACTACCAATGCTTTTTCAACGGTTTCGACATTGAAAGGGGCGCCTTTTCCGAGCCAGAACAGGAACGTGCCTGCAAAGATCATGATAACGATTGAGAACGAGACGGCTGTTGCTGTTGCCGTTGCCCGGAACAAACTGCTAACCAATGCGCTAATAGCTAAGACCAAAATACAGGTCATCAACAAACAGACGCATACCTGCCAAATTTGAGTGACTAAGGTGAAGTCAATCACCATCAACACGACATACCCCGGCAACGTCGCTAAAACGATCAGAAATATCGTCACTGCCACACTCAGTAGCTTACCGACCAGGATTCTTCGTGAGTTCACCGGGGTTAGTAATAAGAGTCGCCAACTTCCTGATTCCAGTTCTGAACTTATCAATCCTGAAGCCAAACTTGGTGTAATAATGACCACCAGCCCAACTTGCAGAACGACCATAATACCGCCAATAATATCGACACCCCACTGCTCGGTATAAACCGTCGATTGAATTGCCAGAAACAACGAGGTCACCACACAGACCACCATCGTTCGAATGATCCAGTGCACGCGTCCGAACCTTCGACTACGAAATTCCTTGATCAGTACAGGATTCACATATCCGGGAATTAAAGGCGACCGTTTCTTAGGGTCCATGCCCATATACAGAATCATACGAAACCGCTGCGCAAACTTACTCATTTGGTGAGTCATTACACCAGCACTTCTTGCTCGGTCAAGAATACGACGATTCAATTGCACCAAAGCCACAGAGATAAAGATCACCGTCAGGGACAATGAAAGGATGACATAGTTTAAGATTGAGTTGATGTTTGTATCCATTCCCTGAGCACCAACATCACGATGCCCGATAATATCCATCACAGGTGGCAACGGAGAAATACAACGTAACCAACTAGCAATTGACGACAAGCTTCCCGTCGCTCCCTGAAGGAAAAGATGAGGTCCGAGAACTACAACAGACATAAAAAGTACCATGCCGTACGTAATCTTGAGGGCACTATCGATTGAACCTGCGAGGCAACTAACCATCAGCCCCATCGTTGAATACTGCAAAGCTGCTAGTAACAGAACCCCATATAAGGGCAAGACTTGCTGTTGCATCGAGATACCGCCCATCACGAAACAGGCTGCAAGCGACGGGACACTTAGAATCAACAACTGCATGACAAACATCATGACGCCCGTCAGTTTTCCGAAATAGATCTCGGTTGGTTTCATCGGTGAATTCAACAGTAGAGCCAAGGTCCCGCTGTTTCGCTCACGAATAACTGAGGTCGCCGGAAATACCGGCACCAAAAAAATCAGTGCTGTCAAAATCCCATAAGAAAACAACTTAAAAACCTGCATGGACTTCACACCGGTCACGTCGGCAATCGGGTCGACAGGCCAACGAAGTAGTAATAGCAAAGCAAACAGTATCACCAAGGATGCTTGAATCACAATTGCCTTGCGAGTTCGCATCATCCCGATGAGTTCACGTTGTACGATTGGGTTCTGTAACATTTTAATTCGCTCTTAAGTGCCTTTCTTAAACCATCTTCGCACGGTCTTCTTTAGTTACCGTGAGGAAGGCATCTTCGAGGTCGGTTTGAACTTCATGGAACTGAGCCACTGGAACGTTTGCTGAAACCAATGAATTGAGGAGATTCGCCATCGCTTGATCGGTAAGGTTTGCCCGGAAGCGAATCAATTCTTCCGTCTTACTTCCCGCAATTTCGGCAATATCTGAATGGTTACGAACGATTTCCTGTGCTTGGTCAATACGCTCATCGCCGTCGAGGTGAATTTCCACCATACGCATCTGGCCCAATTGTTCGTTGATCTCGGCCATGGTTCCTGACGCTCGCAACTTACCACCACTGATGATCGCAATCTCATCACAAATACGTGACAGCTCCGGCAAAATATGACTCGTTACGATTAAGGTTTTGCCTAGGTCAGCCAGACGCAATAGTAAGTCACGCATTTCAATACGCGCTTCTGGATCAAGACCATTAGCAGGTTCGTCAAAGATCAGAACTTCCGGGTCATGCAGTAACGTTCGGGCAATTCCGACTCGTTGCTGCATTCCGTGACTAAGCGCTTCAACATATCGATCCTGCATGTAGGTAGCACGAGTGATCTCAAGCACTTCCTGAATACGCGCTTTACGTTCTTTCTTCGGAATTTTGAAGGCAGCCCCGAAGAAATCCAGATACTCTCGAACACGCATATTAGGGTAAGGACCAAACTTATCAGGCATATAACCCACGAGCTTCTTAATCTGGTGAGACTCCGTAACGCAGTCTGCCCCGGCAATCGTAGCGCGTCCTGAGGTAGGTCTTGCCAGACCTACCAATATTTTGATGGTCGTTGTCTTACCAGCACCGTTCGGGCCAATAAACCCAAGGATACGGCCACGTTCGACAGTCATCGACAATTGGTCAACGGCTGTGAACTCGCCAAATTTCTTGGTCATCTTATCTATAACTACAACACTATCACTCATCGTATGTTGTCACTCCAAAGTCGTTACGACTTAGTCCTTTATTGTTTTTATCTGCTGAACCTTAAGGATTGGCATTTACTGTACCTTCAAGAGATACATCCACATCATTAATCTGCCAAAAATAATCTTTCTCACGCTCAGCTTGGGCAGTTTCCGTTTCCCCTGGAATTGGGTCCAATCCAATATTAATTCCAAGGAAGATGAATCCATTCTCATCAATTGCCAGATGCTCCGGATTATTAAACACAAATTCTTCCTGTCCGTTAGGGCTTTTACGAGTATCAAGAATCTGAGGTTGATATAACCCCTGTTCTCCAAGTACTCGACCTACCGAATTAATCACTCGTTCGCCCGCCTGAATATCGACGGTGACAATGGCTTTCGTAATCGTGGCTGGCATCACCATTGATGGCACTTTGACTTTCAACCACATTTGATGAGAACGGTTAATTTTCTCGTCATTCCATTGATCTTTCGTAAAGTCATAAGCGTACGAGGCACCTATCCCATTAATCGCATTGCTGGGATATAACGATGTCAGAATCGAAGGCACAAAGAATTTCTGCCCCGGGGGTGTCTTGCTAATCTTTAACGGCAGTACCGTCAAAGCTGAACCAATGATCTTTTGCTCGCCAGGAAATTCAATCCCTAAATCCAGAGGGTCACTCCAAACAAAGAGTGAAGGTACTTGAGGGTACTTCATCACATCTGCATTCTCTCGTCTGAGGAGGGCGTTGATGAAATTAATACGGCTTTCAGTTTCTTCGTTTACAATGCTCGTCGTCGTGTCAAACTGCGAATCAGCAAGTTCCTGAGACCCCACAATCAAATTCCCATCCACGAACTGGACGGCCACGCGCTCGCCAGATGGGCTTACCAACAAACCATGCTCTGGATTAGTCAAAGGTCCCAGTTCATAACTTCCCTCGAGTCCTGCTTCACCAAAGGAAGCGGTAGCAAATACCGGATTGTCCGAAGAAACAGTCTTTTCAAATGGAAACGTACGAACGGTACCACCGGGAATCGTCAATCCTTCCCAGTGCCATGACTCCAGATCGTCCCATACCATACGAATATTCTGGCCCGTTAATTCTTCGATATCAGGCCAAAAGATTGTCCCGTTAGATACCTGAATATTCTCATCGACGGATTCTTCACTATAAACGGCTCCAAATCCTCGGACGGGAAGTTCACGAGTTTGGTTTTCAGCGTTGACAAACTGAATCGAGGCCAGCAGGTTCTCCAGAGTATGCCGTTTTGCCGAACCTACAAAATACAGGTATGAACAAACAAACAGCACTAGCACCGGAGCAACTACGAGCATCAACTCAAGACGACCTTTTCGATGAAGTACAACACCAGTGCCACAAAGGAGAATAAAGAAAAGACCAAAAACAACGGCGATATGCTCACGAGCAACGATCTCGAACCCAACCTTGGATACCAGATAATCCCTCATTTCATCGACACGACTTGTGCCTTGATATGTTTTCATGGCCAATCGCATGTCTTGAGCGGCGTCTGATTCATCACCCGGCTCCGGAGTCATGGCCTCAAGTTCGGCTTTCGTCACTGAGACATCCGTCATGGCTTTTTCAGTGGGTGAAAAAAAGCGTAGAGCTAAATCCTGTAATGGAAGCAAAGGCAGCAATTCATAGGCCGTAGAGAACGGTTTGGGAAGAGTAAGCCCTCGAGCTTCAAGGGTCGTAAACAGGATTTCACCGTTTCCATACTTTTTCCAGAACGAGGAGGGCATACCATTTATTTCATGGTAGACTTCGACATCTTCTGCATAAACAATCGCATTTCGAACCGGCTTATCATAGTCAAACAGAAGTGGTTCCTGACCAGAGTGTTTCGAAATAATCTCCACACGCGACAGATGTTCTGTTCCTAAACCTGTAACACTAAGAAAATCTCCAAAGAGTCGCTGGGGTAATTCAACACCGGTCTCATCGAGCATGATCCATAAGCGTCCACCATTGGCGACCCACTGACGAATCGTGGCCATCAAAGCCACATCATAAATCACTCGTTTATCAGCCAACACCAATTGATCTAATGCATCGAGTGCGGTGGAGGTTGCAGGGATTTCAGTGCCCTGTGGCACAAATACAGCGATACCAGATTCCTGTTCACTCTTGATTGCCTTGATCATTCTTAACGATTCACTGTCAATCATTTCGACATCCACCCCAACATTCGTCAGACGAAGATAGTTTTCAAGCAAATCTTTAGGGTCCGGAGCCATAAAACCAAGCGCAGGCTTGTTGAAATCAGTCGTGAGTTGGGCCAGGTCCAAAGGCGTCTTCAGCGGGCTAAGAACTGCCACTTCACGGCCATCAACGATACGAGTGATACGGGAATTCAATTCCAAACTACCAAGCTTCAATCGTTTTTGACTCAATTCATGATCTGGAATTCTAATCGGGTAGGAAACGACTCGCACGGTCTTCGGAGGCACCGTAAAATTCCGGGTAAACTGAATCGCATTCGTAGTTAAATCTTCTGTTTTCCAATTCGCCCGAATTGTCAGTTTGTGTGATTGATCTGTTGGATTCCAAACTTCACAGGAAATAATTCCCCACCTCCGGGGTACATAAGCCGAGAAACCTGACTGTACGGCGATGCGCTGAACGACAGGCTCATTCAACGATTTACGCTCTTCTCCCGGATCAACTAGCTCACTTCCCTGTCCCGTCACTACCGACGGTTCTGACCGTTCCGGCGGCTGGGCCATCACAGGAAGTACCAATATGACCAGTAGTGACAGCACACTCAGATTGCGAGCAACGAAGCGATTAAACAATACGCCTGAGAGAGTTGACATAAAAGATTCCGCCTTTTAGATCGGGCACTTAGATTGACGAGTCCGGACTCGTGTTAATAATTCTTCTGCTTACTCTGTGATCACAACCTTAGGGAGATTGTCGCGAATCAACTGTTTCCCAGAACCACCCAAACTGCTGCAAAACTCAACATACAAGTCCTCCAACTCTTTAAGTGTAAACAAATGGCTCACTCCGTCGTCGGTGATTTGAGTGGCACTCAAAACCAACGATTTTAATCCTGTTAGCTTTCCAATATGCACCAGACCGGCATCTGAAACAGACGTTTGATCAAGGTTTAGCTTTGTCAAACCCGACAACTGAGTAAGATGTGCCAACCCAGCATCTGTCACCTGAGTAGCCCACAAGTTTAGATCGGTCAGTGACGTCAATTCTTTGAGGCTTACAAGACCATCGTCACCAACCTGAGATTCACTCAAGTCTAAACGACTAAGAGATTTCATACCAGCCAATGCCGCCATACCTTCGGAGCCTACCAAAGTACCACGAACTTTGAGGTACTTCATTTTCTTGAGTCCCGCCAAATGCTGCATTCCTTCACTGGTAATTGCGGTCTGATACATTTCGAGATTTTGCAAATTCTTAAGCTGCCCGATACTCTGGAGTCCTTTATCTCCAACGCGAGTATCATCTAATCCGAGATGAACGAGATTGGTTAAGCCAGTGATATGTGCCATACCTGCATCGGTGATTTGTGACCCCCAAACTCGCAAGAATTTCAGTGCCTTCATTCCGGCAACGTGTTTCAGACCAGCGTCAGAAACATTGATACACTCTTTCAGGTCAAGAAGGACAATATCTTTGCGGTCGCTCAAATAAGCCAGACCGTCATCAGAAATTTTGCATCGCACCAACTTGAATCGTTTAAGATTCTCGATACCAAGCAGCGTTTTTAAGCCGACATCCGTAACATCCGTTCTCTGAAGATTGATTTCATTAAGGCTAGTAACTTCGAGCAAAGTCTCCATTCCCGAATCCGAAACTCGAGTTTCACCCAGATCTAGTGACTGAAGGGACTTGAGCTCTTTCAGATGCACAAGATCTTCATCGCTAATATCAGCACCATTGAGAACCAATTTCTCTGTATTTGGGACACCCTTTAATACACTCAGATCGACCTTTTCACCAAAAGCTCCACCAAAATCGACGGTCACAATAAAGCCGTCTTCGTCAGTGAAGACTTCTCCATACATATCTTCAATTTTAGTAATCGCTTCCCTATCGTCTTCCTGTTTAGCTACAACAACAGGTTCTTCAATCAGAGGATCTTCGCGCGAATCCTCTTCTTCGGGCTCTACTAAGGCAACGGCTTCACCCCGATCACTTTTTTCATTCTCAGCAGAACAGCCAATAAACAGAGTGGCACTCAGAAACAAACTAAAAATCAAAGTAAAGCGAGTCAAACTCATCTAAACGAATTCCTCTACGGTTTTATCAAGCCTAATGAAATAGGCAGCGGTCATCACTCTCACTCTGTCTCTTTCAGGCAGAAAACAACCACATCCTATATAGGTATATGCTGTATGAGCGCTAATAGTTCAGGTTAATCGAGAAGTGTCACTTTCACAATGACAAGAACGCTGACCGTAGGTATATATAAAGAAGTGAAATTATTGGTATATACCCCCATAGCAAATAACCCGAACGAGTACAGTTCTCTTGGATTTAGGTTTACTCCTAGCAGTCGCAGCAACCATTCTGCTGGGAATGGCTTTACGAAATATAAGGGCAACGACCCTGTTTGCTCCCTGGTGCTGGCTTTTAGTAACCCTGTGGAGTATTGCACTGACCCACATGCTAGGTGGTGACACCTCGGAAATCACCAACGATCGGTCAGGCCTCTCGTCAGAAAATCTGCTCGGAAGTACGCGGCAGCAATATTGGATAGAAGCCATGCAATTTGCCGCTCATGCCCTGGTCTTTTGCCCATTTATGTCCTTACTGGGCGCTAGGCGACCCCAAAACAGAATGTGGGAATTCATCGTCTTCTCACTTTGGCTGGTCCTGATCCTTCCTGCTTTTGAAACAATGCTCCTGCATCCCGGACAGTTACCAGATACTCAGGGAATCCGAGCCTGGTTTATGCTTATTCTAATTGGTGTATCTGCGTTAAATATCATTCTCAGCCGCTTTTGGTTCAGTGGAATTCTGATTGGTGCTTCTCAGTTCATGCTGGTCAATCCCAACCTGCCAAATTGGACGCATCTAAATTACTCTCATGCCATGGAAGCAGGTCTCAGCCTTGCTATTGCTTCCTTTGTAATTGCCTTCCTACAACCCAAGCCGGATCGCTCCAAGATCCGGGAAGAAGATCGAGTTTGGCTTGACTACCGTGACATGTTTGGTGGAATGTGGGCCTTAAGAATTAAAGAACGGATAAATCAGTCAGCTGTGATGTATGATTGGGATCTGCGTCTTACCTGGGCAGGTTTTGTGACTGCCGATGGTTTAGATCTACCGGAAGAATTACCCGAACGCACGCAACAGGTTTTACATCAGCATTTCTACAACCTGATGCGGAAATTCGTAGCTCGTGACTGGATTAATATTCGACTTAACCATCCCGGATCCAAATTAACCGACGAAACAGACAAGCCTGACCTCAAACCCTAATCAAGCTTTTAATTTCCACCTCCTTTCAATTGCAGTAAACGCCTTTGCTGCTCCGGAGTTAAACAGGAGTGAATATATTTATCGCGATCCCGTTCATACTTATTGATTTGCAGTTTTAATTTTTCAATTTCGACGAAATAACGCTTTTGGATCCAGTAAATACGTTGGCGTTGTTGCGGAGTAACTAACTGACTGTAATAGGTCGGCAACCTGGGCTTAAACCCACTTAAGTCCATGGCGTTCTGATTCATTATTACCGCGTGCGTTTCCTTTCCCGTCTTCCCAACTCCTGTGACTCCGCTTGCCTCCGTCTCCCTTGACGCGAGTCTTTCAGATTGCTCTCCCGTTGGCTGTCTTTTTGATAACGCCCTTCCCGACGAAGCAACGTTTGGCATTAACTCAGGCAATACGGAGCGTTTCAAGACTGTACGATCAGCTAAATTATCGCTCAATGCTAAATTGGCCCAACCGAGAGAACCTAAGAACATCAGCAACAACCCAGTAGCTGCTCCAATATACTGCTGCCTTTGCTGACTTTTCATCTCTAGCTCCCTTTCAATTCTTCAATAAGTAATTCCCAGTAAAGAGATAAGAGAGCGAACAAACAATTCGTCCGGTAAAAACACAAAAACCTGTGACATATTTGCCACAGGTTCTATTTACTTTTGAATGATCCAAGGAGCTTTTAAGCAAATGCCTGTTGAATGGGCGTTCCATCTCGGACAATCATGATTGGGCGACCAGTCGTTGTGTGGTATTCCTTCAAGTGATCAACTCCCATCGCTTGATAAAAGGTGGCGGCCACATCATCCGGTGTAATCGCTTCATTGGCAGGGCCAGTCGCCTTGGCATCACTCTCACCAATCACCTGACCGCCGCGGACACCACCGCCTGCCATCAACATAAACATGCATCGCGGATAATGATCCCGACCACCTTCTGCGGTACGCTCATTAATCTTAGGAGTTCGTCCGAATTCACCTGTCACAAAAACAACCGTCGAATCGAGCAAGCCTTTCTCTTCCAAGCCTACAAACAATCCAGCTAACCCCTGATCAAAATTCGGAAGCTGACGATCCTTGAGCGCTGTAAAATTATCACGATGAGTATCCCAACCGCCAGAGGTCAGGGTGACAAATTTCACACCCGACTCAACCAGACGAGTCGCTAACAAACAACTGGCACCAAAGGAGGAATCACCGAACTTCTCGGTAAATGTTGGTGATTCTTTACTGATATCAAAGGCCTGACGCGAACGGGGCGAAGTAATCATCGCATGAGCCTGTTGGCTAAACTCATCCAGGCCTTCGATCAGTTGGCTATTTTCTTGTGCGGCTGCAAAAGTATTATCCAGATCGTTCAGCAATGCCTTGCGTTTCTTTACTTCGGTAACCGTCAAACCGGAACCAAGCGAAACCCCACGAACAGAAAATGGTGAACCGATAGTCGGAGCACGCCCGGTATTCAGTGGGGCATAACGCACACCAAGGAAACCTGCTCGCTGGTTACTACGAGGAATCGCAACGAATTGCGGAATATCTGAAGGCTTAGACAGCTCTTTGGTAATCACAGCACCGTACCCGGGATACTCCAATGATGCCAATGGACGGTTGCCCGTATTCACATATTCAGTTCCCAAGCGGTGAGCCCCAAGCGTATGACTAACGCCGCGGAAAATAGCAAACTTATCTGCACAAGCGGCAAGATGGGGTAGGTGCTCACTAATTTGAATGCCCGAAACATTTGTCTTTATCGGATTGAAAGTACCTCGATATTCAGCAGGAGCATCCGGCTTCATATCAAAGGTATCAATGTGAGATGGACCACCCGTCAAATTAACAAAGATGGCATTTTTACCCTGTGCCTGAACTAACTCGCCGGCCCGAGCCATGTTTAAATAACCGGCCAGATTCAACCCGGTCATGCCCGCCACTCCTACGCGAAGGAAATCACGTCGAACTACTCCGTCACAAGTCTTGTGAGTTGCCATGTAACTATCTCTCTTATCTTTTGTCATTCCTGCTTTCGCAGGCTTCATATTCTCTGTTGGTCGTTTAGTGATTCAAGACGAATTCTTTGGTATTAAGTAAGGCCCACAACAGACCCCGGATACCATTAATTTTGTCATCCGCCTGATCGATAAATTCAATACTACGAGTCATTTCAGTTTTCTTCGGATATCTAGTAAGCGTTCGCAGGTATGCCTGCTCTACAATCTCTTGTTTTTGTTCCAAACTCAAACCGGTTTCTTCTGATGCTTTACGACGGGACTCCGGGAGACCGTACTTACTAATTAAACGTTGACGGGATTGCACCGCCGCTTCATATAAAGCTTTACTGGCCGGATCACCTTTTAACCGCTTCAAGCGAGCTTCAATTCTCCCAAAGTATTCTTCATAATTGGGAGGTGGCTTCGGTTTATTACGAGCTTGCATATCGAATGGTAAATCATAATTTTTTGCCACCTGCTGAAGCCAACCAGTATTTCTACGATTCATAAGGTCATAGATGACCTCATCATTTTGCAAGAACACTGTCTGTAACAGAGTCGCATCGGCAGAACGATCACATTCACAATTACTTTCCCGCGTTGAACGCCCAAACACCATCAAAGGAAAGGCTTCCGGATTCCCCTGTAGAAATCGCTCGCTGGAAGTTGGAATGGCGATCGCACGACGCTCCATCTCATTCTGAAAACGCACCGACTCCGCATCTGAGGCGGTCGCCGAGCGAATAGCATCCACGGTAACTTCGGCCGGCAATCGCCGGGGCAATTGATGACTAAAGTTCGTCCGGTCCTGAACATTGGTTTCATTGGACACCCATGTCTGCTGATAGGTGCGGCTCATCACAATTTCACGGTGCACCCACTTCATATCAAACCCGCTCTCGACAAACCCTTGTGTCAGATAATCCAACAATGCTTTGTTACTTGGCGCATTCGCCAGACTCAAATCATCCGGTGGATCTACAATTCCACGGCCAAAGTAATTCGCCCACACCCGGTTTACAAAAGCTTTTGCAAAATAGGGATTATCTTTCCCTCGCAACCATTCCATTAGAGGCTCACGAAGGTCCTGTCCTCGTTCGAATGGAATCGTGATATCGCCCAGAATCGTAGCCTCTTCTATTACTTCACCTGTCGGGCGACCGTTTTCCCCAATCTTACGGCCCGGGATTGTGTGGACAACCGGAAATGGAACTACAGAACCTTTACGCATCTCCTGAGTAATCTGACGACGTAGGTCACCACCTCGCAATCCTTTTAAGCCCAGATCACTCAGCATTTTGTTGTAGGTTTCACGATCTTCCTTAGCCGTCGGCGTGGCCCCAAACCGAACGCCTGTAAAGAAGTTTGAGAATTCGGCAAAGTCCTGCTTCGACCAAACATCAAACGGATGCTTATGACATTGTGCACACTGAATACGAATCCCCATAAATGCATAGGCAAAGCTTATCGCTCGTTCAGGTGGCAACCGAAATTCACGCCGTGCCCAGTAGTACGGCATCGTCTTCATTCCAGAAACATCCAATTCTTCCTGTTTATGGAGATTGGTCATTTCATTACAAAACTCTTTATAAGATTGTCCCTTATCCTGAGTTTTACCAAGAATAATGCCTTCTGCGAGTTCATCATAAGGAACATTTTGAGCCACACGCTGTTCAATCCAACGATACCAAATCTCTCCAGGACCGGTGCGAATCGGCGAGGTATTAATGAGCTGTTGATCATTGTTGCCCGTAAAGTCACTAAGCTTCGTCGCCCACCAAGCAGCATAACCTGGACTATTTAATAGCTCTTCAACTTTCTGAGCACGCTTATTGGGAGATTTGTCCTTGATGAATTCGACAGCTTCCTGAGCGGTCGGAAGGGTTCCCGAAACGTCAATCGAAACCCGTCGCAAAAATTCGGCATCCGACCCAACTTCGGAAGGAACAATTCCAAGTTTGCTCAATTTTTCAACCACCAATTCATCAACACGAGTTGGAGTATCGACCGGGGGATACTTTTTGCCCACCAGATTCGTCAGAGGACGCAGCACTGGAACTGGCACTACGGATTTGTCATAGGAAATTACAATATGAGTATCTCCCTTAGACTCACCTGACGTTACAAGGCCATTCTGATCGATTTCTGCAATGAGATTGTCATTGGTTTTGTACCGCACCAGCGGGGTCACATCTTCACGAGTCCCATCTTCCCAAACAGCAACAACTTTAAGCTGCACTTTCTGCCCAGGTTTAGAAAATTGAATTTCATCCGGAGTGATTTTGACGTCAAGCAACTTCGAAATAGACGCCTCTTCAAACTTTGCTCCCGTCGCAATCCATTGACGAATCAGGTTGTGTTCCCAACCTCCCTTTTCGTAGCGTTTGCCACCTTCATGCTCCAATTCATCTGTTGGTTTGTAAATAATCAAACTCTCATCAGGTGATTGAATATTGACGCGACGACGGTCTTCATCAAACAGAGCTTGATGGTCGATAGCAAAATCGTAGCCGAACAGCGATAACTGGAAGCCTCCACGTCCCTGAAATGAACCGTGGCAAGCACGGCCGTTGCATCCAAGACGACTCATCAAAGGCACCACGTGACGTTGAAAATCCGGAATTTCATCGGTCTTCGCATCCTGAAAGCGAAGATCCACCGACTTTAATGGTTGCGCAGAATATAAATCTGCTACCGAACCAAATACGAAGGCCGTGAGTATAATGAATAAATACGAGTGTTTCATCGTATGAGTTGCTCCTTTGGGTATCAACAACACGTGCCCCGAACGTTAATCAAGGAAAACCGGCTTCAGACTTATGGTAAGTCTATTGAATAGGTCGGCGATTTAGCTCTTTGCACTAACTTAATAGTGTAATTCACAGCCGAAATTAGCTCAACAAGCACTAAATAGGGGCTCGATGGTAAAACAGTGTGTGGTTTTTGTCCAATTCCATGACATTTAGCTGGGTCAAAGGGCTTGGAAGCACCCAAATTGTCCGAAAACTAGGAATATATACTTTTAAACGATAGGAAAGCTCCATTTGATCGGTCCAGTATTTAATCGGGAAGCACTAGCATTGCCAAGACGGCCGCGGCACTATATTTACCGTGCTGTCTACGTAACTGCGTTGTTAATTCTGATGAGTACTTCCTGGATGATTCTTGCAGGCACGCAGGTGGTACAAAATCTAGGTGATCTGGCCAGATTTGGATCGACATTCTTCCAGATTCTTGCACCTCTCCAACTCGCGCTGCTAATCTTTCTTGCCGCATTCGGCGCAGCCAGTGCCGTCAGTCAGGAAAAAGACAAACGCACGATCATCCTGTTGTTGCTAACAAGACTCACTAATCAAGAGCTAGTGCTTGGCAAACTACTTTCAGCATTACTCTCGCCATTACTCCTGGTCTTCGCCTCGATCCCTGTTCTCATGTCGATACAGTTGTTCGGTGGCGTATCGGGCAATCAGGTCGCACGTGTGGTCATCATTACCTACGCAGCGACGATGGTTGCCGGATCACTTGGCAGCACTTATGCCCTGTGGCGTGAAAAAACATTTCAAACACTTTCAATCACCACGCTCACCATCGTTCTCTGGTTGGCTTTGTGGGAAGGAATTTATGCACTGGGACCGTTGAATTCTTTTCTGCATTCTCTAGCTGATTGGGCGAGCCCGATACGTGGAATAGCAGCCGCTATTATTCCAACCATTGGCCGGCAGGGAGCATGGTCATTTTCTGACCCTGCTATCTGCTTTAGCCTATTTGCCGTTGGGATGACGTTTTTGCTTAATGCCATCGCGATTGCGAAAGTTCGTGTCTGGAATCCTTCACGCGAAGTACGTCGACAACAGCAACAAGAGGATGACGTCGCATCCATTCTTGACAAACAACTCTCTGATGAAGAGGTTAGTCAGATTGCTGAACAAGCTCGGGCCTCACATGTTGATGCTATGCGTCGAGCAGGAACTCACGCTGAAGTCAACTCTGAATCACGTCGAGTCTGGGACAACCCGGTCTTATGGCGAGAGATTTGCACCTGGGCCTATGGACGGAAGATTGTCATCGTACGAGTTGCTTATGGCCTGATGGTCCTTCTAGCACTACTCGGATTGAATCAATCTCTTTCTGACATGACCAATGGTGTACCACGAGCAGGTCTCAGCTCAATCTTTCCTGCAGCAGCAACATCGCTCGCTCCTCTGTTTCTCGTCAGTCTGATCATCATCAACGCCTTGGCAGTCAACTCGATTACAAATGAAAGAGATGGGCAGGCATTAGATCTGTTGTTAGTTACGGATATCTCGCCGGCCGAATTTGTTTTTGGAAAGCTGTGGGGTGTCCTCTACGTCACCAAAGAGATGATTATCCTACCGCTGTTTATATCGATCTATCTGCTGGTTCGCGGCGGCATTGACTTCGAAGGATTTCTTTTCCTACTTACTGGCTTAACGGTCTTAATATTCTTTGTCACAATGCTAGGCGTCCATTGCGGGCTCAATTATGCCAGCAGCAAATCAGCCATTAGCGTCAGCATGGGAAGTGTCTTCTTCCTATTTTTAGGAGTGATCACCTGTATTATGGTGATGATCTCCTTCAGTGGTTCGTTCGAACAACAACTTGCACCTTTTCTGGCTTTCATTCTGGGTGGAAGTGTCGGGCTTTACGTTGCTCTAGGGTTTAGAAATCCATCCTCCGCCATTTTCTGGTCAACCTTACTGCTACCCTTTGCGACATTCCATGCCATCACCAGTTTTTTCATCGAGCATCACCTCACCAGTGCCATGGTTATCTCCGTCATCTATGGCTTTACCACATTAGCTATGATGATGCCGGCGATTGGAGGATTTGATGTTGCGATGGGACGGACGCAGAGTGCTGACGACTAGTTAGCTGCTAGGTCATAATCGCCTGAACAAGATCGTCATGATAGACGATGCCTATCACCTGATTCCGTGGATTGGTAACTCCAGCCACTGGTATTCGATTCTCTCTCATTTCGGCCAGCGCCTCAGTTAATTGACAGTGGGCTGCAAATGTTGGCAGTGCACAATACTGTTCAATCGTTTGTTGCCCTCTCATTCGCATTTCAATTACTGAAATATATCCGACAGTATTCTTTCGATGCCCTTTGTATACCACCAGAGTTGCCCTTCGAGAAAGCTTTGCAGCACGTTCAATCTCCTCCGCGGAGCTATCGACATGGACCATACTTACCTGCGGCAAAGGTTTCATCAGCGAATTAATACTAGCATTACTACAGGCAAAAAGACTTCGCGTCAGATCCCGTTGTCCATTTGTCAGCAAGCCCGCCATCTCTCCCTCTTGAAATACTCGTTGCAACGATTGTCGGGCCATTGTTAGTTGGACTCGCAATGGCGTCTCGCCAACAGCCATCTGGAGCAACTTGGCAAAACACCACAACACGAGGGCCACCGGAGCGAACAAGAACACAAAAAAAAGAAACAGGGGGCCAATCGTTCGAATAAGGCGATTCGGTGAATCATTAAACGTGCTCTTGGGAAGCAACTCAGCAAATACAAATACAAACGGTGTAAATAGGATGGAAACCAGTAGTTCCGTGTTTTGGTCGGGATACATTGTTTGGCTGGCAAGCACAATCGCAAATGAAGTTAGGTAATTGGCCAGATTATTTCCAACGAGAGTTGTCGCAACAAACACGGACGGATTGTTAGTCAGCCAAAGCAATCGTCGTGAAATAAAGTCGCCATCTCGGCCGTCCAGCACCAATCGTACTCGTGTAACCCGGTAAAACCCTGTCTCGCTACCACTAAAGAAAGCACTCAACAGCAGGCCCAACAACAGAAGAATGAGAATCTCCCAGATCATTCAGAGTCCTCCAGGGTAAGCGACTCGATAATCTTCACTTCAACGCGGCAGCGCCCACGGTCGGCTGCTTCCAACACTTCAAGGTGAAGAGGCCCCCAGCGACATTGATCCCCCTGAGTTGGCAACGCCTGCAGAACTTCCTGCAATACGCCCTGCATGGTTACATTTCTGGTCTCCGGCAAGTCAACATTCAGCTGTTTTTCGAGGCGTCGTATCGTTGCTAATCCCATCACCTGCCAGACATTATGCTCTATCTTAAGAATGGGTTGTTCGTCAGTAATACGTCTTGTTCTGCTCGGAGTTTCCACAAATACTGCATCGGCAATATCATCAATCGTGATGATACCAATGGTCTCACCGTGTTCATTGACAACATTAGCCACCTGACGATCTGCAGACCGCAACTTTTCGTAGACGTCAGCGACACTGGAACACCACGGCACGGCAACGAGCCTTTTCCCCATCTGTGACTGCCCCGGTTGACTATCCAGTAAATCATCCGCATCTATCGAGTACTGGATTTCTTCTGAATCTCGCTTGGTCACCAGGACAAAACCACTTGGCGGAAATTGCTCTTTTAAGTCCTGCATGGTAACCGGAGCCTGAAATGTCACAAACTGTCGA
Organism: Rhodopirellula sp.; assembly: GCA_002698965.1. Lineage (GTDB taxonomy): Bacteria > Planctomycetota > Planctomycetia > Pirellulales > Pirellulaceae > UBA721. The sequence continues at coordinate 2,311 of PAAT01000041.1, read as the reverse complement.
CGCGGTCGCATCCATTCATCGGCTCTCAATTGCGATAAGTGCACAATATTACGTAGCATCCGATACTCGTGTTCATCTAACTCAGCATCCTGAGTCGACAATTCAACTGCCCGCTCAAGATCAGAAATTTCCAAATCAGGCTCTGGGTTCATCCGGGGAAAGAAGAGACGTTTAAGGACCAAATTGGTAAAACGCAGCAAAGGAAGCAAAGGATCGACACATCTTACAGCCAGAGCCAAAGGAATGGCGACCAAACCTGCGTAACTACGACTTCGCAAAACGGCAAAGCTCTTAGGAAACATTTCACTAAAGAAGATCACCAAAAAAACACTTCCGACAGCAAACAGCACTCCCCAACCTGAGCCGTCTTCATGGTTTTCCAACTGCATGCCGACACGAGCTGAAATCGTAAAATAGATCATATTGATCACAAGATTCCAAAACAGGACCGCAGACAATAAGCGGTCCGGTTGTTGCATTAGTCGCGCCGCCGTACGCTGCGCAGCATTTCCAGTTGCTAAAAAACGAAGATCCTGACGCTGCAAATAGAAATAGGCAGCTTCACTTGCCGAGAATAATCCGGAAAGCACGATAAGAACTGCCATCGCAATCAGCCATGGCATGACTTCAGCCCACACAGTCAGTCGACGAACCTCTTCCTAAAATTAAGCCTTGGTTCCACCAGACGGTTAGTATACCAAAATACCAAAGTCCATTTGCGGATCTTAACGCGGTACGGAAATCCGCTGGCTCAATTGCAACGCTCGCTGATGCTTAGGCGACAGTGCCAGCGTCTGTTGGATTGCTAATACTGCGTCGGACATATTATTCGCAGCCGCATGCACTTCGGCCAATCGATAGTACGTCTCGATCTGGGGCCCACCCAGTTTTAACGCTAGTTCCAGTTTTTCCTGAGCATCCTTAAAACGCCCTAGTTCCTGTAAAGCAAGGGAGTGAATTTGATAAACCTGGATCAATTGTTCGTCATCAATCCTGGTAATTGGAATCGTCGTAACGATACTCAAAGCATTTTGAAAGCGTTGCTGCTGAATGTAGATCTTGGCGACCTTCATTTGCATCTCAACCTGCCTCTCAATATCGTCCTCATTAAGAATACCCAGAACAAAATGCAAATCTTCGAGAGCTTTTGAAGAAGCACCCTGCTCTGCATAAATTTCTCCTCGTAAAACCCTCGCTTCGATCAACTGAGAATCACGGACAATCGAATGGTTCACCGCCTCTAACGCACGTTGCATATCTCCATACTGGAAATTCAAATTCGCGAGTTTATATAACAAACTCGCATCATAATCCGATGCCTGTACTGCTCGCGCCATCTGGTTCATTGCACGCGTTTGATATCCGAGTTCCCAATTACTTTCTGAAAGACGTTCAAAGATTACCGGATCATCCGGAGTCAATTCCGCGGCCTTTTGAAACTGTTCAATAGCGATCACATACTGTCCCGTCTTCATCGCAGAATCACCTGCATGCATGAAAGAGCGGGATTTCCCCCAATCGCCGACAGAATTCTGGAGATTGAACCACTGACAACCCATCAACGAAAAACACAACAGACCGACTGAGATCGGGTAGAAGAACAATTTGTCCGATTTCATTTTCATCGGTTTATGTGAATCTCTAATTGTCAGATTTCGTTTTTAAGTAAAAATGGGGAAAAGCCTTCAAAGGCTTGCTGCGGAAATTATCAAATTCCGTTGATATGAACAATATAGACTTAACCTCAATCTTCAATGTGCACTCAATATGCCCAACGTTTTTGACCAAGCTGATATTCGCTTTATTTACCCGGACAACTGGAAAGTAAGTGAAACACAGCTAGAAACCGAACACTGCAGAAGTATTTCATTGGAAAATAAGAACTCGACCCAATGGAGTGTTTTCATTTTCCCCGGGTCCGAGAACCTCGAAGAGCGTGTCGCCGAGACGATCCGCGCCATGCACATGGAATACGAGGATCACGAGGAATCCGAACCTTATCGGCAAATGGCAGGCGATTTCGAATTGATCGGTAGTCGAATGTACTTCAACTTTATGGACTTTATCCTTTGCATCACTGCCACAGCCATCGAGAAAGATGGTTATAGCTACCTGTTTGTAGCCGAGGCGGAAGATAGGGAATTTGACGAGAATGAGCCGGTATTCGGCGCAATAGCCTTTAGCCTTTTATCCCCTCAAACACCCAATCCAAAGTAAAAAGCAGGTTTGGGCTCTTGTAACTTTTACATTTTGGGGTTTCCCCATCTGATGTAAAAATTACAATTCAGAATTTTATCTATTCCTCACTAAG
>PAAT01000040.1 GCA_002698965.1 Rhodopirellula sp. | reverse complement strand
TACAATCGAAATGATGCGGGAGAAATTGTACGCCGCAGTCGTTTCCGATGCCCTCGATGCATTAGGTTATAAAAATCAGTCTCCTCGTGTACCTTTACCCCCGCAAACAAGCGAAGGAGTATTGGTTGGCCGTTGTAAGACAACGCAGTGGGAAGATATTGATTTTGAAGACCCTTCCCCGTATGAATTGGAATTGAAAGCTATCGATGCCTGCCAAGCGGACGACGTTTTGATTTGTGCGGCTAATGGTTCAATGCACTCAGGAGTTTGGGGGGAATTGCTTTCCACAGCCTCTAAGAATCGAGGGTGTGTGGGAGCGATCATTCATGGGGCGGTACGGGATATCTCGAAGATTAAAGCTCTGGGATTTGCCGTCTACGCGTCGGGACGTTGTGTCTATGACAGCATGAATCGTCAACGAGTGATTTCTATTGATGAACCTGTACAAATTGACGGCGTTACTTTTTGCTCGGGAGATCTTGTGATTGCTGACGAGGATGGTGTTGTCGTTATTCCTCAGGAAATCGAAGATACGGCAATCCAAAATGCCTGGAAGAAAGTACATGACGAAAATGTCACACGCGATGCGATTATCAATGGCATGTTGGCTACGGAAGCCTATAAGAAATACGGTGTGTTATAACGGCTCGTTCAATGCAGGAGGGGAAGACCATGTTGGAACGTAAACGAATTGGCGTCATTGGCTTTCTTCATGAATCGAACACGTTTATCTCGACTCCGACAGACTACGAGGCTTTTCAAAACGACTGGCTTTTGGAAGGCAATGAATTTCCTCTCGGAATGTCCGGAGCTCATCACGAGACGACAGGTTTTTTTTCCGCGCTGGATGAAAATGTTGACGAATTCGAAGCTGTACCGATCATGATGGCTCGGGCTATTCCTTATGGAACCATTACTGCCGATGCCTACACTCGAATCGTTGGAAGGATTCTGGAGTTATTGCGCCAGGCGGGCCCGCTGGACGGAGTGCTTGCGGCACCCCATGGTGCTACGGTTTCCGAAAAACAACCGGATGCCGATGGATATTGGCTGGAAGAGGTTCGTAAAATCATTGGTCCGGATGTCCCGATGATTGCCACGCTCGATCCCCATGGGAATCTCTCACATAAAATGGCTACTGCCTGTGACGCCATGATTTCTTATCGTAGTAATCCCCATCTGGACCAGTTTGAGGTTGGTCGACAGGCGGCGAAGCTTCTATTGGATACGTTGCGAGGTAAGATTACACCAACGATGGCCGTGGTCACGCCACCCATTGCGATCAATATTCAAAAACAGGAGACTTTGGTCGAACCTTGTTTACCACTGTACCAACTGGCGAATCGACAAATGAAAGATAAGGACGTACTGACTAACAGTATTATGCTTGGGTTTCCTTATTCTGACGTGGAAGAGATGGGGGCTGCTTTTATTGTGGTGACCGACAATGATGAGCCTAAAGCAAAACAATATGCTGCTGAATTGGAAACTTATCTGTTTGAACATCGTCAGGATTTCCAGGCAGATCTGGAAAATGTCGAGGATACAGTTGTTAAGTGTTCTCAACTGAAGGGGCCGATCTGTTTATTAGATATGGGTGATAACACGGGTGGCGGTTCACCTGCTGATAGCACGATCTTGTTACACGAATGTCAGAGGCAGGCACTAACAAACACATTTGTTTGCCTCTACGATCCCTCGGTGGTCCAAGCGTTAAAAGAGAACGATATTGGAGATGTTGTTAAGGTTAAGGTAGGTGCTAAGACTGATCGTTTGCACGGTACGCCGTGGGAGGGTGAGGTTGAATTGTTAGGGAAGTATGACGGCAAGTTCTTTGAGCCTCAGCCACGCCATGGTGGAGCGACTGATTGTGATCAGGGCGATACAGTGGTTGTAAAGCATAACTCAGGTCTGACAATCATGGTGACGTCTAAACGACAACCTCCCTTTAGCATTAAACAGTTGACGACTTTTAATGTTGATCCGACATCTTTCCATATTTTGATTACCAAAGGTGTCAATGCACCTATCGCCGCGTACCAGCCTGTTTGTCGTGAGATCGTTCGGGCGAATACGGCCGGCGTGACCACTGCGGATATGGGGCAGCTGGACTACAGGTACCGCCGCCGCCCTTTATACCCGTTTGAGGAGGTCCGACAGGAGTAGCATCGTGACTTGTTTCCCCAAAACAATTATAGAGAGTGGTGAGGCTGGACCTCACTTGGTAATCACAGCCGGCGTGCATGGCGACGAGTTTGAGCCGATGCAATGCATTCATGTGTTAATAGATCAGCTTTCCGGCCGGTTAAAGAAGGGTAAACTAACGCTCGTTCCATGCGTGAATATTGAGGCCTTCCTACTAGGCGATCGTACGGCATCCGATAATCTGGATCTGGCTCGAATCTGTCCGGGTGATCCCAAAGGTTCCATTACGATGCAGGTTGGTCATGAATTAACGGAACTGATCAAGTCAGCAGACTATTACATTGATTTGCATACAGGCGGAACCAGGTTTTCGGTATTTCCATTGACGGGCTATCCACTTAATCCGCATGTCGAGTCTTTAGAAGGCTCCCGGAAAATGGCGAAGGCATTTAATCTCCCGTTCATTTGGGGAACGGACTGGCGGCTTCAGGGGCGAAGTATGTCGATTGCCTGTGAAAACAATATCCCCGCAATCTATGCAGAGTATGAAGGAGCAGCTGTTTGTTCGCCACAGGGAGTCATGGATTACGTCGACGGCTGTCTGAATGTTCTTGGAATGCTTGAAATGATCATTCGCGAACAACCTGAATCCCGGGTCCAAACGATTGTCGAGGATCCCAGCGAAGGTTCGGGGCATATGCAAATCTGTCACCCTGCTCCGTTTGATGGTTTACTTACACCCAACTATGGTTTGGGAGACAAAGTGAATCAGGGTGATGTTCTAGGAACGGTTCGTACCATCGACGGAACTCAGTGTCAGGAACTGATCGCGGGGCAGAGCGGGACTCTCATTGTTCTGCATACGTTTGCTATGGTCCGTGAAGGCGATGCCACCTTTGTGATTGCCTAAGTGATTAGGCAATGATGTCGTGAATGATTTCCCCGTGTACATCGGTGAGTCGCATGTCGCGTCCACTAAAGCGGAAGGTTAGCTGTTCATGATCCATTCCCAACATAGCCAGCATGGTGGCGTGTAAATCGTGAATCATGACTTTGTTTTCCACCGCTTTGTATCCATATTCATCCGTGGCTCCAAAGATCGTTCCACCTTTAGTTCCGCCACCACACATCCAGATTGTAAACCCGAATGGATTGTGATCACGGCCGTTGGATCCCTGAGCAAATGGTGTGCGACCGAATTCACCGGAACACACAATGAGCGTTTCTTTTAGTAAGCCCAGTCGATCAAGATCTGTGATGAGTCCGGCAATAGGGATATCAACGCAGTCAGCGTTTTGTTGGTGACCATTCATAAGATTGACATGTTGGTCCCAACGGTCATGGCCGACGTTGGGGCAGGTGACTTCAATAAACCGGACACCCTCCTGAACGAGGCGTCGAGCTAAAAGGAGCTGTCTAGCGTAGGTCGCAGTGCCTTTGGTGGTTAGGTCCATCCCATATAATTCGAGTGTTTCTTCGGTCTCGTCATCAAAGTTAGTGATGCGTGGTACAAAGTCCTGCATACGATAGGCGAGTTCATAATTCGCAATAGCGGATTCGATTTGGTCATCCTGGTGAACTCGGTCGGCTTCCCGACGATCCAATTTTTGTAACAGTGCCAGCTTATTGCGTTGAAGCGTATCGGACGCCTCTTTTCTGTTCACGTAGGCAACAGGTTGGTTGGAAGCGCCGAAGACACTCCCCTGATAACTGGCTGGTAGGAAGCCACTACCAAAATTATCCAGGCCTCCGGGCGGAGTCAGACCACCATTAAGGACAACGTAGGCTGGCAGGTTTTCGCATTCACTTCCCAGTCCGTAACCAACCCAGGCGCCCATGCTAGGCCTTCCCTGCACACCGATACCGGTATGTAGAAAGTAATTGGCATTGGTGTGTTCTGAAAAATTCGAGGTCATCGATCGGACGAACGCCATCTTATCCACATGTTGAGCGATATTTTTGAATAGGTCGCTGCAGGGAATCCCACTTTCACCGTAATTATTGAACTTCCATGGGCTCGCTAACGTTTTACCAATATTGTTGAATTGAGTGGGCTCGATATTCATCCCAAAAGGCTGACCGTTTTCTTTAGCGAGTCGTGGTTTCGGATCCCATGTGTCGACTTGAGAAGGTCCGCCATCAAGATAGAGGTAGATAACATGCTTGGCTTTGGCTGGGAAATGAGGTTTGCGAGGGAGGAATGGTTTTTTGCTGTCTCGGCGACCTTCCTCGACAGCCATGCCATCCTTTGTTAGCAAATGTGTTAATGCCAGCGAGCCAAAACCCATCGCGCTTTGACGCAACATATCACGACGTGAAACCGGTTGAGGTTGAAAATTTCTACAGTGAGCCATAAGACTATTTCAGTTTATTAATTGAGGTAGATAAATGGTTTCGTGTTGATGAGGACATGTGCCAAATCTGCCCACAGGCGTTCATCCGTTCCCAGATTTTCTTCCGGAATGTTGTACGCCTGCCCCTGGATTTGCATGAACTCAACGGCATCAGTGATTTCTTCTCGGGTGGGAACCCGGGCAAACGCTTCGATGTACATTTGAAGAATCTTATCTTCTATACTCTTGTCTGCCAGTCCAGCCATGCGTTTTCCCCAGAGTTTTGACTGTTCGACCACAAAGGGATCATTCATCAAAATAAGAGCCTGACTGGGAACATTCGATACGTTACGTCTTCCAACAGAGTTAAACGGGATTGGCATATCGAAGGCAAGCATCATCGGGCTCAGAAAGTTCCTTCGGATTCCTATATAGATACTTCGACGCCCAGCTCCGTCCAGAGGACCCGACCCCGGTCGTCCTCTTCCCGTCATAAATGGAGTAACAAATACGGGGACACTAGGACCAAACTGTTGTCGATCCAGTCTTCCTGAAATTGCCAGAATACTATCTCGAATAGCTTCGCCTTCCAGTCGCCGGATGTTTTGTCGATAAAACAGATTGTTATTAGGATCGATGTCGTTGTAATCTGGATTCGGGGTGCTATCCATCTGATAGGTGCTACTCAGCATGATTTCTTTCAACATGGATTTGACCGACCAGTTGTGCTGATTTACAAATCTCAATGCAAGATGGTCCAGTAGATCAGGGTGTGAGGGTCTTGAGCCAAGGACTCCGAAGTTATTGGTGGATGCCACAATGCCTCTTCCAAATAAGTGATGCCACATGCGATTTACCATCACTCGGCTTGTCAGCGGATTGCCAGGTTCGACTAGATCTTCTGCAAGTTGTAGTCGACCACTGCCATGTGCTTCGACCGGCGAATCACCGACAATGGCGGAAAGTAGTTGACGCGGAGCTTCTTCGCCGAGTGCTTTGTGATTACCACGAATAAAGACGTTTTCATTTTCGCCGGAACCGTCCGCCATGACCAGGATCTGTTCGGCTCCGGGGATAGAGTTTTCCAATTCCCGATATTGTTCCCATTGTGCGATAACAGTTTCTTTCAGTGGTGCCGGGATGTCCACTAACTTGTGGCGGAATGCCCAGTTGATTAACCCGACTTGTTCGGCACTAAGTTGGGCTTCATGCCAGGCCTGCAGTGCGATTTCCCATTGTTCCCCAAAGCTTACTGCGAACGTCTGATGGTCAGCCACACGATCGTTAGCAATGTCAAGGATAAGGGTGTTGGGGATGTCCCGGGGGCTGCCGTCGCTGGTCTGCCGGATATCTTCGATGCTGACACTACCATTACCAGTATCAAGAAATTCAATAAAGGCTTTGTGTCCTTTATAGCGATGGACGTCCCCTTGTAATCTATGCCAACGTGAAGCCACGTCACTATTTACACTGGTGGAGAATCCGCTGAAGAGCAACCCGTTGTATCGATACATAAAGAAGCCATCGAGGATCATGCGGGCTGTAACATCTTTTCCCTGTAATTTCATTTGGAGAGCGGTGTGATTCAATTCAAAGGTTGGACTACGGAACGATCCTGTCAGGCGATTCGAAAGCTGGCCAGAGTTGATCGTTCCTGTTTTGAATAACTGTAGCGTTTCACCTCGTAAATCGAGTGTCCCGGATGGTGTAGGCTTAATAGGAAATGCTTCACCCTCAGCGAACCACTCGGTGGTCCATTGTGTCAATCCATCCAGTTGAGGACTACGTGCCAGCAATTCCGCGGCTTGTGTTAGTGCGTCAGAGCTGCGTCTTGATTCGGCCTCTACTCGGTCTTTGATTGCCTCGTTTGGTAGATTCATGAGGTTACGCCAGACATGCAGTGGGTGTGTAACGTGATTAGTCTCATCTGCAGTGAGTGCGACAACCCAGCGAGCAAGTAAGCTGGAATTAACTTTTAGTTCTTTAGCTACCTTCTCAGCGGACCGTCCTTGTTGGGTGGCAGTCGGGTAATTACTAAATTCGATGTGATCTAATCCAATGTTTCCCCAACCTCCCTGTTGAGCATCTATCGCAATGATCTGCGCCATTTTGCCCTGATACTCGGTGACATCCCAATGGATCGGGCGGAATACATTCGTAGCGAAACCTGTCTGAGAAAAGATGACCTTTCCGTCAATGACAAGATTAATACATGTTTTGCCAGCATGGTTTCCGCCACAGATCATGAAGTGAATGAAGCGATGGTCGACCTTAAAGGGGTGACTAATTAATTTTCCTTGATGAGAGTCCCCTTTGCCTGTATCCCCTCCTTCCCGAATGTTATGTGAATTAGCCCAGCCTTTCCCGATGGCTTTTTGGTCACCCTGATAGTCTGCCTGAGTCTCTTTGGTGATGGGTTTATTCCCGAATGCCGTTCCTTCGGTCGTCCAGCCTTCAAAATTGCCGTCTTCGAAGTCTTCAAAGAGAACAGCCTTGTCCCGATTCTCGCCTTCTTTAGGCTGTCCGTAGATGACTTCTCTGGCAGCCATTAGATACTTAGCAAAATCCTGTCCGGAGAGCAGGGACTGTGGTGAAATGCCGGTAGCAACATCGGATGAAAGTTTGGCCTGAGCATCCGCCATTTTTTTGATTAATGGCTTCATCACCGTTTCTGGATAAACGGTTCGGATGTCTCGCCGTGAACTTTGCATAAACCCTGTCAGGGCATAGTAGTCCTTTGTACTAATCGCGTCGAATTTGTGATCATGGCATCGAGCACAGCCAATGGTCATCCCCAGGAAAGCCTTACCCATGACGTCGATTTGATTGTCGATGCGGTCAGCTTCATCCTGTCTGACATCAACAGGGGCGTGGACAGCCTCCCCGAGCCACCAGAATCCGGTGCCTCGCACGGAATCATTGAATCCTTTTTCATTCAATCGTGGTTCGGTCAATAAGTCACCAGCGATATGTTCTCTTATAAATTGATCGTAGGGTACATCGGCATTGTAAGCTCGAATTAAGTAGTCACGATATTGGTGCGCGTGCGGGACACCATAATCAAATTCATGCCCATAGGATTCCCCATAGCGGACGACGTCCATCCAGTGTCTTGCCCATCGCTCACCAAAGTGCGGCGATTCGAGTAATTCGTCAATAACTTTTTCAAATGCGGTTTGGGTTGCTGCAGGATTGTCAATAAACGCATTCACTTGAGCAGGGCTGGGAGGTAAACCGACTAAATCAAAATAAGCTCTGCGTATGAGTGCTGATCTTGCGGCAGAGGGATTAGGTGACAGGTTTGCCTTTTCAATCTTTTGGAGAATAAAGTTGTCCAGGCTGCGACGGGTCCAGTCCTGATCTTTTACCTTAGGCGTTCGATGATCAACCGGTTTTTCCCAAACCCAGTGATCTCTCATGCGTTGCACTAAGTCGAATTTTTCACCAGTATTTACGTTGGCAATGGCTTCCTCAGGCCAGGCAGCACCATCGCTAATCCACTTAGTGAATTTTGAGACATCTTCTTTGGCCAATCGATACTTGGGCGGCATCTGGTAAATATCACCATAATTTACAGCATCCAGAAAAAGGCTCTTCGCGTTACCCGGTTCAACAGCCGGTCCGGTGTCACCTCCTTTAAGAAGTAGCGAGCGGGCATCGACACGCAGTCCCCCTTTAATTTCCTTGGATTTGCTACTATGACACTCATAACAGTGCTTTACCAAAAGTGGACGAATTTCCGCTTCAAAGTATTCCAGCTGAGCGGTTGAAAATTCTAATTCGTCCTGTTGCGCATGGAGCCAGCCGGATGGAATGAATAAAGAAAGAGCGATAAATAGAGTTGCGTGTTTCATGAGTCCTGAACAGACCTTGATTTGTATTTGGGTACCATGGCGTATGTGAAATCCACTGTCCCCAATTATATCAAACTGATTTGCTTTCATAATCTCGAAGGAGAAACTGCTACACTAGAAAACAGTCGCCCCTGAATATTCCCGTAAAGATAGCCATATGGTAACGCGTTTTAGCCCCACCGTTTTAGCATTTTTAATCTTGCAAGCACCGTTGTTGGCTGCGGATCAGCCGGATTATGTGTTCTTGATGATTGGCCAATCCAATATGGCGGGTAGAGCGAAGATGCTGGACGAAGATAAAAAACCCTTGGCAGGGGTTCAGTTGTTAAATGCTGATTCGAAATGGGAGCAAGCTGCTAATCCGCTCAATCGTTTTTCGACGCTAAGAAAAGATATCTCAATGCAGCGAATGGGCCCGAGCGCGGGTTTTGGGCCGGCCATGGCAACTCATTTCAATGAGAAGTCAGTGGGCCTTATTGTAAACGCGCGAGGTGGTACTTCCGTCAAACAATGGCAGCCCGATCAGCCATTGTTTTTAACGTCGATTCAACGCTGGAAAGAAGTGGGTCGTCCGACGTTGGCAGCGGTGATTTGGCATCAGGGAGAAGCAGATGCGACCGATCCGGATTATTTGAATCGACTAACGGTTGTGATCAATGCATTGCGTGACGAAACCGGGCAGCCGGATTTGTTGTTTATTGCCGGAGAAGTTTATGGAGATAAGCCAGTCAACGAAAAGATTCGCATGATAAGCAAGTCTATTCCCAATACCGCCTCGGTTTCAGCGAAAGATCTTACCGTATTCGATGGTGTTCATTTTGACCGCAAGAGCATTCTTGAATTAGGACGTCGTTACGCTCAGAAATACATTGAGCTGACTAAAGAAGATTAAGTTCTTCGTTAAGCGATGATTGGGTGGACCAGATGGCCGCCCACGTCTGTCAGTCGGAAATCCCGTCCCTGGAAACGGTAAGTCAGCTTCTCGTGATCCAGCCCCAGTAAATGAAGAATGGTTGCTTGAAGATCATGCACGTGCACCTGTTGTTCAACGCTATAGTAACCAAGCTCATCCGTTTTACCGACGGTAACGCCTCCTTTGATTCCGCCGCCGCATAACCACATGGAATAGGCTTCGATGTGATGGTCCCGTCCCAGCATATCACGAGGCTCACCTTGTGGTGTACGACCAAACTCTCCACCCCAAACGATAATCGTATCTTCTAATAATCCTCGCGCTTCAAGATCCTTGATCAGAGCTGCAGCGGGTTGATCCACTTCATCGCAACGAGCGTCCAAAGCTTCATTCAGGTTGGTACCGGCATTTCCATGATGATCCCAGTCCGTGTGGTAAAGTTGTACGAATCGCGTGCCACGCTCGACCAGACGTCGGGCCAGAAGACAGTTACGGCCGAATGATGGTTTACCAGTATCCTGGATGCCATACAAATCCAAGGTATCCTGCGTCTCTTTGGATAAATCCATCAGTTCCGGAGCGCTGGATTGCATCCGATATGCCATTTCGTAAGTTGCGATTCGAGTTGCAATTTCCGGATCACCAATTTGTTCGAGTCGGGCGGCGTTAAGATCCTTTAGAGCGTTCACAAAGTCGCCCTGCCCTTGCGGACTAATTCCTTTGGGAGTGGCAAGATTGAGGATTGGATCGGCACCGTTGAGAAAAGGCACACCTTGATAGGTAGTCGGCAGGAAACCGCTACCCCAAAGAGGTGTTCCGCCACGGGGTCCTCGTGGCCCTGAGTGCATCACGACAAACCCTGGCAGGTCCTTTGATTCACTACCGATTCCATAGGTGACCCAGGCGCCCATACTGGGTCGGCCGAATCGTTGGAATCCGGTATTCATGAATAGCTTGGCAGGGCCGTGATTGAAGACTTCTGTCTTCATGGATCGTATGATGGCGATTTTGTCCGCCAGTTCACCTAAATGGGGAAGTAATTCGGACATTTCCTGCCCGCTGTCGCCCCACTTTTGAAATTTTCGCTTTGTTCCTAACAACTGCGCGTCTTTTTTTAGGAAGGCGAAGTTTTTTCCTTCCACGTAAGACTCAGGGATAACCTCCCCATCCATTTCCTGAAGCTTTGGCTTGTAGTCGAAGAGTTCGAGTTGGCTGGGGCCACCCGCCATGAAAAGGTAAATCACTCGTTTGGCTTTACCATCAAAATGTGGATCCTGCGGTGCCAGTGGATTTGTCTTTCGGTCGGCCTGATCAGCAGCCTGTAAATCTCCATCCGCCAGGAGTGAAGCAAGCCCCAGCGATCCAATGCTTAACCCGGTATTGGAGAAAAAATGGCGTCGTGTTTGTTCGCGAACGATAAGTTGTTCAAGTGACATGTCTTAATCCCGAGTAATGAATTCGTCGAGGTTTAGTAAAACGCGAGACAATGCTGTCCATGCAGCAGCATCACTTGCTGTCAGGTCCGTGGGGAGGTGTCCGGGAGCTGCGACATTCGCGTCTTCCGGATGTTCGGCGTACCATATTTTCTGTTGGTCCAGAAATTGCTGCAACCGAACCTGTTCGAACGGAGTAGGCATTCGAGTTAAAACTCGTTGAAATGCCAGATTGATTTTTTCAGACTCACTTAAATCTTCTGACTTAAGGACTTGTTCGGCTAGCATCTGAGCAAATTCGAAGAATGCCCTGTCATTGGCTAACGTAAGCGCCTGCAGCGGTGTATTACTTCGTGAGCGGCGAGTACAGGTTGTATTTGCTTCCGGAGCATCAAATGTTGGCATGAGCGGATATGGACTAGTACGCCAGAAATAGGTGTACATTGCCCGGCGGAAACGGTCATCCCCTTTACTTTCCGGCCAGGCCTTCTTTTGTTGAGTAAGAATGTAAATTCCTTCAGGTTGGGGGGGGTAAACGCCTTTCCCTCCGAGTTTGGTTGAGAGGATACCAGCAGCCTGAATGCTGCAGTCACGGATTGCCTCAGCTTCCAGACGGAGACGTGACTGACGAGCAAGTAGCCGATTATCGGGGTCTTTTTCGAGTAATTCAACGGTCATATTGGATGACTGTTGATAGGTGGCTGAAGTCAGTACCAGTCGATGGAAAGCTTTCATGCTCCAATCTGAATCCCGGAATTCTGAGGCCAGCCAATCCAAAAGTTCAGGATGTTCAGGCAACTCGCCCTGTATCCCGAAGTCATTTTCGGTGCGCACGATTCCTAATCCAAACAATCGTTGCCAGAATCGATTGACGGTGACACGAGCAGTGAGTGGATTTTCATTACTCATGAGCCAGTGCGAGAAATCTAATCGTGTGACATAGTTGTTTTGAGTGGAAATAGGAGGGAGAACTTCAGGAACATCGGTTTTCACTTCAGCACCTTTGCGGAGGAAGTCGCCACGAATCTGAATGTGTGTGGTTCTCGGCGCATCCAACTCTGCTATCACCATGGTCGTGGGAATAGCTTTTTCTAACGCTGATAGCTGAGACTTAAGTGAGTCAACTTTTGATACCAGGTCTTTGCGTGTAAGATCGGTCTGTTTATAGGCTTCGACGATCTGTATATCTTCTTCTTTCGTTCGTTCTTTTTCCTTTAAGAGAGCAACAATACTGGCGGGGGTATCCAGTAAGGCGGGATCTTCATTGGTGATGGAAAGGCTAAAACAGCCGACGAGATAATTAGGGGCAGTGTTGTTATGGAACATCGTGATTGTTAGTCGGGCTTTGCCGTTCACTTTGACAGCTTTAGCGGGCATAAAGATGGCCTGGCGATCAACATTAAGTGAACCGGACTTTACATTAATGGCCCAACCGGTGTTGTCCTTACCGTCAATCGAATGGTAGACCGGATAGCCATCCTGAGAATGATCTGCAATGGCCCTTCCTAATTCCACTTCCACCTTATCTCCACCCTCCGGTGTGATGAACGCGTGGAATTCACTAAGGACAAAATTACCGTTTCCTGCCCGACCCGGCCCGGATTCAGGTAGGCTGTCGTGCGTGTTGGCTTCCAGTCGAATCGCCGTAAGCTGATCGACGTCGATATCATAGTGAACGATATAAGTGTCATTGGCCGGTACGCTAAAGTCGACTAGTAACTGGTCTTCTTCGATTTTATTGAGGACAGCACCCTTGTCCGTTGTCCAGTCGGCTGGACTCTGACGTTTCCATTCGACTTCTTCTGCTGCCAGTAATTTGGCTTTCCAATCGTCGAAGCCTGCCATAAATGCTTTGTCGTGTTCAGCAAGTGGTGCTTCAGCTGCCTTGAGATCCGTCTGTAATTGCTCGCGTTGTGCCAGTTGTTTATCCGAGGGAACACTAATTTTAGGGCCGGAACCACTGGCATCATTATTGTCGGAGGTGTTGTTGAAGATTGCGTACAGTTGATAGAAGTCACGTTGTGAAATTGGATCATATTTGTGTTGGTGGCATTGAGCACAGCCGACCGTTAATCCCAGGTAGATAGCACCGGTGGTATTAACCCGGTCGACCACAGCTTCCACTCGGAATTGTTCGTCGCTTGTCCCCCCTTCCTGATTGATAAGCGTATTGCGATGAAAGCCGGTCGCAATCAATTGAGACGTCGTATGTTCTTTCATTAAATCCCCGGCCATCTGTTCATGTGTGAATTGATCAAACGGCATATCCGCATTGAAGGCACTGATAACCCAGTCACGATACTTCCAGATCTCACGCGGACCGTCGATCGTAAATCCGTTCGAGTCAGCATAACGTGCGAGATCCAGCCAGTGCCGGCCCCAACGTTCACCGTACCGTGGAGATGATAGAACCAACTCAACCATTTGGTCGTACGCGTCGGGGGTCTCGTTGTTCACGAACGATTCGATTTGCTCCGGAGTCGGAGGGATGCCAAGTAGGTCGAGGTAAACACGACGTATCAAAGTTTCTTTGCCTGCCTGATTGGAAGGAGACAGCCCTTCCTTACGAAGACGTTGTAAGACGAAAGAATCAATTCCATTCTTTCCCCATTCGTCATGGGTATGATTTGGTACGTCCGGACGAACGATAGGCTGGAATGCCCAGTGACTGCTTCGGCGGCGGGTAATAGTGGTGGATGCTTCTTCCTCAGATAATTTGGCACCCTGAGCAATCCAATCTCGGATCAATTTGATCTGCGTATCCGTTAACGGATCTGATTCGAGAGGCATTTGAGGAATTTCTCCCTCACCTTGCAAGACTTTCAGTATTAGACTTTCATCAGGTTTGCCTGCAACCACTGAGACACCCCGGTCACCACCTCGTACAACCAGTCCACCCGTATCAACACGAAAGCCACCTTCTTGCAAATCTATGCCATGGCAATCCGCGCAGTGCTGATTTAAGAGCGGTTTGATTTGGCGGGTATAGTCAATTTCCTGACCCGGTGCATGAGTAGGGGCAAGAATGAGTATCCATGCCAAACTAAGCAATGAATATCGCAACATAGATCGTTTTTCTCCCGTAAAGTTACAGTCTTCAGTATAGCTGAAATACGCCGGAGCTTCCCGGTCAATAGAGAACTGGTCTTACTTGGAAGTGTTCTTGTCTCTTACAATCTGCACGACAGGTTGGAGCCTGTTTTTCGGCGTCAAAAGTGCTGTTAGTTCATGATTCTCTGGGAGCTCATCGGTGAATAAAACAACTACTCACATCCTTCTTCTACTAGTTCTGGTTATTGCTGCTGGTTGTTCTGTGGAAAAGGCGATGCAGGCGCCGGATAAGAAGAATCTTAATATTTTTCAGGCCGGCACAGCTCGTTTGCATTTAATTGCTGAGGTAGGAACACCTGTTACAACGGAATACCGAAATGGCCAGCGAGTCGATATCTTTGTGTTTAAGCAGGGGATGCACAAAGAGCTGAACTATTTGCGAGCGGCTGGATATGGGGCCGCCTTCGTACTGACTGGGGGGATTTCTGAAGTGCTGACCTATCCCGTTGAGTCGGAAGCTAATTTCCCAACCATAGCAGCTCAGGTTACTTACGATGCAAACGATTCGGTTGTGTCGTTAGAAGTACTTAAAGATGGAATGCTCATCAAGACCGATGGGCCGAAAAGCGCGAGTGCACGGGAGATACCTCCAGCCTCCATTGCCTCTCCCCCGCAACAGCAAGGTACTCAGCTTCAGTAGTAGCTGTCGACAAAGAGTTGTTGGAATACGGATCGGCTGGCAATCTAATCCAGCATATCCTGAACGGAGATGCTGTAGATATCTCTTTTTCCTTTAACTTCACCTACATAAACAATCCGTTTACCATCCGGATGCCAACAGGCAAAATCATCTTTTCCGGAGTTGCTCGTAACCTGCTTTTGGTTCGAACCATCCGCATTCATGATGAAAATTTCGTAGTTCCCCTGACGGAGGCTCGTATAGACAATTTTTGAACCATCCGGTGAAAATGAGGGACGAGTGTCGATCCCAGGATGGTCCGTAAGCTGGAATATACCGGTGCCATCGGCAGACATGCGGAAGATGTCAAAGTTACCACTACGAGTCGAGGTAAAAGTAAGGACGTTTCCAGTTGGAGAAAACCGAGGATAAGCGTCGATGAAGTCACTTTTCGTAAGTTCGGTCTTATTTTGCAGTTTGTTATCGGTTTGCCATAGCTGTTGCGAACCATTTGTTTCGGGGAATGAGTAAACGACGTTTTGCCCGTCAGGGCTGATCGTTAATGCTCGAACACAAGCAAAACCACCACCTGGATTCAGGCTATGGAGTTCACCGTTTTCGACGTCCTGTACTTGAAGAACCGTATGAAGATTACCGTCATTACGAATATAAGCGTAATGCTTCATGTCCTTCGCAAAGTCGATATAGATTTCATTCGTATTAGCACTGGTATGAAAATCTTCGACGGTTCCGGAATCGAGATTTAGCCGCTGAAGTTTGATCAGTTGCGGAGTCTTCAGCACGGAATAAATAAGTTCTTGGGTGTCATGAGTAAAACAAAGGTCTTGTTTCATTTTGCCATCGCTGGTTAGCCGCATGGGCTCAGCAGCATCAGCAAACGGGCTCAAACCGATGATAAGCAATATTGCTAGTCGTATCGATAATCCATTGACACGAGTTTGCTTAGAAGAGTTCATGAATGAATTCTCCTTCCGGCAGCACATTCAATTCTGCTCGCGCAATACTGTCGATACCCATACAGTCGAGCATGGTTACACCGACTCCTGTGGGCTCAATTTTTCGTGTGACCGGACGTTCAGCTTTAGCATCACTAGCACCAATGACCTGTCCTGTCTTTACTCCAGCTCCAGCCCAAATAGAGAAGTAGTTATGTTGCCAGTGATCACGAGCAGCTCGATTATTAATTCGTGGTGTCCTTCCGAATTCGCCCATGCAAACCACCAGTGTGGAGTCCATTAATCCGCGGTCATACATATCATCTAAGAAGGCGGAGAACGCTGTATCGAGAACCGGGCAGTGTCGATTCGGTAGTAAATCGAAGTTTTTAACATGGGTGTCCCAGCCAAAGTCAGTGTTTGGGCTGAATGCTTCGACGAATTCACTCCAACTCACATTTACAAACGGGACTTCCGCTTCGACCAGACGGCGAGCCAGTAATAAGCTTTGTCCGAAGGAGGACTGGCCGTAGTTTTCCCGAAGTTCAGTTGATTCTTTGGTTAGGTCGAGTGATTCGAGAGCCTGTTTGTTGGTTAACAGAGTGAAAGCTTGTTTAGATTTGCTGTCCCAGGCGTCAAAAGTGTCTGCGGTAACATTGCGTTTGATTTTGTCGAGCTGATCTTGCAGATTTCGACGATGGGCAATTCGGTCAGGGGTGACACCATCGACAAGTTTGAGGGCTGGAATGTTAATGCTACCTAATTCGTCGCACTGGATAAGGAATGGGTCATAGGCTTTCCCCCAGTCACCACCTCCGTAACCATCAATTGTCTTAACAACGTCACGAGGAATACCACGCGATAGCATTACATAAGGCGGTAAACCTGCTCCGGCTCCGTGGTGACGAGATACGATAGATCCCCAACTAGGTTGGATAGTAATGCCTCGACCCTCGCGGTGCCCCGTATAACCGAATGTTCCAGCACCTGGGTGTCCGCCGTCGTGTGTGACGTTACTTCGGATCAGCGCAAATTTATCTGTTCTGGCCGCTAATTGTGGAACTAACTCCGTAAATCGAACGCCAGGCAGCGTTGTCGGAATGGTTCCGAAAGGTCCGCGGTAATTGAGAGGAGCGTCTGGCTTGGGGTCAAAGGTGTCCAGGTGACTGGGAGCTCCCCATAACCACACAAAAACAACAGTCTTGGCACGTGCTTGCGTAGCCGCCTGTGCAATCTGTTCTCCGGTCAGCATTGCTGTCAGTGGTAACGCTGCACCGGCCTGCACAAAGGCTCGCCGGGAAATACCATCGCAACTTCGACTTTTGAATTCACCTAGTCTTAACATTACAGTTCGAATTCCATCTATGAGTTGGTTGTTTCAACGATTTAATTATAAAAGGCATCGCACCGGACTGCATGCCTTAAGTCTTAATCTAAGGTCTTTAATTACTGGCCAGAACAATTTCATCCCCCAGACTGATATTTCCGCCTCTGCAGTTATCAGCCAGCCTGGTGTTCGTGGCCAGACGATAATAGTGATCAAATCGATCAGAATCACTCCATTCTGGAAGGAGTTTCCTTCGATTCTCGGCGATTGTATCAGCAAATCCTGATGTTACTCTACCAGTTTGGGGACAACGAGTCGGCACGACGCATCGTTGACAGGGGGCGGTTCCAATGAACTGCGCTGTCCCAATATGAAATGGGACTTTACTATCGAATAATCGGTCCTCCCAAAAGGCAGGGACGCCGGAAACTTCAATGTTTGGTCTAAGCCTTTGGCGAATATCGTGGAGCGTGAGATCTTCAAACCAGGAAGCGACGAGTTCCAGAGTTGCTTCACTGATGATAGTGGGGCCGTTCGCCTGGCGATCATCAGGAAGTCCTGAAACTGGATTGTGCTCGATCGAGGATACATTGGGTTGGAATTGTTGAATCCATTCAACTAGTCTTTGCTGGTCCGTCCGTAAGTCGAAGAACTCCATAGCTGACTCGGCTGGTCGGGTAATCACCATGCTGTACCAATCTTTATGGAATTGGCTTTCGAACTGATGGATATCCGCGTAATTCTTAGCGTTAAAGTATTTCCCATCTTGATCCACTAATGCCAGTTGCCTGTCGTGTCTCAGTGCGCCAGAAGCAAGTACATCACTGAATTCTAAATCGATACCATCAAATGACTTTAATGGGTAAACGGTGATCTTCCCAACAAGAGGAACCATTACTTAACAGCCTCCGTCTCCACCGTTTCACGAAGTTGGTTGAGGTCGGCCTGTAGTTGGTTCTCTGCATCGTCCGTTAAAAAGGGTGCCATAAATCGTCCAATCCCACTGTAGAAACAGACGACTTCCTGCCGGACGATGCTGTGATCATCAACCGCTTTTAGATCCCAGGTCGTTTGCGTTTTGAAAACTTCTGACTCAGAAGAGGTTCTTAGGTGGGTACTGGGTGAAATGTCTTCAATCGTAATGGGAATTCGATGGTCTTTTTCACCACCATCGAGGATCAGGGTTGCAGTATCGCCAGGTTGATTGAATTCATTATCTCTGAGGGAAAGAGATTTTAGACTGCTTTGCCATACGGAAACCTTTTCAGGAGTATACAAGTAAGGAAAGATGTTATCAGCGGTCGAATTAATCTTCACTTCAGCGCGGTAAATATATCGCTGGCTACCCACAAACATCAGAATGGTGACTGGTAGTGCGATTAACACAAACAACCAGAATATGATTTTGAATAGTTTGCGTTTAATAAGTTCCAGCATTTATGAATTACCTGCTGCGCCATTGACGCTTGCCTATACCACCGCGAATCTTTCCGTTCTGATGTTCCTCAGCCGTTTGTCCAAGAACAACATCGAATTCCGCCTCGAGTTCTTTCAATGGCGAGCCTTTGATAGGGTTGAAAGCTGCTACTAAGCTATTGCGTGCTTTATCATCCTTAAGATTACGCCAAACTCCGTCACGCTGATTAAGAGGGGAGCCCTTAATCAGTATTTGCGAGGTAAAAACGCGGTGGCCATTCAGGCTAACGGCGATGTGTATATGAGGAGTACGTCCGGGGTAAGGCACGGGTTTAATCGTTCGGAAGTAGTAGTTTCCTTTGGAGTCGGTAAGAAAGCGGCCGTAACCCTGGAAATTGGAATCACGTTTGTCAGCATTCCCGCTGCCTGCGTGTAAATAGGCTCCGTTGTTATCACACTGCCAGATTTCCACAAATGCGTTTCGTATTGGACTTCCGAGTGGAGAAAGAATTTTACCATTCAGATGTGTGATTTGGCCGACTCCGGGAGTGATTGAATCATTAATGATCAAAAGGTCGTTATCGGTATCCAGTGGAAGCTTGTCAGGATAGAACGGACCTTCGGTAGATTCAGCTGTTTTCACTAATTCTTCAGCATAAATTCCGGGTGTGGTCATTGCTGCGGCCATAAATGCCGAGCCATGAATGAGTTTACGGCGATTTAGCATGATCAAAGTCCTTTGCGGATAAGCTTAATTTGTTACATGCAAATTGTAGTAACCAGAGCCTACGCATGACTACCACAGATTTTGAAAAAACAATGTTTTATCGTGACCATGAATCATCGGGTTGGTGGTTGAAGGCCTGACTGGTTGACAGGCGTTACGGGGAAAAGTGACCCTATGATCGTTTTAAGTTAGTTTGTTCAACAAAAAAAGGATATGCAACGGTCCTCGTCGGTCCGTTCATCCTGTTCGCTCCCTAATTGTTGTGAACGCAGATTGTTCTAAGCTTTTTTAACTAGATCGCATCCACACGAGATCATCCTTCAACGTATGGAAAACACCACAGACTTGACCACCTAATATTCGGTGGTTTAAAAAGAATGGAAATACATGTTTCCCGTGGGTAGTAAAATCAATAGACGACTAGTAATTAGGAAAAGATCATGGCACTTACATTAGCTCAGGCTAAAAAGCTGGCAGCAAAAGCGCAAAAAGAAAAAGAACTCGCTGATCAAAAAGCATTAGAAGCGGAAGCCCTTGTTGCCCAAGCTATTTCGGATGCAAGTAGAGACGCTATTCTGGATTCCCTTAGAAAAATGAGTGAGTTTGCAGGTCAAGTCGGTACGCTGGATAACGAACTTCAAAAAGAAATTAAAAGCACGCTGCGATCGATTGTGAAGAAATCATTTGGACCTAAGTTTAGAATTACGAAAGTTGTAAAGGTTGGTAATAAACAATCTGTTAACTTTACTACGGAGGAAATCGTTACCGTTCTTAAGAAGGCAAAGGCATTTGACGAGTCCAGTGGATTGCTGAAAAAAGAAATTGAAGCTATTCATGGCACAAATACAATCAATAAAAAAGATTGCATTTTTGATTCAAATGCATGGTCTAAACGGGATAGGAAAAAAATAAAAGACAACGGTAATAAGAAAAAGATGGTCTACTGGGTCCAAAAATGAAAATAACGCAGTTCAAAATAATCGTTGTTGTCCCGTGGAAGACGTAGGCGGTGAAAAAGAGGCACAATTGAGGCTTGGAAATGTTTCTAGATAACCGAGTTGTTTGCGAAACAATTCAAACGCCTGATTGATCTGGTTACCAATGATTCCTGTGCCAGACATACGCTCTCCGAATGCGACCGAATTGAGTTTGCCTCCGCGTACCTGACGAAGTCTGGAAAGTACACGTTCTTCCTGCAAAGGAAAATGGTGGTGCAGCCAGTCAAGAAAAATTGGTTCGACAGATAGTGGAAGTCGGAGCATGTTACGTGCTGCGAAGGTTGCGCCGGCATCACGGGCCGCTTTTAAAGTATCCGGGATTCCGCTATCGGTGAGCCCCGGAATGATCGGTGCCACTAAGATGCCAGTGGGAATCCCAGCAGTACTCAGTGCTCGAATGGCTCTTAGCCTTGCTTGAGGTGTACTGGTACGCGGCTCCATGGTTCTTGCGAGATTCGCGTCGATACTGGCCAGTGAAATGACCGGCAAGATCAGTTGTTGCACCGCCATTTCATGAAGAATGTCGATATCGCGGGTGATAAGAGCGTTCTTAGTGATAATGCGAATCGGTTGCCGGGCTTCAAGAGCTATTTCGAGGAGCTGCCGGGTTAGCTTTAATTTTCGTTCGATAGGTTGATAGCAATCGGTGACGCCACTGAGCATCACAGGCTCGCATTGGTAATTACGGCGATTGAGCCAGTCACGGAAGAGATCCGGAGCATTACGTTTAATGATGATTCGTGATTCAAAGTCTAATCCTGCATCGAGTCCAAGATATTCATGCGTGGGCCTTGCGTAGCAGTAGCTACAACCGTGAATGCATCCCCGATAGGGATTCAGGCTATAGCGAAAAGGAATGTCCGGGCTGTTATTCTCTGAGACGACTGATTTCGAGGCGTCCTCATAGTATTCAGTGTTTAGTGACGCCGGATCTTCTCCCTCTGCGGCCAGGTGTTCGTAATCCTGTATGACTTGCAGGCTTTCAAAGCGGTTCTCTGGACGTATTCCGGCACCGCGTCCGCGATGTCGTTCGGCGAATGGTTCATCCTGAGAATGGTTCATTTGTTATTGGTCACTCGAAATTCAAATGAGTTAAGGGGGCAACTGACGAAGCTGCTCATTATCGTAGTCCAGAATAGAGACTTTCACACGTTTGTTGAACACAAGCTTACCAAGTTTCTCAGCTACTATATAAATGACGTTAGTTTCGTATAATGAAAATCTAAAATTCTGGCTGGTTGAAGTTGGACAGACCGGCAGACCGATTTAAGGAGAAATCAAGTGACGGAAGCCAATGAACCGCTGGTAGGCATCATCATGGGAAGTAAGTCGGATTTGCCGACGTTGGAGAATGCGCGTGAAATTCTCAATCAATTCGGTGTCGCTCATGAGTGTCGGGTTGTTTCTGCTCACAGAACTCCGGAGTGGCTTGTGGAGTATGCAAAAACGGCCGAGTCGCGAGGCCTTAAGGTCATCATTGCGGGGGCTGGTGGAGCGGCTCACTTGCCAGGGATGGTTGCTTCTTTAACGACATTACCGGTTTTAGGCGTGCCCGTGAAATCCCGGGCATTATCCGGTTTGGACTCACTTTTGTCGATCGTTCAGATGCCCGGCGGTGTTCCTGTTGGGACTCTGGCTATTGGAGAGTCAGGGGCCAAGAATGCAGCCTTATTAGCCATCCGCGTGCTGGCAAACGAATGTTCAGAGTTGCGTACTAAGCTACAGCAATTCTCAGAAGAACAAACCGCAAAAGTTATGGAGGATTCCGTACTATGAGCCGAGCTATTTTGCCTGGCGCGACCATCGGCATGTTAGGTAGTGGGCAGTTGGGAAGGATGTTCGCGATAGCGGCCCGAAGATTAGGATATCGAATCCACGTATTCTCTCCGGACAGTGATTCACCCACAGGGCATGTTGCTGACCTTGAGATACAGGCGAATTATGACGATTTAGATGCGGTCGCCGAGTTTGCACAGAATGTCGAGGTGGTATCCTTTGAGTTTGAAAACGTTCATGCTGCGACGATTGATGCGGTAGAACGTTACGCTCCGGTGCATCCGTCTGGCCGGGTTTTATATACCGCTCAACAGCGGATTCGTGAAAAGACATTCCTGCGTAACGCCGGTATTCCCGTGACGCCGTTTCGTGAAATCTATACCCAAGCTGAGATCGATCAGGTGACGGAGGAGGATGTTCCGGCAGTCCTTAAAACAGCGGCTTGGGGGTACGATGGCAAAGGCCAAGTGAAAGTGGAGTCGCTTAATGATTTACAAGCAGCCTGGGATGAGATTAACAATGCAGAAGCGGTACTCGAGCGTTTTGTAAATTTTGATTGTGAATTATCAGTTGTTGCTGCGCGTGCTCACGACGGAGCGATGGCTTTCTATGGTCCAATGGAGAACCGGCACCATAATCATATTCTGGATGTCTCGGTGACACCTTTTGACGTATCGCCGGCAATTGCGGAAGAAGCTAAAGAGATCGCGCGGACGATCCTTACCGAGTTGGATGTTGTTGGTGTCCTGTGTGTTGAATTCTTTCTGACGACCGAAGGGAAACTGTTAGTCAATGAATTGGCACCGCGACCACATAATTCAGGTCACCTGACGGTAGACGCTCATTTGTCTTGCCAGTTTGAACAGCAAGTGCGGACGGTTTGTGGGCTGCCTCTGGGATCGGCGGAGCAAATACGCCCCGCGGCTATGGTGAATTTGCTGGGAGACCTGTGGCAGGATGGTGAGCCAAACTGGTTGAATGCTTTGGCTGAACCCAATCTCAAAATGCACTTGTATGGAAAACGCGAAGCTCGGGTTGGCCGAAAGATGGGGCATATGACGGTGTTGGCAGATACACCACAAGAAGCGGTGGAGCGTGCGTTGGCCGCTCGTCAATCTTTGACCAATCGTGGTTAATTCAGAAGTTTACTATTTGGTCTGATTGCCCATGGAGCAAAATATCCAAAGCATTCTTGACACTCTTCCGACGAAGTTCGATCAAAGATTCCACCGAAACAAATGCTGCGTGAGGCGTCACAATGACACGTGGGTCGTTATAGGGAGCAGTATTGAGATCTGGTGGTTCCGGATCCTGGACATCGAGTGCAGCTCCGGCAAGTTCACCGGTTTTTAATGCTGTTGCTAACGCAGTATGGTCTATGAGTCCGCCTCGGGCAGTATTCACCAGATAGGCTGTGGATTTCATGTTCTGAAATTGCTCTGCACCGATCATATGATGGTTGATATCTGTCAGAGGAAGATGAAGCGTGATAAAGTCACTTTGCGAGATCAAATCCTCGAACAAGACTAACTCGACACCCGGAACAGTTTTCGTCATGTCCTGACGAAAACCAAGAACGCGGAAGCCCAGAGTATTTGCTAATTCAGCGACCCGTTGGCCGATATTTCCGAGACCAATGATACCGAGGGTCTGTCCTTTGAGACGACGAAGTGGTGGAGTGACTTCCCGGTCATACTTTCCGGCCATACTGTTCAGGTTGTATGTGTTGATGTGTCGACCAAGCGAGTAGACCGAAGCGAGCGTATGTTCGGCAACCTCCTGAAGACAGTAATCTGGGACATTGGTTACTGGAATATTCTGACTAGTACAATAATCAACGTCGATATTATCGAGGCCGATACCCATCCGGCTTACCACTTTACATTTTCCACTAGCCGCAATGATCGCTTCGGTAATATTGGCCCAGCAAGTGATGATGCCGTCACAGTCGTTTGCCAGAATACTTAACGATTCTTCGGATGAGTCTGACGCAATAATTAATTCAACTCCCGCTTCATCGCAGAGCTGTTGTTCAATCCTGGTGTCAGGCCAGGCAACGTCAGAAAGTAGTAGCTTTGAGATACTCATTACTCTACTCCATCCCGATTCCCGTGGCTTTCATAATGATCATACCGATCGCGATGACAGAGCCTACTCCGCATAATATCCCTAGAATTAGAATCCATGGTACTCCGGCATTTCCTCGCCGACTGCGGGCACGACGCGTTACTGACTTGGCATTTGGATGAGCGACGCTCGGGAGGTGAGCTGTAGGATTATCTACTCGTACGGGAATTGCCGTTTCGACTGGCGCAGCATTTAAAGTCTTTGCACTTCGACCGACCGGAATAGCCGTCGGACTGGCCATGGGTGCCATCGCTGGATGAGCCGTGGGCCTGACTGGAATGGCTTGCTCAGTAATGGGAGCAGTTACCGGTTTTTGGGCTCGTAGCTTTGCTTCGTAAGCCGCTCGACTATCCGATTTTAATAAGCAGAGCTTAGCTTGAGTAATTTCATTAAGTAGACGTTGGGAATCATCGCTATTCGGTCCTGTTTGATATGTTCTGACATGAGCCATTTGACGGTCAGCAGCGTTCTCAATCACATCTGGACTGGATTCGAATTCTCCAATGCCCAGCAATTGATAGTGATTCGGAGGCTGATGTTCTGGCGGAATCCCCAGCCAGATTCTATAGGCGTCAAATTTGTCACTCATCTCTTATATCTTTATATCTTTGAGAAAATCAGGAAAATTCTGCTGATTGTAATGTTCCGAGGATATTGAATTCGACAAAACATCTAAACTCAACTCAATAAAAAGGTCGACGTTCCCTATTATATCTGCTGATTTTGAATTGGAAGAATCAATCTGCCGATTCACTAGCTACTTGGCAAGCCAGTAGCCTGTAGTCATCATTATTATATAAACCTTTGCCTGCTTTGAAGCAGGATCTGAGACTCTGGAGAGCACATCCGTGAAGATCGGTGATACCGAAATAGAAGATACTTTTGCCGAAGCATTCGGAATGAAATATGTCCGGTTGATCATTACGGCAGATGATGAGTATTGGCTGGAAGCTGGATTGAAGGAGCTTACCGGTTATAGCTCCTCCGTGATAGCTTGTGACGCGGAAACCGGAGTCGAACAATATTTGTCAGCAGAGCAAACCCCGGACGGTCGAATGGGTGCAGCGGTTCTGATCTTTGGCTTTTCCACCGACGGCTTACAAAAAGCTGTACCCAACAGAGTTGGACAATGTGTCATGACCTGCCCCTCTACGGCGGTTTACGATGGCCTGTCCGACGGCGACAAACAAGTGGCTTTGGGTAAACAAATCCGATTCTTCGGCGATGGTTTTCAGAAAGCAAAGATTCTGGGTGACGATCGTCACTGGAGAATTCCGGTGATGGATGGTGAATTTCTGGTGCAGGATATGCTCAATGTAAGAGCAGGTGTCGCCGGAGGAAATATTATTCTTCAGGGGACATGTAAAACCTCAGCGTTGGCTGCGGCTCGGCGCGGTGCTGAGGCTGTTGCTAAAACAGCAGGCGCGATTGCTCCTTTTCCGGGCGGTGTGGCACGCAGCGGAAGTAAAGTTGGCTCAATTTATAAAACGTTACCGGCATCAACCTCTGATGCTTATTGCCCAACGCTGCGTGGACGCGTCGAATCCAAACTACATCCGGAAACAGTCGCAGCTTATGAAATCGTCGTGGACGGAGTTTCTCAAGAGGTTGTGGCGGAAGCAATGAAAGCTGCTATGGTGGCTGCCGTCGGCGAAAACGTCATTCGGATTGGTGCCGGTAATTACGGTGGCAAACTTGGGAAATTCCATTTCCAATTGCATGAGATTCTAAAGTGAATCTAGCCAAATGCTTGTGACTCAGGAATGCGTTTTCTATCAGCGCAGATGAAAACCACCTTCCGATTCCCAGAATTGAAAGGTGGTTTTCGATCGTCTGTCAACTATCCCGAATGGAGGGGGGAAATTTCGAGATAGATGATTTGACTTGTTAGTTACTTGCGGCGTCGCGTTGTGCCTCGTATTCCTGCATGACTGCCGCTTGGCGTTGAAGCTTCATTTCGCCCGTTGGAGCGAAGTATTGGACGTCGTCTGTAAGGTAGTGAGGACTAGGCAGCGTTTGACCGCCAATTTGGCTTTGGCAACCAGTGAACGCACTCAGACCTACAACGGCTAAAACAGTACAGGTTTTGAATAATAGTTGTTTTGATTTGCTGGACATGGTTCAAACTCGATCCCCTTCGCTGTGGAAGAGGCTTAGGCATTGAATGAGAAATTCGGCTTTTGACTTGATTCCAAATCGTCCGTGGTGAGCGGCTTCTTTGACCTAATTGTCTGAAAACTTGATAAATATTTAGAAGTTGAATTTGAGTTTCATTCCGGACCTTCAGATTGTTGGATAGGTCAAATAGATAAGCTAGGGAAAACGCTTGCTGATAAGCTGCGTAATTTACTGGAATTAATAGCGGTGCACTTTCTATCATTGATAGATGCCACTTAGTCACTGAACCAGCAATCTCCGATAATAGAAGTGGTGTGAAGTGCCTGAAAGGAGTCGACCGACTCATTTTTTAATCAGGAATGCCCAGATATTAGCAGGGGGTTGAAACCAATGCTGCCTATGGATTTTATCAAGTTCAGAATTAACCGTTCAGGTGAGCAACGTTTGCGTATTGGCAAGGCTATCGCAGCGGTTTGTTTATTTCTGGCACTGAGTCTTTTTAGCTCGACGACCAGCTATGGACAGGGATCATCCGGTTATCCACGAATCGACTATTGGGCTGCGATGACGGAATTTTATGAAGGGGAATTCCGTTCTGCAGCTACCGGTTTCAACCGAACCTCGCGAATTAAATCTCCCGAAGGGGAATGGATTGATAGTATTTGTCATCGGGCCATGCTGGGCGAATGTTTCTATCAAATGGGGCAGTCCCGTTTGGCATTACAGCAATATGATATGGCGTTAAGTCTGTTTGCAAATAACCCGCAATGGATGCTGCGTCTGTATATGCCGAACGTACTTCCACAAAGCTTTCGTTCCACAAGAAAAGTTACCTGGGGACCTTCCTCCCGCCAAATGGTCATGGGAAAGACTCCGGAGTCACTTACCATCTTTAGGGGTAGGTTAGATAATTTTCTGGTTCTCCAACAAGGTGGAACCGTACAGCCTGCGATGCTGACGCCAATTAATGCGAGAGAAATTGTTCGTTGCCTTACGCTGGCAATTCGACGACGGACAGAGTTGCTAGGGGTAACCTGCCGTTTATCGCCTCTGACGAATCGAGTCGTCGAGAATTTGGAACAACGACCGGCAGTTGCGAATCATTGGACACAGGGTTGGGTTAGCCTGATGTTAGGTGTTGCTAAGCATTCAGTGGGAGAATCACAGGCGGCTGTCGCTGAACTACAGTCGTCGATTTCGTTTGGTCGCATGGATCATGAACTCTCCGGCCTTGCTTTGCTGGAGTTGGGGAAACTAGCATTTGAGCAGAAACAATATCAACAGGCAGCGAATTACTTCAAGGAAGCAACCATTAGTTCAGCATTGTACAACGGTTATGGTGTTGTCGAAGAAGCTGTTCGCTGGGGCGTCAAGAATCAATCAGCGGGGGACCTTCCCGGAACCTTTCCGGGACTCGCGGAGATTGCGAATTTTGCGCGTCTCGAATCGGAATGGCTTGAGGCATCGACCTATACCTCTGCCGCAGAAAGTGCTGTGGCCGCAGAACAGCACCAGCAAGCTGAAGCATTAGTGAAGAAAGCGCAGACTGTCATCAATCGGGCAGAAATGGGTGCTGGCGAAATGGGTGCTCGTTTGCTGTTCGTGAATGCACTTTCGGCGTTTCAAAGACGTGAATTGGCGGCTGGCCAACAGGCCATGAGTAAACTTTTGACATTCCAAACGGACGCTTCTCCGTGGTTACTACAGATCGCACATGCGGATGCGTTGTTTAAAAACGGTTCTATCACCGAGAGAACGGCGGATCTTGTCTATGAAAGAGTATTACGGGATCCGGGGCCCATCGATTGGATTTATAGTCCCAGAGACACTCTGAAGTACCTCTTGTCAGATCATGAACCGGTGATGGAGCGTTGGTTTGAATTGGCAATGAATCGAAAAGAAGTGGAACGCGCCGTTGAAATCACCGATAGAATCCGTCGCCATCGTTTTTACAAGACATTGCCCATGGGAGGACGGGTACTTAGTTTGCGTTGGATTCTTGAAGGCCCCGAAGAGTTACTTTCCAAGACAGCATTACAACAGCGTCAGGCTTTGCTTAACAAGTATCCGAATTATCAACATAATCGTCAGGTGTTAGAGCAATTGCTGGCGAAGGTGGAGGACCTGCCATTGGCTCCTCAGCAGGCAGATGACGTTGGAGTTCAGCAACAGACCTTCCCGATTCTCGCGCAAGGTACGGTGGCTCAGGAAACTTATTTACAGCGTATGGCGCTGGAACCAAACCCAACCGAGTTTTGTTTTCCACCACTTTACAATATGAAAGAGCTCAAAGCTCAATTGCCACCTAATCAGGTAGTTATTTCATTCTTTGCCACAAAACGTACTTTGTATGGATTTATGCTTTCCAATGAAAAATATCAGAGTTGGAAAATAGGGTCACCGGCTACCATTCTGGCATCGCTGCGAACGATGTATCGTCACATGGGGCATTTCGAAGCCAACACCGAAGTGACTCCCACAATGCTTGCCAAAGAGGACTGGAAGCAAAGCCTGGTAGCCATTCAAAATGCAATTTTTGGTAATGTTCAGGAAAATCCATTTGATGCGGGACGGCAGGTTGTTATCGTGCCTGACGGCTTCCTATGGTATGTTCCGTTCGAATTACTTCCATTAGGTGAAAATCCGCTGATCGCAACCCATATGGTGCGTTATAGTCCAACCGTCTCGCTGGTACTTGGAGATGGACGCAATCAGCGCCCCATTACCCGAACCAGTGTCGTCGATGGCCCGTTTGCGCTGGAAGATGATGAGAAGCTACGGGCAGAGTTACTAAAAGGATTTACCGATCAAATCAATACCGCTGAAGTCCTCCCTTTGGAGTTTCCGGGTACCGGGGCTCAGTTAGGTCCTGTTAGCAATCAACTGATTGTGTTTCAGGATATGGCCGGCACGCATGCAGCGACCTATGAATGGTCCGTGACGCCGGGACGCGTGGGTAGTTCACTCAATGACTGGATGAAGATTCCATGGAGCAATTGTGACATTGTGTGTCTGCCTGGATACCGCACTGGCGTGGAGTCTGGATTGAAACAGCATGCCGGTGGCAATGAAATCTTTCTGGCGACGGTCGGTATGCTCGCGAGCGGCTCCCGAACAGTGGCGCTTAGCCGTTGGCGAGTCGGAGGCGAATCCACTTATAAACTGATGGGAGAGTTTCTTGAAAAGTCTCGTGACTTACCAGTG
>PAAT01000039.1 GCA_002698965.1 Rhodopirellula sp. | reverse complement strand
CGAGCTACGTCATTACCCTCAGCTGCCTTGTAAAGAAGCGTTTCCGCTAATTCCTGATTGGATGATAAGGAAACTTCAGTCGTTGGTGTTTGATCTAGCAACACAAGAATTTCAGTTCGGTTGCGAAGCCTGGCCATCTCTAAGGGTGTTTGCCCATCGCGACGCGGTTTATTGATATCGGCTCCGGATTCGATCAGAATTTTAGCGGCTTCCGTACTTCCCCTGCTAATGGCCCGATGAAGCGGGGTTTCCTGATCTTTACCTGCGACCAAATCAATATCGGCTCCCTCGGCTAGCAGCTGTTTGATACGAGCTACGTCATTACCCTCAGCTGCCTTGTAAAGAAGCGTTTCCGCTAATTCCTGATTGGATGATAAGGAAACTTCAGTCGTTGGTGTTTCTGTGGTGTTCTGGGTTGGTTCGGATTGCATATCAGTACACCCAGAAATCACGATCAACGTAACTAAGACGAGGCCTATCCGGTTTGGTGTTAGCAACATAATTAAGCTCCTCTGGTTACCTTAGAATTAAAAACCTTATTCCTTATTTGATTTGTCATATAAAGAGCCTCAAGCAACTTCAGCTTACCGGGCGCGGATAATGCTGCTGGAAAGAACCTTATACGAGACTATTTTCGGAATCATTGCGTTTCATGACCAGTGTTAAAAACGCTACAGAGTCATACATGTGTGGCTTGGATTATTACGAGAGGCAGTGAACTCGACATTAAGGAAGGAGATTCTGTTTTCTACCGGGTTGCCCAATAAACGCACGATGAAAAATCGACGGTTCCGGAAAACAAACACATAGTGCTAAAGCCCTGGCCACGCAAGCATCAACAAAAAGGCCTCCGACATACGATTCCAAATGTCGGAGGCCCGGAAGAGTAACGCCAACGACTAGTTGACTGTTAGGTAGTCATGCAATGCTTCCTGCCACGCACAGTCTGCAATTTCTTAAACTTGTTGAAATACAATAAAGAACCTCCGGTAGCATTAGCCAACCACCGGAGGTTCAAGAGGGAACGGAAAACCAACAACCCCTATGGTTCTCCTGCACTATTATTACGGGCTAGTTTCAATTGGTTAGTTTCTACTGAGCCAATAACGTGCTATTTTTAAACGCTTTCTTGAATCAGGGATTTTTTAAGCCGGCTGTTCGTCGGACTTTAGTAAACCCCGGTAAGTTATAAATACGACGGCACATTCAATCCCATTTTCTCAGAGTTTGTAAAAGAACCGGAGCCGCCCAAAGGCGACTCCGGAGGCCTGGCATTGCCAGACCCGGCCTCTGGGGCTTCAGCAATACCTTCAACGGAAGTTCGAAAGGGAAGAAGGTACTAACATCACGGAAACCTTGGGGCCAATGGAACTGATGTATAGTCAGCCACATTGATAACCGTCGAAACTCGCAAATCTCAACTATTTTTTTGTTTTTTAACTCTTAAACGATGTGCACAATGAGCTTTCTGCGTAATCATCTCCTGTTGCCTCCCAATGGACAGCTTTATCACCAATCAAGCCAACCCGATCGAGCCAACCAGTGGGATAGTGGCCAACATGCGGCAATCTCTAGTCGAACGAACAATTAAATTGAAAAATAAGCCATGCAAATAAAAAGGAAGGCAACGTCTATTGCGGTTATTGGTGCGGGAATCTCTGGGCTGACAGCAGCTCAGACTCTGAGTGACGCGGGCATTGACGTTACTGTCTTCGAAAAGAGCAGGGGAGTCGGTGGGAGAACAGCCAATCGCAGATCGGAATATGGTTCCTTCGATCACGGTGCACAGTACTTTACGGTCAAGGACAAGCGTTTCCGAAACTTCACAGAGGATTTAGTGTCAAAAGGAGTGGTTGCATCGTGGAGCAACCCTGATGCCCCCTCTAGCCCTAAAGTGGTTTATCTTAAAAACGGTAAAATCTGCCGATCCTCGGTGAGTAATGAAAAGTACGTCGGCACCCCGGCAATGAACAGTATTTGCAAACATTTATCTGATGGCCTTGAAATTGTCTTTAACGCCAGAGTCCTCAAGGTTTCCGAACGTTCCGGAAAACTTAGCCTTCGCTTTCAGGATGATGATAAGGCCCTCGAATATGACGGGGTAATCATATCTACACCCAGCTTGCAGGCTGCTGCATTAATCGAAGAATGGCCAACGCTAAGTAAAGCCTTAGGGGTTATCGAAATGCATCCATGCTGGGCCTGCCTTGCCACTTTCCGCAACCCTTTGACCGCCCATTGGGTTGGTGCTTTCCTTGAGGACAGCCATATTGGATGGATTGGTCGCAACAGCACAAAGCCTGATCGCAATTCGAACACCGAAGATCTCGTGATTCACGCCACTACGGAATGGAGTCGAGCGAATATTACGGCTTCTCGCGACGTTGTATCTGAGATCTTACTAGAGGAATTATGGTCAAAAACGGGACTTAACAAACAGCCATCTATCTATCTAAATTCTCACTTATGGCGTTATGCTATCGCAGCGAGAGAACTTAACGTCGAATGTCTAAACGCTACAAGTTCTAACTTAGTTATTTGTGGCGATTGGGCTCACGGCTCGAGAATTGAAGGGGCCTTTCTAAGTGGGCTTTCAGCCTCGAATAAGATGCTTCAAAAGTTATGAATCCTTGAGACGAATCCTTACTGCCATCTATCGAACTCTAATTTGCACCCTACTCGGATTACTGGTCGGATGTAATGACGATGCCTACTCTATCCCAGCGGTCTCCAGGGAACACCTCGAGACCGCTGCACAAAGCCTGATCAACTCCTTACCCAAAACGGTAGGTTGCCTGGAACAAATTCCTGGGGGCACGAATGGCCCCGTATTGTTTCGTCGTTGGGAATTGCATATTGAAAACCTAAGTCATCAAATCCAGCTCCGAAGCGAGGGATGTTTAGAACCCCGACTCAAGATTAGCGCAAATGGCTTCTGCAGGCATTTCGCCACTCCGCCGGAAAGTAGCCCGGACTTGTTTTTTTTACACCGGGATTTGGCCCTCGATGCTGAAATAGTGATAGATTTCGATTGGGTCTGGGGAGATAAGATCGACTGGGGGCCAGAACACTTCCGAGACGTGAGCCCTCTCGATTATCACGTTGCAATCATAGAAGATAAAATTACTCCACTGGCTGAATACCGTTGGGATTCGTTGATAGACAATTGGGTTCCGATCTCGGAGCAGGGAGAGCGGCTGTGGCCTTTTACTTCCTTCGAGAACTCACGCAGCGATGATGAGTTTTACACCCCTCGTCCCAGCATGAGAACAAAGTGGCGCAGTGAATGGCAACGATGGTTCGGTCGTAAGAAACCGACTAAATCCTAAACCTATTATTTCAAACCAATACCCGATCCCCATGCTTGCGATTCATTAAATCAAACATGATGCGGGATGTTTGCATACCAACTTCTGGACCCGCAATTAAAAGCTGCCTGAGGCCTTCGGCACGTGGCACGGAGAAGGTGCCGAAGGCCCGATCATGGCATCTGGGAGCGAAGCCCAAAACCAGCTCCCGAAACCATTGATGCCCTAACGTCTGGATCGGCTAGCCCAATCCAACCAAACTTCAAGCAGATTACCGAAAACAATTTACTCCTCAGGTTCATTTCGTAAGCCAACCGCAAAACGGTTATCCAAACATTTGCTTTGCGGTTTTAATGCTGGATGCCCCGCTCAGTATTGCGGAATGTCCGCCTCGTAAACCAACTCACTTCACGGTTACCGAAACGATCACAAACGCTGGTTTTCACAAAAGACAACTTGCAACTCAGGCTGGACTAGCCGGCGATATTGCGACCACCACTTTTTCTCATGCCCGATTCATCAGGAGTTTGCGATGTTAAATGACTTACAAAATAAAAGCATCCTTATTTTACTTACACCTTTGGTGCTTCTAGTTGCCCTCGTAGACGTTTGTTACAGGACCGTCAGGCCAAGTCAATCGTGAGCAAGATCACTTCGTCTACTTCGAAACAAAACCGCTTTTAATGACGAATTCGTTATCGAAGGATTCGGAGTATTTTAGTATTTCATAGACTGTTCATTATCATGAACTCGTCTTACATAAGCATTAGTGGTATCGATTCCGCCCATCGGTACCTAGAATGCCTAGGGCATGCCCCCGGTAGGTAGAACACCTACTTGCCGGGGGGTCTTTAGTTGCCAAATAAAGTGTTTCAATGAGCCATATTTGTATTCTCTGCCCGAGATGTGACACCACGATCACCATTGTTCGAGTTGAGTCATCGGCTAAATTGCGGTGCCTAACCTGCGACTGCATTTTCACCTTGAAAAACCATCTCGATGTCGATGGTGTTAAATGGCTAAGACGAATGTCAACCCAGGATTACCTTACACTTGGAGATGGACTTCCCAAAGTGGAGGGGGCGGATGTATTAGCTTCAGTAAATTCCACCTCGCAATTGGCCGATGCAGATCATCGAGGCGAACAGCGTGGTAATGTAGGGGAGAATGATGGTCATGGCTAGATACTCGTACTTCCTCAGCATTTCTGTTCTTATTACTTCTCTTTTGAACGCCGGCTTTGCGTCT
This sequence comes from Rhodopirellula sp., assembly GCA_002698965.1. Taxonomy (GTDB): domain Bacteria; phylum Planctomycetota; class Planctomycetia; order Pirellulales; family Pirellulaceae; genus UBA721. The sequence goes on along the minus strand of PAAT01000039.1, from coordinate 15,032 downwards.
GCTGAATGCCTGGAAGAAGTTGATTTACAAAGATCGTCAAAGAGCGAGGCCAAACGCGTAATGCGCGGTTACCGCTTACTGGTAGATACACCTTTGCTCCAAAGCGATTTTTCGCAGGAAGTTTTCGATAACTTATGGAAAGTCTGGCCAAAGACTCTAAGCGAACGGGCTCGTTTGGCTTCGGCTGATGTTCGTCGGAAGATGGCGTTCTCAAGGTACGGACTTACCCCGCGTGAAGACAATCCCGAAAAACCCCTTCAATACGTGGTAGATTCCTCAGGTAACTGGACCATGAATTGCTTTGCCTGCCATGGAGGTACTGTCTACGGAAAACCTGTAGCCGGAGCCCCCAACAATCGTTTGGCATTACAAACTTTGACCGAAGAAGTCCGACAAACAAAACTCCAGCTTGGAAAGCCTCTGTCGCGAATGGACCTCGGCTCACTCGTAATTCCTTTGGGGACAACAAACGGTACCACCAATGCCGTCGTCTTTGGCATGGGGCTAATGAGCCAAAGGGATGTCAATCTAAATGTCGTATTTTCTCCACCGAAAACTTTCGTCCACCATGACATGGACGCGCCCGTCTGGTGGACGTTTCACAAACGCCCTAACCTGTACATTGATGGCTTTGCCCAAAAAGGACATCGAGGATTGATGCAATTCCTAATGATCCCAGAGAATGATCGAAACTTTTTCATCGAACACGAGGACGATTTTCGAGATGTCGCATCGTATATTTCGTCATTGAGGGCTCCGAAATACCTAGGCGACATCAATGAATCGCTTGCCTCAAATGGCCAGGTTGTTTTTGAAACTAATTGCTCCAAGTGTCATGGAACTTATGGCGAGACCCCCTTCTACCCCAATGTGCGTATTGACTTAAGCAATATCGGAACCGATCCTGTGCGTCTCCATGCTCTCGAAGTCGCAGGGCGCCGCAAATATTCCCGCAGTTGGTTTGCTCACGCTAATGAGGAAGGGGAGCAAGAGACCGTCGTTGATCCGAAAGGTTACGTTGCCCCTCCGCTGGATGGCATTTGGGCTTCAGCACCTTACTTACACAACGGTAGCATTCCGACACTTTGGCACCTTCTCCATCCTGATAAACGACCAGATATCTGGAAACCAAAGGGCGAAGAGTTTGATGAGAAATTAGTCGGCCTCAAAATCAAAGAGGTAACAGAGATTCCCTCAGCTGAACCTGATGCCGCGATTCGCCGAAGTTATTTTAATACGGGGATTTCAGGGAAAAGTAATGCTGGACACGACTATCCTGCGATCCTGACGGACCGCCAACGCGAAGCGCTATTAGAGTATCTAAAGACACTGTAGGCTGAGAGTCTCTCGAACAAACCTGTTGAGATTAACCGGCCCGCACAAAAACCAACTTTTCAGGCATTCGCAGCGAGAGCTTCTTCCACGGTCAAACTCCACGTGGGAAATGGATCGTCTAACCCTTTCCAAGCTTCAATTCCTTCCGCAACTTCCGCGTCAGTCAACAAGCATTGCTCTAGAGAATCACAGATGGCAGCCTCGTTCATGCCAATGCCGATGAAGACCAATTCCTGACGGCAATCACCCACCTCCGGATCCCATTTCTTTTCCATCTCCGCCTCAATGACTGGCGAGTCCGGCCAGTGTTCGCGGGGAACCGCTGCCCACCAAAACCCACCAAAATCCAAACGTGCAACGCGCCCGGCCTGTGACCACACGCCAATTTTATCCAGCCGACTGGCCAGCCAGAAAAAACCTTTACTGCGCAACACACCCTCCCAGTCTTGATTGAGCAGGTCATAGAAACGTCGTGGATGAAATGGACGCCTTGAGCGATAGACAAAACTGGCAACACCATATTCTTCGACTTCGCTTGCTCCATCATCTCGTAAGGTAAGCTGCCATCCCTTACTCTGCTTAGCTATCTCGAAATCAAAGCGGCCCGTACCCATAATTCGCGACGGTTCTATCCGTCCAAACGTTGAACGTAGTTTGAGAGCATGCGGGTTCAAGTGCTCAATGAATCCGTCTATCGTTGCCAATGTATCTTCATCAATAAGATCTGTTTTATTTAGAACAATGACATTGGCAAATTCGGCTTGTTCCGTCAAAAGATCTGCAACTGTCCTCGGGTCATCCTCTGTGGCTGCCTGATTCATGCTCTTCAAATCCTTCCCAATACGAAGGTCTTCTAAGAAATTCGCCGCATCCACAACAGTAACCATCGTGTCGAGTTCGGCAATTTCAGAGAGAGGGGTACCATCACCGATTGCGAACGTAAACGTATCCGCGACAGGCGCGGGTTCGGAAATACCTGTCGACTCTATTAACAGATAATCGAATCGTCCTTCGGCCGCCAGGTCTGCAACTTCCGCGAGCAGATCTTCTCGCAGCGTACAGCAGATACAGCCATTGGTCATCTCGACAAGCTTCTCTTCTGTTCGACTTAACGACGCCTCACCACCCACGATCAGCTGCGCGTCGATGTTGACCTCACTCATATCGTTGACGATGACGGCAACACGCAAACCTTCGCGATTTGCCAAAACATGGTTAAGAAGCGTGGTCTTTCCAGCTCCCAGAAATCCGGAGAGTACCGTGACAGGTAGTTTCTTCATTAGTTCCCCTTAGGTATTGTGTAGAGTTTGAACAAACTATTTAGTGGCTTGCTCCTGCGGTTCCAGGCCTGACTACTAAGAAATTGCCATGCTGCCGACATTTTGTCTGCTCTAACGAAAGGACGAAGCCATGTTTCTACGGTTTCATCGCGATAGCTTCGGCCACCGGCTTCTTGTACCCAAGTTTCATAGTCTCCGATCCAGCACAACAAACTAGACCAGAGTTCACGAGCACGCTGCCATTGCGACCTCCCTTTTGGCCTCGCAAATGCCGGTAGTTCTTCGGGCCAGTGAATCCCCTCAGCTAGCGACTCAATCGGGGCCCATCCCGGACGGAAGTCGAAACGGTTCACATAAAGGCCTCCAAGATCTCGTCGTCCGAAAAACATTCCAAATCCCCACAAGGACACATGTAACTCGTCCCGATCCAATCGGTAGCACGTAGACTGAGGATCGAACTCGCAGTCTCGATGGCGATCAAAGCCAAACGCCATCAACAAGTTCCCTTCAGGACGCTCCACGTCTCTCCCCCAACACCAGAGTTGCTGCTCCATTAACCGACCTCCGAATCGCAAAACCTGTTGGGGCATACACCACCCCTGTCCAGCGCGGGCCGATTTACGGCCAGGATCATTTCCCTTGGCAGAATCAATCACGTTACTGGCCTCTGTCCGAGTCACCGTCCGGGAGAACAGATCGAAAATCCGCAGCCATTTCAATACCAAGCAAACGCCACTCCCGAGGCATATCCTCCGCCAGGATGATCGGGCGTTCACCATTGTCCCACTGAACCAATGTTGACCGTCGATATCCAACCCCTAACAACTCCGCGATATTTACTTCGTAACTTCTTATCCAATCAATCAGATCTAACGTCAGTGCAGCGCAACTTGCTAGTTGCCGTTGCGTAGGTGGATTCATGTCTGGCAGATCAGCATACAACCAAGGCTGAGTGTCCAATCTTGCGACCTTGGTATACTGCGGACGAAATTCATAACGAGGCAGAAAAACACCACCCAGCCGACGGTCCCCGTAAAACACACCAAAGCCACGGAGCACGACAACCCTGTCACCGGGCAATTCAAGTGAATAAACACTCGAACATTCATCATGACCTTCAGGCGGTTCAATTCGGCGGAAACCGATCTCTTGCAGGAAATTGCCCTCGGGGCGAAGAATATCTCGTCCCCAGCACCAGATCTCCTGGCTCAATAGAAGAATCCCGCGATCAATGAGGTCCCGGTCCGAAATCAGCGAATGGTTTCCTAGAAGTCTCGCGAGCATTTTAATGATTCTTAGCTGGCATGGCAGATGCAATATTTGCCAGCAGCCAAGAAGAAGCAGCACACAGCTGCAACCAATCACCACTGGAAGTGATTCCGTAAACAAACACGCTGCCTATCCAGCAAAGACTAGCTAGTGTTTGCCCCAGCCATTCCACAGAGAGGATTTTTTCAAACCGTTTATCCGTTTTGTTGGAAGATTCCACTTTAGTTTCAACGCTGCTTGGCATTGTTTCGTCAGCAACTTCGGTGGAATACTGATTATCATTGACGGTCAACATGTCGCACACTCCTCACCACAGCAGGAGAGGTCATCCAAATACATTCCCCAGATACGATATTTCTCCAGTTCCTCTGCCGGCAAACCCAGCGACGTGGCTATGGCTTTTGCCACAACCGCAAAGCGTTGGCGAAACTTATAGATAAAACAAAAGACCTGATTATCATGACGAACCGTTGGCCCGCAGAGAAACATACCCGGGACGATGGTCGATTCATCGTCCTCGCTTAACAGTGGGAACCCATCATCACGTTTATCAAATAAATCCGCGACCAACTTGTGACTTCCATCAAACCCTCCAGCCATTAACGGCGGTACCGGAGATTGAAATTTCTTTCCGTCATGGGTAGTGACTTCATACAGATCGTCCAATTGCGTTACGGATTGAATCGGAGTATCCGGGTATAACTCCACATTCTCCTTAAACCACTGCTTCCGCATTCTTTCCGCCGAATACGTGGACAATGCAATACTCGGATCGGAACTCTCTTCTTTCCAAGGACAGCCCTTGTCAAATAATCGCACACGTTTCCCCCGCTGGGCAAGGTGGTATGCTGCATCGACACCACTTTCATAGCCACCCACAATGAGGAAATCGTCACCGTCAAGCTTTTTATAGCTGGGAATGGTTGCCGTATGGCGACAGAGTTCGATACCATCAAAACCTTTCAAACGCGGATACTGAAACTCACCGGCTGCCCAAATCACGTGTTTGGCTCGTAGCGTATTCTCCGCTGTATCTACAACAAATTCGTCGCCAATTTTCGTGACTCTCTTGACGTCCGTATTCTCTTGCAGGGGCAATTCGAAATAACTGGCAACACCCTGCAGGTGTAATGCAAATTCCGGACCCGTGGGATGTTCAACCTCCAGACTGTAGGCCGGCGAAACCCCTATGGCAATGGAGTTCAAATCCAACATACCAACAGAATTAGTTGGGAAAGATGGGGTTATAAATCTTGTTTCCGCAGGCCATAACGCGAAGGAGGAACCGACAATGTGTCGTTCCAGCACAACAAAATTCTCGATGCCCGCATGCCTCAGAGCAATCCCTACTCCCAGTCCTGCTGCGCCGCCACCCACAACAATGACGTCATATTCGGGTGTATTCGATGATGTATTCATAAAACGTTATCCTCTGTTTCAATTTCCACAGGCTGCATGGGGTCTTCGTACTTTTCCCATACCGCCGGTCCCTGAGCGAACTCATCGTCCGTTAACAAACAGTCGTCCAACATCGACTCAATACGATTTTGATCTAACTGTTGACCTATAAATACTAATTGCTGCTTGCGATCTCCATATTCACCAACGAAGTTGGTTCGGATCTCAGCTATCTGATCTTCGTCTTCCGGCCACTCTTCATCAGGAGCGGCTGCCCACCAATATCCTGCCGGATCCAAACGGATCGAACACCCCGCATGAGACCAGTCAAAAGCACAGTCATGCCGCGATGCAAGCCACATCAACCCCTTACTGCGAAGAATTCCGGCGAAGAAGCCTTCATAAAGATCACCTTTCATAACGAGATCACTCAATCTCTTGGGATGTAAAGGGCGTTCACGGCGATAAACAAAACTGGAGATGCCGTACTCTTCCGTCTCAGTCTGCTCTTCTCCTCGGGGCTCGGCTAGCCAATCCGGCATAGTCTCTGCCTCAGCCAACTCAAACCGATTGGTTCCCAATATCTCCGATAGCGGGACGCGACTCTCGGTCGAGTGCAAGACGACAGCATTCGGATTCAACTTCCTGATAATTCGATCTAATTGTTCAAGCTCATAGGGAGTAAGGAGATCCGTCTTGTTGATGACAATGACATTAGCAAACTCGACCTGCTCAACCAACAAGTCGACAATATTACGATCGTCTTTGTCATCCAATCCCATTTGTCGATCGGTTAACTCATCCCACGAACCAAAATCTTTCATAAAGTTTCCGGCGTCGACGACAGTCACCATCGTGTCTAACTTAGCTAACTCCGAGAGACTTTTACCCTCTTCATCTTCGAAAGTGAATGTTTCCGCAACCGGCATCGGCTCACTGATACCTGTCGATTCAATCAACAGATAGTCAAACCTACCCTCACCAGCCAACCTCGCCACTTCCACCAGGAGATCCTCTCGCAAAGTGCAGCAAATACAGCCATTGGTCATCTCAACCAACTGCTCTTCGGTTCTAGATAGCCCCGCGCCGCCGTCACGTACTAAAGATGCATCAATGTTGACTTCACTCATGTCGTTGACGATTACCGCAACACGCATTTCTTCCCGATTGTTCAGAATATGGTTTAGCATCGTGGTCTTACCCGCACCAAGAAAGCCACTCAGTACCGTCACTGGCAGCCGAGATGGATGCGATGAGGATTCAGTCTTTCCCATGAGCAACTCCAATAGTTAGTTCGTCAAAAATAGAAACGGTCTGGGCTTAAAAACAGGTGTCAGCTGCATCGTAACTGGCTTTAAGCTAACCATGAACATATTGCAATAAGACTACATTTGCAATCGTTTTGCATCAAGGGGCTTGTGGTAAATTTCCACACAAACCGGTCGTTTTAAGTACGTATTCGCCAATGACTGATATCTTGCGAATGGGCGACAAGAGCGGACGCCACTCTCGCTTGCCGCTGGGCTGGCTAATATTTTCATTGCGTCACGCAGGAGTTACAATCATCAGTGAACATGCATCACCACTAACCGAATTCAGGCAGGACACGAATCATATGAAAACGTTTTTTGGAATCTCACTTTGCTTTATGTTCTTCATCACCACTTGTGATTCAGTCCAGGCTGAAAACTGGACGCGGTTTCGGGGCCCGTCCGGCCAGGGAATTTCAAACGAGACAAAGCTGCCCGTCACATGGTCCGCAACGGAAAACATCAAGTGGAAAACGGATCTGCCAGGCAAAGGATGGTCTTCGCCCATTGTTTTTGAAGATCATGTATTTATTACAGCATCCACTGAAGAGGGTGTCTCGTGCCAGGTAATCTGCATTAATCGCAAAGATGGAAGCATCGCCTGGAAAACAGAAGTTCACCGGCAGAAACCAGGTCCGATGAGGAAGCAAAACTCATATGCCACGCCAACCCCCGTCACTGACGGTAAACATATCTATTCCGTCTTTTATGATGGTACGATCATCGCCGTGGACTTCTCCGGCTCCATTGTCTGGAAAAACAGCGAAGTAGAGTTTTTCAGTCTGCATGGTCTCGGCGCATCACCGATCTTGGCTAACGGCCAGGTTATCATGCCGTTCGACGGCAGTAGTCGCGAGGACACTCAGATTGGGTGGAAGGTTCCCTGGGAAAAAGCCGTTATCCTCTCGCTTGATGCCGAAGATGGCTCAGTGCGTTGGAAAGGTGAGCGCGGTAAATCACGTGTTGGTCACGTCACGCCTATTCTCGTCAACAATGACAGTCAGCTCATCAGCGCGGGAGGCGACCGCGTACAGGGATTCCATCCATCCACCGGCAAACGCATTTGGTCAGTCTACAGTCAGGGTGAAGGGGTTACACCGTCACCGGTTTTTGGTAATGGGCTAATCTACACATCGTCCGGCTTTGAGGCTCCAACCCTGCGGGCCATTCGGTTGGGTGGCAAGGGCGACGTGACCAAATCTCACATCGCCTGGGAGCAAAAAAGTGGCGTGGCAGCTCTCTCGTCATTGTTGTTTATCAAACCTTACCTTTACTCAATTTCACGAGACAACATTCTCCATTGCCTTGAGGCTTCATCCGGCAACATTGTATGGCGGCAGCGACTTTCCGGCACCTACTCGGCTTCACCTGTTTATGCCGAAGGACGCATTTATCTTCTGTCTGCTGAGGGAGTAACGTTAGTGTTGCGCCCCGGATCAAAATACGAAGAAATTGCGAGCAATGATATCAGTGACACCTGCTATGCTTCGATGGCAGTATCACAAGGCAACTTCTATATAAGGTCGGCCCAAAGCCTATTTTGTATCGGCAATTAGTTCTCCTGACGGCCCAGCTGAAAGCTTATCGGCCGAGGTATGCCAAGCTTGTATACCACATCACGGACTTAGGATTGTTTGTTTTTGACATCTCAAACTAAGGAAAAGTATCTAATGACACTTGAATCTCTTTTATTCTTTTCTTTAGTGATCATTTTTTGCCACCAAGTGGCCGCCTTGATTATTTGGTCGATCCTGGAGGCTTTAACTACGAACTTTCGTTTTCGAAAAAATACCCCTTCGACGGCGTTGGTGAACAGATACCCCTGGTTCGTTTCTTTCCTCTTGTCCGTAGCACTGACATTACCAATTGCGATGCCCGGTTACCCTGTCCCTGATGTGGGAAACTACGGGCTCATGCTGTCAAGGTTTCTTTGGGTCGTACAGGGAACGGTACTTTTCAGCCTCTTTTACTGGGTTCGTTTCATAACCGCGCCAAATCTCAAGGGACTTTTCTTGGCAATTGCCGGGATGCTAACGTCGGCTGCTGGATTTGTCTTTTTGCTTTACGTAGGCGCAGCAAGCCCGTCTTAACGTTCGCATTAGCGATTCAACTTTTTCATAAAAGACCTCTTTCCCGACAGAGCATCCTGGCACCTTAAGAAGTTTGCCATCCGCTGAGTTATAAAAAACCCACAACTTCGCACTTCCCTTGAATTTCTACAGCAATATGCCGGAAGGGGAGCGCTGAGGCGTCCATACTTCTCTAGCGGCATTTTAGCATTGGTCTGAAGAGGGCTCTCATCTAAAAAAAAGATACTCCGTCTGGCAGTAGGTTTCTTACAAACGCCCAACGTCCCTTATTTTTCGCACCTCTTCAGCTTTGACTAACACGACCCATCAAACGCCCAAAAATAACTGGAGGCTCTACAAGATAAGGCGCCTAGGAACTGGGCGTCGGGTGGTCATCGCAGTAAAGAGGTAGAGCGGGTGCATGAAACGGCGATCCTTAATATCTTGTATTTCATTTCTTCTACCGAATCTATTTGCACTCAATCACTTCAACACCTCGTCTTTTGAGGATGCTGAATCGATCGACGTAACGGTAAGGATAGTTCGCTTTGCGATTTCAACTCCCTTCTGAAGACGAACCGACCCGGTTACCACAACGCGTTTACCATTGAGTCTCTCCGCCGTTGAACCAAACAACTTTTCTTTCCGCAGGTCGAGTTCCCATGTTGTTTTACCGAAGCGAATGGTAGTGCCCGTTGTCTCGCCGCCTATGGCAATAATACCATGTGCTAATGTACCGCGGACTCTCACCTCGATTGCCTTCCCGTTGACCAAACTATCCAGTGGCAAATTAGCGGGCCTCCACTTGCCGTTCTCTTTGATTTCCAATGCGTTGCCAGTTTTATCCTCTACCGGCTGCCCGTTGATACTACATTTGACGTTCGAGCGGACAACGAACACCTTGAAGTGTTGACGGAGATCCCGCGTGCGACCGCGTTGGTAACTAAAGCGGATCTGTTCAGGAAAAGACTCAAGCACAACGTACGGAAGACGGTCTTGGCCTGATCCACGCCAAACAAAAACCAGAACTTTCTGTTTGCTAAAATTGACCTCATTTTTTAGAGCCGCCGAGCTTTTAACATCGAAATAGATTGCGGCTTCGTCTTTCGACCTTATCATCAACGGTTTCTGCACGCCACCCAGATTGGATGAGGAGATTTTTAGCTTTAGTCCCTCAATTTCCTTGATAGGTGCGTCAGCCCAACTCGCTGTAGTGGAAAACAATAATAGGAAGGTGAAAAACAGTCGCAGTCTTGTGGGCATGGAAAAGCTCCTAAGTAATGATCATCCCGAATATACTTTTTTGACGCACGCGGTGGTAGTGAAGTTCCTTCTATCGTAACTTTTTCAATCGTTTGAAGAAAACATGCCGAAGAAATTACCGGCTCGGAGGGAATCCGTACTAATACCTCTGAAAAACCGGACCCTAATCCCCAGAAACTGTCCTCAACCACCAAAACCGAAATAATCCGAACAAACCTTTTCACTCCACTAAAAGAACCGCGAAACCCGATGCTACACGATAATTTAATAAAACATTAGTCTCCCAACGGCCGTCAATTCGATAAACCAGACTGCACCGCAGCCGTCGTTAAATTACGCTGTTGGTGCTTTCCAGCCGTTGTTGAATCATGGACAGGACAAAACAATGAAAAGCTTCTTCTTAAAAAGTTCGTTTATAATCTTAACTACTGCATTCGCAGTAAATGCCAGTGAACCCAATCAAGCAGCAAACGATGCCGAGTCGGTTCAAGACAGTCGCTTCACGAACGATGAAGCAATGTCCGGGGGGAACATATTCTCCAAACTGATGGAGAGAACTCCTGCTGGATTTTCTCTAAACTCCTGGATGTCAATTGGTAATGGAGCTTTAGCAGATGCTAGTGGTGCAAATGGGGTTACCGATGACGGAACTGTCGGTGTAAACCAACTTGGACTATCGATGAACAAGACCGGCGAAAAGGTTTCGTACCACATGGACGTTCTATATGGACGTGACGCGGGCTATTTCCAAGGACACCACAACGATGGTAATAATTGGGATAACAGTGCTGGCTTCGATAGCGGGGATAAATATGGCGTCGCATTACCCCAGTTTTACATGACTACCAACTACGGAGACACCACCCTGAAGCTAGGGCACTTCCTGGCCGATAGCCATACCGGACATTATTCCAGCGATCGTTTTTTCGCAACTCGGACTGGCGCAGAAGTCTCCCTCTCTCCCTACACTCTAAACGGTGTTGTGGCTCACCGAACCATCGGTGAGGTAGACTACCACATCGGTTGGTCAAGTGGGATTAATGTTGCTTTCAACACAATGGCAGGCAGTGGGACTGGTACTAATAACGACAACCGAACGGTAGGCGGCGATACCCTTATCTTTGGTGCCAAAACGGATATCAGTGATAAAACCTCTCTAAGATACAATGGATATCGGGGCTCACTCTCTGGATTTAATGCTTTCAATAACACTGTAATCAATGATGCTTACAGTCATGACCTTACCTTGTCACATGAAATGAATGACAAACTGACTCTGAACTTCTACTATGGAACCAAAACCGGCGCCGATCTTCATGCCTTCCGTCAAAGTGCGTTCTACCAGTTGAATGATCGCATAGCGATCGGTCAACGATACGAAGATGTACGCGGTGGAGTTACTGGATCAACTCACACTGTCGGGATGAACATCAAATCGAGCAAATTTGACAATTTAACTTTGCGACCCGAAATTCGTTACAGCAAAGTCGGATCTGCAGATACCACTTCATTTTTCATGGATGCCGTCCTCACATACTAAGCACCCTAAATCCAACACAGCTTTTGAAAAGGGCACTCTTCTTTAGAGTGCCCTTTTCTATATCATCTGTCGCGCCCCGTCCTTCACTTCTTCAAAAACACCGTACTCTGAACGATTTCATGCTCCATCGATATCCATGAAGCCCAAACCACCTCCCGGAGGCGGGGGCTTTCAATAAGCAACCGTACCAAATGTAAGTTTATGAAGCTCGGCCGCCCTCATTACTTTTCGAACTAATTTCGCCTCAGTCATCTTGAAATGCGTCCATGTTTGCAATTTAATTGCATTTGTCAAATGGCATTTAAAAACAGGGAGAAAAATATGGCACGAATCATGATCACTTTCATTGTGTTGTTACTAGCTAGCACATCCAACGCAGAAGCTAAGAAACAAAAGGCCTTGATTGTTGACGGACAGAACAACCATAACTGGAAAGGGACCACGCCGGTATTGCGGGAGTATCTGGAAGGAAGCGGCCTCTTCATCGTTGATGTGGCAACCACCGGAGATGATCCTGCCGACTTCACTCCCAATTTTTCTGAATACGACGTAATTGTTCTAAATTACAACGGAGCTGACTGGCCCAAAGCCACCCAATCTAGTTTTGTTAAATATATTCGTGAGGGAGGCGGATTGGTGGTCTTTCACGCAGCCAACAACTCATTTCCCAAATGGAAAGAGTATAACCAAATCACCGGCTTAGGAGGTTGGGGGGGACGCAACGAAAAGGACGGCCCTTATATTCGCTATCGCAATGGCAGCATTGTTCGTGACACGTCGCCTGGCCGTGGTGGCAGCCATGGCAGACAGCATGAGTATGTCGTAGAAACGATCAACACAGAGCATCCAATCACTAAAGGATTCCCAGCCAAGTGGCGACACGTCACCGACGAACTTTATGATAGGCTGCGCGGTCCCGCAGAAAATTTAACCGTGCTAGCAGCGGCCTACTCAGACAAGGCGACCGGAGGCACCGGAGAGTATGAACCGGTGCTATTCACAGTTACCTACGGCAAAGGCCGAGTCTTTCATACAGTAATGGGTGATAACGTAAAACAAATGAATTGCGTGGGATTCGCTGTCTCGCTTCAACGCGGTACCGAATGGGCTGCTACCGGAAAGGTAACTCAAACCATTCCAAATCATATGCCAACTGCTGAAAAAACCCTGCCGGTAAACAAGTAGTGAGCTTAACTGATCAACGTGATCGTTTGCCAGTCTACTCGAGAAATCAATTACAAGGACTATCATTATGAGACGACGAGAATTCCTAACCTCAAGCACCGCAATGGCTACCATCGCCGGCGTTGCAACCTCGACCAATCCCAGCGTTGACGCCAGCAGCAAAGCCGAACCGAAAACATTCAAGTTAAATTACGCCCCCCATTTCAACATGTTTCGCAATTCAGCCGGAGAGGATCTCATCGACCAGCTTAAGTTTGCTGCAGACCATGGTTTCACAGCATGGGAAGACAACGGCATGAAAAGCCGGCCTGTGGATCTTCAGGAGAAGATCGCAAAAACGATGGAGAAGTTGGGAATGCAAATGGGGGTTTTCGTCGCGCATGGGTCGATTGGAAAATTAACCTTTGCCCGCAAGGATGAAGCCGTTTGGGACTCCGTCTTAAAAGACCTTCAGGACTCCATTGAAGTGGCGAAAAGAGTTAATGCCAAATGGGTAACGGTCGTTCCCGGAAATGTCGACGAAACAAGTCGGGATCGGCTGGCCATGGGCTATCAGACCGCGAATGTAATCGAACTTCTGCGACGTTGTGCCGATCTGCTCGAACCCCATAATTTGGTGATGGTACTTGAGCCGCTGAATTGGTTCGTCAATCATGGCGGTACTTTTCTAAAGGGCTCACCTCAGGCATATGCTTTATGTAAAGCCGTTGACAGCCCGTCCTGCAAAATCCTTTTTGACATCTACCATCAGCAAATCACAGAAGGGAACCTGATTTCCAATATCGACAAATGCTGGGATGAGATCGGCTACTTTCAATGTGGTGACAATCCAGGCCGTAAAGAACCCGGCACTGGCGAAATCAACTATCAAAACGTTTTTAAGTTCATCCACTCACATGAGTTCGATGGTGTTCTGGGGATGGAACACGGCAACTCACAAAAAGGCCTAGAGGGAGAACAAGCAGTAATTGATGCCTACATCAAAGCCGATAGTTTCTAGTCACTAATTGTTCATACACGTAACGGTCAGTTTGATCACCAGCCGTTTGCTGGAGCGTTTGGATAGAATGTGCGGCAAAGATGAGGAGTACTCTCCTCATCGCACCAAACGTTACGGCTGCGTCGACAACTGAATCCGAATCAGGATTTCATTGCGCCGAAGTGGAGCGGGGGTCCATGGAGGATCATATCCGGCAAACTCGGGTTCAGCGATCATCTCGTAATGGTTATCCAGTATCCACTCTTTAAGAAGCGCACTTTGCTTGGCGATTAGCTCTTGTTCATCCCGGCCGGAAAAGCGTATGACGGCAAACAACCCTTCTGGCCTCTTGTTGAGCGTAACCCGCTTGCTCTCGGGCTGTGGAATGTTTGTTCCAGCCACTTTTTCAGGGAGCACAAAACTCATGGCACCTTGCTCGCGTGATGACCCGGGTTGCATAATCACGGGCGTCGTCATCGCTATTTTCTGATTACTTTTATTACCACCGCTAATGTATTGAAACAATCGACCGAAACTTCCATTATTGCCCAGGCGAGGCTGGTAGTCGGTAGTCGCCATCATAAGGTCCGGATAAGCTCTTACCTCAATGTTTTCTTCGATTTTCACGACCGAATATTTAGCCGATTCGTATGCATTTCTGGATGTCAATTTCCAACCCGCGTAAAGAAGAACTAGAGAAACAGCGGCGAACACCATATAGACCATATTTTTCCCCGCCATGATTCACTCTCTTATATTAGTGCTTTCCTATGAAGGGCTATCCTCAAGAACCTGTAGCACAAACACCCATCCGCCAATACCGTACGCCCACTCCAGAGTATAGGAAATCTGCGGGCCACACCCGAATTCCTGTTTAACCGATAGACGGTGCAACATCTATTGATTCCCCAAGCGGGACCGACATTTTGTCTGGAAGATGATAGGGTTGCAACTAAATTTTGGCAACCGACAATTCGAGGCAAAGTTCAACGAGAAGGGTATGATCGAGCAGTTCAAACTGCTTCAGCCACTATTTAGTACCAATCTAAAGCAGGCTCTTATGTCGGAATTGGTGGGGAGTCAGCTGGTACATTTATCATTTTCAGGCAACGCGAGTAGCCCTGACCCATCAGCAAGGATGAGTTTAGTCGGCGATGAGGGACTCGAGGTGTATGGCTCTTACCCCTTATTTAATAGGCTAAGGCCAGTTCTCGTAAAACAACTGGGGGCACATACGGGGGCAGAATTGCCGCTCAGCCAGGTTGTCGCACTTCTAATTGAACGCTGGGATTATATGACGCTTGAAGAGCAGGGGGCTTTGATTCGATTTGTGTGCGACGCTAACCAACGAATCCGTTAAATTACATATATGAGCGATTCGGAGTTCACATCAACAGATTACTG
>PAAT01000038.1 GCA_002698965.1 Rhodopirellula sp. | reverse complement strand
TAGAACCGATTCAAAGCCCTCAGACGAACGACTGCAGTTCTTCTGAGGGCTTTTTTACTGCTTTATTTAGAGCTTTAAAACTGAAGCGGCTCAATCTTAACACTTTCTTAACATTGTTTTATCTATTGGTTCATACTCTGGCTCTAGATTCTGGTTGATATAACTAATAAACAAACTTCTTCATATTAGCGGGAACTAAATGATGAAACTAAAGGTTACTTTAAGCCTAGCGCTAATGCTTGCAGCCTCTCTTCTCCTTACCGGCTGTGGTTCAAAGGATGACACCTCCACTGGCGGAAACGAGAACGCTTCCGGAGAAGAGAATCAAACCATTCAAGTCGAAGGATCAGATACCATGGTCAATTTGGCTGCTGCCTGGTCTGAAAAGTATCAAGAGGATCATCCTGATGTGACAATCGAAGTGTCCGGTGGTGGCAGTGGCGTTGGAATTTCAAGCCTTATTCAGGGCCTTGCTGACATGGCCAATGCCAGTCGCCAAATGAAGGATAAAGAGAAAGCTCGCGCTGAAAGTGAACTTGGTGTTGCTCCGGTTAAGTACGTCGTTGGTCAGGATGCACTGGCTGTCTACGTTCACAAGGACAACCCACTGGAAGAGATCACGTTAGCGCAACTCGATGCCATCTATGCGGATGGCGGAACCATTTCTAAGTGGAGTGAAGTAGACATTGAAATTCCTGGAGGATCCGACGAAATTGTTCGCATTAGTCGTCAAAATAACTCGGGGACCTATGCTTACTTCCGGGAAGCAGTACTGAATGATAATGACTTTAAGCTCGGCTCTATCGACCTGTCTGGTTCCTCCGACGTTGTCGCCATGGTCGAGAAGACGGCATCTGCTATTGGCTACTCGGGAATGGGCTACGCGACTGATAACGTCAAAATGCTGAAAGTCAAAACGGCGGATGATGAGGCTGCGGTTGCTCCGACAGCTGAGAATGTAATTAACGGCAGTTATCCGATTGCCCGACCACTGATGATATACACCGCTGGCGAACCCAACACTACACTCCAGACCTATCTAGATTGGATTATGGGTGAAGAGGGCCAAGCTATCGTAAGTGAAATGGGATACGTTCCCGTCAAATAACCTGACTCGGAAACTCTCTTTTCCAAATTTACACAGCGAAAGCGGTACTATGTCTGAGACAACACCTACTGTTGACAGCGACTTCTCATTGCGTCGTGGCATTCAGAAGGTGGTTGACTTTATGGAACCTGCTATCGTGGGTCTTATCTACCTCTGTGGATGGAGTGCAATTATTTTCGTGATGGCGATCTTCTTCTTTGTATTCAAAGAAAGCCTGCCAGCAATCACGGGCATTGAAGAAATAGGGGGAGGAGTTGACGCAGAAGTCGAGAAACTTGATCTGGTTGAATTTACGACGAGTCCAAAATGGATTCCGGAATCCGCCAAGAAACCAACGTTTGGTATTCTCGCTTTAATGTTGGGTACACTTTCAGTGACCGTTCTTTCCATGGTTATAGCTGTTCCTCTTGGTTTAGGAGCAGCCGTTTATGTTTCGGAATTTGCCAAAGGTAAGTCACGGGAAATATTAAAAGTCCTGATTGAGTTACTGGCTGCCATCCCATCGGTTGTCTGGGGCTTTATTGGTCTGGTGGTCATGAATCCGATGATTGTCGACGTCACTGGCGAACCTGTCGGACTAAACATCCTTAATGCTGGTATCGTGTTAGCGTTAATGAGTGTACCAATTATCGTCTCTGTATCCGAAGACGCCTTAAGGGCCGTCCCGGATTCATTCCGTGAAGCGGGCATCGCATTGGGCGCGAACCGCTGGGAAATGGTTTACAAAGTCCTCTTTCCAGCAGCAAAAAACGGTTTACTGGCTGCCGTCCTATTAGGTATCGGGCGAGGTATTGGTGAAACCATGGCTGTTTTAATGTGTACCGGTCACTCGGTGAATATGCCCACAAGTATCTTCGACCCGGTTCGTACTTTGACAGCAACCATTGCTGCAGAACTCGGAGAAGCGGTTCGTGGTGACATGCACTATCACACTTTGTTTCTCATCGGGGTTGTTCTTTTTGTCTTTGCATTTGTTATCAATCTAACCGCAGACCTGATTGTCAAGGGAATTAAGGTGCAGGGAAATGAGTAGTGAAATAAATAATCCTTTCGCTTCCACCGAACAGGAGCATCGCGGTAAGAAAGTCGAGTTGTTGGTCAAATTCTGTACGCTCGCCATGACTTGGTTGCTCATTATTCCCGTGTTGGCAATCATTGTCTTTCTGGTATATAAAGCGTGGCCGGCCTTATCGATTGAATTTTTACTAGATAATCCGGAGAAAAAGATGACCGCCGGCGGGATTTGGGGACCGTTAATCGGAACCTTTTTCCTGGTACTTGTTTCCTTGATTATTGCAGCACCCACTGGAATCCTGGCGGGTGTCTATCTCAATGAATTCGCACGCGATAACTGGGTCACACGCTTCATCAATTTAGCCGTGGTCAATCTAGCCGGAGTTCCGAGCATCGTACATGGACTGTTTGGACTCGGTGCTTTTGTATATTTCCTCGGAATGGATCGTTGTTTATTGGCAGCCTCCTGCACCGTAGCAGTGATGACACTACCGGTGATCATTACCAGCACGAAAGAAGCACTGGCATCGGTACCAATGTCCTTTCGGGTTGCCTGTTGGAACATGGGCGCTACAAAGTGGCAGACCATCCGAACCATCGTATTGCCAAATTCAATTAGCGGGATTCTGACGGGAGTTATTCTGCAGGTCGCTCGAGCGGCCGGTGAAACTGCCCCGATCCTTTTCACTGGAGCCATGATTTCATCTCGCATTGCCGATTCGGGTTGGGATGCTATGGTTCCCTACGGTCTGGATGACCGCTTCATGGCATTGTCCTATCATCTCTATATCATTTCCACGCAGTGGCAGAACGTGCCGGAATCATTCAAATTCGGTACCGCTGCGGTAATGATTGGATTGGTGATTGCGGTCAACAGTCTGTCTATTGGATTCCGTATCTACTTACGTGCACGGAAGAAGTGGTAACAATATGGAATACCAAATAGAATTTCGGGACGTAAGCGTCTACTACGGCAAAGACATTGCTCTGCAAGGTATCAACCTTCAAATTCCGCGCAACGAAATCTTTGGGATCATCGGCCCGGCCAACGCTGGTAAAACGACGTTCCTGAAAGCCATTAATCGAACGCTGGAATTTATTTATAGCGCCAAGACCACAGGAGAGGTTCTGTTTGATGGAAAAGACGTCAGACAGATTCGTAATGTCTATGGTCTTCGCCGTAAAGTGGGAGTTGTATTCCCACTGCCGGTCGGCCTGCCAATGTCAATCTACGAAAATGTCGCGTATGCCCCTCGACGTTCCGGAATTCATGACAAACAGGAACTTGAAGAAATTGTGGTCCGCTGTCTTAAGCAGGCAATGCTTTGGGATGAAGTCAAAGACCGGTTACATATGCTGGGTACCAAACTTTCCGGTGGACAGCAACAACGACTAACGATCGCCCGGGCTTTGTCGCATTCACCAGATGTACTTTGTCTCGACGAATTTTCGATTGCCATTGACCCTGTGACGACCATGAAAATCGAAGATGTGCTGACAGAACTAAAGAGTGAGATGACGATCATCCTGGTTACTAATCTTGTTCAACAAGCACGCCGTTTGGCCGATCAAACAGCCTTTTTCAATAAATCAAAGCTAATCGAGGTTGGTCCGACTGAGAAAATATTTACCAGTCCGGTCAACCAACTTACCTACGATTATGTGACAGGAGACTTTGGATAATGTCAACAATAGCCACCGAATCTAGCACAACACAATACCCTCCAGTGGAAATCAGCCTAGCGGATGAATTGAGTATTCAAACGAGAGGTTTAAATCTTTGGTATGGTGACTTTCAGGCTTTGATGGATGTCTCCGTTAATATTAAGAAAGGAATTATTACGGGGCTAATCGGACCTTCCGGATGTGGTAAAACCACCCTGCTTCGATGTTTCAACCGTATTAACGAACGTTACGGAAACGTAAGAACCACTGGCGATATCGAGATTTTAGATAAAAATATCTATGATTCAGATGTTTCTGTCCGCCAACTTCGCCGCAGCGTAGGCATGGTATTCCAGCGACCAAATCCGCTACCAATCTCTATCTTTGACAACGTACTGTTTGGTATGGGTCTTCACGACGCTCACAAATCACTTTCAAGGAGTGAGCGCGCTGATGTTGTGGAAATGGCTCTTCGTGAAGTTGACCTCTGGAATACTGTCAAAGACCGGCTCAAGGCCCGTGCAACTACATTGACACTGGAACAACAGCAAAAACTTTGTATTGCTCGGCTGTTACCGCTCAAGCCAGACATCATTTTGATGGACGAACCCTGTAGTGCCTTGGATGCTGAAGGGATTGAAAAGGTTGAAAATCTTATTGAATCACTACGTGATGAATATACTGTGGTGATTGTAACCCACAATATGGCCCAGGCACGACGAGCGACAGACGAATGCATTTTCATGTTGCTTGGTGAGATCATTGAACATTCGAAGACCTCTGAAATGTTTCTCAATCCGCAGCATGAAAAGACGGAAATGTATATTCAGGGGCGGTATGGGTAATGCGTAAGTTTGATCAGGAATTATCGGAACTCCATCATCAGTTGATCGAAATGGGCACCCTCGCTGAGTCGATGGTCAGTATCGTACTGAAAGCACTTGAAGATGTGACGCTGGACATCGAGGAATCGTTACATGCCTCCGAAGATATGCTCGATGAAATGCAAAACACCATCGATAAGGAAGTGGTTCGGATCCTAACAGTCTACTCCCCAGTCGCAACCGACTTGCGATATGTTCTGACGGTTTCCCACGTCACCTCAAGTCTCGAACGAATTGGGGACCAAACGACCAACGTGGTTAGCCTGCTACAATTAATGATGGCTCGTTCCGCAACTAAACCTGAGCCCAGAATCATCCAAATGGGGCAAGCCGTCCTGGAAATGTTACATGGTGCCATTGGTGCCTATATCAATCGCGATGAAAAAGAAGCGGAGAAGTACCGCAATCGCGATGAGTATGTAGACTCTCTTAACGATCAGATTATGCGGGAAGTTCTTAGTGAAGAGGTCGCATTGGAGGCACTCAAAGGAGAACCAAATATCGCTGGTCCGTTGGCTCAAATCCTTATCGCCCGGGCATTAGAACGCATCGGTGATCAGGCATGCAATATCTGTGATCAGGTCCCGACACTCTTAGGCGACAATCCTTAGGATGTCGCATCCATCGTACTTTGCAGTAATTGGGTGACCACTATAAACTAAGTAGTAACGACTCACATACGTTACTTTTAAGACCGCTGAAAAGGTGCGCTTCTTGCCTTATCTTCAGCGGAGATACTCCGATGGCAAAACAAACTATATGCATCATTGAAGACGAGCCCGAGCTTCAGGAAATATTAACTTACAATCTTGAATCGATCGGGTATGTTGTCCATGTCTATGATCATGGCACTCGAGGTCTGGAAGCTGTTCAACGTCTGATTCCGGATATCATCCTGCTAGACATCATGCTACCCGGGATGGACGGGCTCGAAATCTGCCGACATTTGCGCAGTAACAAATCCACTAAACGAATTCCTATCGTGATGCTAACCGCCAAGAGTGAGGAGGTCGACCAACTTGTCGGCTTCCAAATGGGCGCTGATGACTATGTGACGAAACCGTTTAAAATGCGTGTCTTGATCGAACGTATCAAATCGCTTTTACGCCGTGCCAATCAATCATCAGATGATGACTCGCAAGTGCTCAGTTCTAACGGGATTATGCTTGATCGATTGCAATTCCGAGTAACTATTGATGGTGAATCCGTCACCCTCACTCCCACTGAATTCGATTTACTCTGGCAACTCATGGAACATCCGGGGCGGGCCTATAAACGATACGATTTAATGGATGCCGTCATGGGGGATGACACTGTGGTCTTAGAACGTACCATTGACGTTCATATTCGAGCTCTTCGTAAGAAAATGGGGGGCAAAGCGGATTTGATTGAGACGGTCCGAGGTATAGGCTATCGACTTAAAAGCAACTACTAAACACTGATCACAAATTTCGTACATTCTAATGCTCACCTCCCGTCTTTTTTGGAAACCCTTCGTTTATTTCTCAGCACTGATTGTGCTCGTGGGGTTAATTGGAGGTTACACCACCTCTCGCTGGCAAAAAGAACAGTTAACCGATCAATTAAAACAACGTCTTCGAAACACCGCTATCTCGCTGGAAGATGTTACTAAGAAATCGTTATTGTCGGGCGAATTTGAGAATTTACAGCAGGTTATTCAGGATATTAGAACCCTGACAACAACACGAATTACCGTGGTAGCTCTGGATGGTGTGGTATACGCTGATACTCATAAAAACCCCAATAAAATGGAGAACCATTCTAACCGGGACGAATTAATTCAGGCCCTTCGCAACCGCGAAGGAGATAGTCAGCGTTACAGTGACACTCTGAATATCAGCATGCTCTATTATGCCTTTCGAATTCAGCATCAAGGCAAGACCTTAGGTTGTGTTCGCTGTGCACTGAGTACCTCTCAGATCGATATTCAGGTGGCGGATATTCAAGCCCGTATCGCGGAATTGGTTTTTATCGTGGTCATCATGGGATTGATTATCACCGGTCTGGTTATCTTCCGCATGACACGACCGGTCGTTCGGTTAATTGAAGAAGCTCGGGAACTAACCACGGCTCAACTTGGTCAAACCATTGGCCACGGATTTGATGATGAGATTTCGGAGTTGGGACGTTTACTTAACGAATTGAGTAGTGCGTTGGCTGACCGAATGGCACAACTTGAACAGAACCATCATGAACTACTGACAGTCCTTGAGGGTATGGACGAAGGCGTCATCGCGGTCGATAAAAACGAACGCATACGTTTTGCCAATGAAGCTGTCTGTGAAATGTTTGCTCTGGATCTCGAGCGAGACCAAGGCCGACCTATCTGGGAGGTCATTCGCAACCAAATGGTTGAGGCTATTATTAATCAAGCCAAAAAAACAAATGCACACTTCCGGGGTGAAATCGAATTATTAGGGCCGCCCACCCGCTATCTGGCATTAAATGCTTCGGCTATTCCAACCGAGGAGGATGATGATTTTGGTGTAATCATTGTGATGCATGACATTACGGAAGTCCGTCGGCTGGAAAATTTACGACGCGACTTTGTTGCCAATGTATCGCATGAATTAAAAACGCCCCTAGCCTCCATCCAGGCATATGCCGAAACCCTAATTGACGGTGCCATCGAGGATCAGAACAACAACCGTACTTTTCTGGGGAGAATCGTCGAGCAGTCTGAACGTCTGAATATGTTGATTCAGGATTTATTAAGTATTGCCCGAGTCGAGTCCAACACACAAGCCAATGAGTATGCCGTCATCAATATTGCTGAGGTCCTTGATAGCTGTATTAAGTATCACCAACCCCGTGCCAGGAAAAAGGAGATAGCTCTCGAAGTGCTGGCTCCCGGTGAAGTAATGGTCTTTGGAGAAACGGAAGGGTTTCGACAAATCCTGGATAACCTCATAGACAATGCCATTAAATACACGCCGGAAAGAGGACGGGTCCAGATTGATATAAAAACACAAGATGAGCAAGTATTCCTGCGAGTGCACGACAGTGGTATCGGAATCTCAAAAGACCATCAGCAACGCATTTTTGAGCGATTCTATCGCGTTGATAAAGCCAGGTCCCGCGAATTAGGGGGAACAGGGCTGGGGCTATCTATCGTGAAGCATCTGGTGAATGCGTTTGGTGGGACCGTCGATGTTACCAGTAATCCAGACGAAGGCACGGCCTTTCTTGTAACCTTACCATTGGCTGGAAGCGGACAGGCCACTGTCTCGGTAGGCTAAGTATTTTCGTCATTGTCAGAATCCACTCTGTCGCTCATAATCTGCTGATTGAATTCCTCCCCCTTTCCCCCTTCCGGAATCCCCACTGTTGTCTTTCGCAGTTTCTTCATCAGAATCCGCCACCGAGAATAAACTCTATGACCGATCATTCCTGTTGGCCTTCTTCAGTCAGGTATTGTTTGTTCCGGCCAATGCAGCTTTAGTGCACTATGCCGAATGGGTCCAGTTCCTTTACCAAGGGGATCAGGAGAAAGCCCTACTTGAATTAGGGTATATCACTTCTTTTGGGGCTATCCTGGGATTCGTTTCAAGGCCCTGGCTGGGACAATTAATTAATCGTTTCGGATCGAGATTAATCTGGATCATCGGATACCTGCTCTTTATCACCGGCTTCATGGGGAACCTGTGGATCTCAGAAGTCAATTGGGGTATTTATGCGTTACGCGGAATCATGTTTCTTGGCGTCGGCTGTATCTTCACCAGTTCGATCACATACATCACACTGACGACTCCCGAACAACGCCGCACCGAAGCCATCGGAATTCTTGGCGTGGGCGGCTTTATTGGCTTTCTCATCGGACCGATGATCGGGGAAATCGTATTAGGCGGTGCACCGGGAGAGGCCGAATTTAACCAATACTTTTGGATGGGCTCGGTCTGCGTATTAATCTCTATGTCGCTTTTGTTCTTCATGCCTTCCCCCCCCGGAAACGTGAAAGCGGGATCACTTTCACTCGTCCAATTCATCAAGACATGTCAGAAATACTGGCCCGGCAGTATTGTGTTTATCAATATGGCTTTTGGCCTTTCCATGACGGTCCCGTTGCATTTGCTTAAGAAATTCGTCCTCGACGAGAACTTGAACGAGGCGATGGTCGGTGAGTTGGGCATCATTACCGTCTTTTATATGGTCTATGCCGGATGGGGCATGACGATCAGGATTCTTCTGAAGAAAGCTCCGGACCGAATTGGACGGCGAAAGGTTTTATGCGTCGGATTAACCTCGATGGTACTAGGTTTTTGTGGATACTGTACAGTCTCGGCGTCATCTATGTGGATGATTTTACTGCCGGCATTTTTGTGTGGTACCGGCCATGGTCTGACTTATCACTGTATGACGGCATTGTCTTTACAAACATTTCCCACAGAAAACCGGGGAACCGGAACGGCTCTATCCCTCATGGCCTTTGATTTCGGGGCTGTGGTTGGAATGCCAATCATGGCGAGACTTGTCGTATGGCAAGGCTACAATACGATGTTCCTAACCGTGGCTGCCACGGTGGCTGTTATCTCGATCATCTACTTCAAGCAAAACGGGATTCGTTAGTACTTAATCCCTGTGCTTTGTAACGTACAATATTGGGTATGGCAAAACTCTATTTCTACTATTCCACGATGAACGCCGGCAAATCCACGATGATGTTGCAAGCAAGTTACAACTATCAGGAACGTGGTATGCAAACTCTGCTCCTGGCACCAGACATCGACAATCGTGATGGGGACAACATCATCTCCTCCCGGATCGGATTGAGTGCTCCGGCAATATCATTCCATACTGCCGATAATCTTTATTCCCTGATTCTAAGTATTGGCCGTAAGCAAACGGTCGATTGCATCTTCATCGACGAAGCTCAGTTTCTCGAAAAACAGCAGGTGAAGCAACTTTCCGATGTGACTGACGAGCTAGATATTCCGGTACTATGTTATGGCCTGAGAACAGACTTTCAGGGAAATCTATTTACCGGTAGCGAACAACTACTCGCCTGGGCTGATGAACTTACAGAGATTAAGACCATATGCCACTGCGGCAGAAAAGCGAATATGGTGCTGCGAATCGATGCCGATGGAAACGTCATTAAGCAGGGCGCTCAGATTAAGATCGGTGGCAATGATGATTATATTTCAGTATGCCGAAAATGCTTTAAAAGTGGCATGATTAAACGGCGTAACGACGAATTAATGCTGGAGGGATTTGATGAGTAGCTTAGCAGGTCGTAATGTCCTCGTGACAGGTTCCACTCAGGGAGTCGGGCAGGCTATTGTTATCGCAGCAGCCAAAGCCGGTGCCAATGTTGTCATTCATGGATTACATGCAGATGATTCTGCCAAAGAAACAAGGCGGACTTGTTTAGAAACCGGAGTGGATGCCCAGTTGGTGACCGGTGATCTTACCGACAGTCAAGGCGTTCAGGATATATTTGATGCTGCTCTTCGGGCCAATCCAGAGATCGACACGCTGGTCAATAATGCTGGAACTTATCTTGATGTTCCGTTTATAGAAATGGAATATGAGCACTTCGACAAAACAATGCGCCTTAATGTTTACGCTTATTTTTTCCTGACCCAATACTTTGCACGGCATTGGATCACACACAGTACAGCCGGTCGGGTGTTGATGATTGGATCCATTAATGGCCGACTTGCCGAAGATGTCCATACCGCCTACGATACCTCCAAAGGCGGTGTAGAAATGATGGTAAAATCCGTAGCTGTCTCGCTGGCAAAACATAACATACGTGTGAATGGTCTGGCTCCCGGATTATTTTATACGCCACTGACCGCTAAGGCATTGGACGATCCGGAGTTTATGCACTGGATGCAACAACATACGCCTAATGGTGATGTGCCCGGTCCGGAAGTGTGTGGAGAAT
Organism: Rhodopirellula sp.; assembly: GCA_002698965.1. GTDB lineage: Bacteria > Planctomycetota > Planctomycetia > Pirellulales > Pirellulaceae > UBA721. Next base: position 10,497 of record PAAT01000038.1, on the reverse strand, counting down.
CCGCCATCTACCTGCTCAGTGATGCTGCTAAGCATGTCTGCGGCCACATGTTGATGGTCGATGGCGGCATGAGCGTTTGGCAACAACCTGATCCATAAAGGATAGTTTAATGACGATAAACCTTTCTCTTCGAAATGCACAGGGCCATGAAGTCCTGTTGAACTCGCTGTGGCAGGATTCAACGGTAGCCTTCTACTTCCTACGCCATATCGGCTGAGTATTCTGCCGAGAGCAGATGGTCAATCTGCAGCAGCAACAAAAACAATTCGACGATGCTCAGATTAAAACGGTCGTCGTTGTCATGGCGGAGCCCGAGCAGGCCTCGGCTCTCATTGAGAAATATGGGCTGACCTATCTCGTTTTATGTGACCCTCAACAGACGGCCTATCAATATTTTGAAATTCCTCAGGGGCGTCCAATGCAATATGTGGGCCCCAAAACCTGGCTTTCTGGTTTACGAGCGATGATCCGTGGGGGCATCGGGAAACCATCTTACGACATCAAACAAATGCACGGCACCGTCGTGATTAACTCTTCAGGCACGGTAATATACAGGCATCTTGGTCGCCATTCTGCCGACTACACCCCGTTGGAAGATGTGCTTTCGACAACAAAGTAAGTCACCATTTAGAATTGCGCATTGCCAGACCTGAAGCTCTCGAACATAATCCTACTTTCCCCTTCCTGCCTGCCACAAGCCAATCATGTACGACCTCATTATTAGCGATATCGACGGCTGTCTGTCGCCTGAAGATTCCTCTCCACTAAGCATCGAAAAATTAAATCTCGTTGCTGAGCACAACCGTCTGGCATTTTCCCAACACGATCGCCCTAAACTTACACTATGCACAGGACGTCCTATTCCATTTGCGGAGGGGCTTTGCCGGTTACTACAAAACCCAAGTGTGCCCTGCGTCGCAGAAAATGGCGTCTGGCTGTACGACCCATCGTGCAATGGCTACCTGATGGACCCCTCTATTACCGAGAAACAACTGGAAATGGTACATGAAGCGGAACTCTTTTCACTCAAGACGTATCGTAAAGATGGTGTGACGCTTCAACCCGGCAAGTCGGCCTCGGTCACGCTTTATCACCCGGATCCGAAAGTATTGCAACGTCTGGCGCCTGAACTGCAACAACAGTTTGATCAGCACGGATTTGAATTTCGAGTTTCTCTCACATTGTTCTATATTAATTGCGATCTCCCACAGATCACGAAAGCCTCCGGCATTGATCGCTTACTGGAAGTCACAGGTATCGATCCTTCTCGGACGGCTGGAATTGGTGACACCAGCAGTGATCTGGCCATTGCTGAACGTGTCAAAACATTTGGCTGTCCAGCCAATGCCATTGAGTCGGTTAAACAAGCCGCTCACTTTATTTCTGAACATGAACAAATTGATGGCGTACTCGATTTCATGCAATTCTTAATGGATCAGTAAGCAACCATGGCAAACAATGCCCGAATTGCAATCCAACTACTCATCGTCTTGTGTGTAGCACATTTGACCGTGGATATTCTTGCTACCACTACCGTCAGTTTGTTACCCAGCATGGAAACACATCTTGGGTTGGAAAAAGGTGGTTTTCTGATCGGCTACATTATCTGGCGGGTTGCCGACAGTTGTGGGCAAATGTGTTTCGGATACTTAGGTGACCGAATTCGAATCAAGGCAATCATCTGGGCGGGCCCGCTATTTTCTTTGTTCTGTTTTTCATTTATTGGTTATGTGAATACGCCCGTCAGCATGACGTTGTTATTAATGTGTGGAGGGATGGGCGTAGCTGCCTTTCATCCGGAGGCCGCCACGATGGCTGGAAACCTCTCACCTAACAACAGAAATAGATGGCTCGCTCTATTTGCACTCTCCGGCTATCTTGGTCAGGCTGTAGGCCCTGCTTATGGAGGATCAATTTCTGATAAATTTGGCTTGCAGGGACTGACCAACAATTTCTATTGGTGCCTGCCGGCATTAACCATCGTGGGGATTTGTCTGCATTGGTTTTCATCTAAACAGGCCAAAGCTCCGTTGGAATCGGGGGAAACGAAAGCAATCAACCAATCAACCTCGTATCGAACGGCTCCCAGGGGACAAATGGTACTCCTGTTCGTTGGTGGTGTTTTCCGCGTGATGCCTGCATTGGGAATTCCCATTGTCATGTCCTATATCCTGATTGGTGAAAGTGACACGATTAAAGGGACGGTAGCAAGTTACTTCATGGCTGGATTAGGAATCGGGGGTATTGCCTGTGCCTTCGGATTTGGCGGTAAACGCCAGCGACTTACACTGTGGCTTCCCGCGCTGCTTACTACAGTACCAGTCGCGATGATTGGTTACGCCAGTATCGAACCATGGTTCCATCTATTTGGCGATATTCCATTTGGCGAGCTGTTTTTACTCGCTTTGATTTCCGGCGTGCTGCAAGGAGTCGCAATGCCAATTTTTATTAGCTATGCGCAACAGATCATGCCCGCAGGACAACGTTTTGCGAGTTCCTTGACAATGGGCGTCACCTGGGGAACCGGCACCCTCATATTTTATGGGGCGATGGCCTTTTTCAACTGGCTTGAAAACCTACAGGGTATCTTTTGGTTCTTCTCGGCAGGCTGTATTGTTTGTGCAATCTGCAGCTATTTATTGCGACCGATTTCAGACTACGAGCTTTCCTCTAACTAAGTGAAATTTCTGTTTATCTGATTGTCGGCACCTCCCACCACTCGGATTGCTTCCACCATCGTGGCAGGATTCTTCCGATCTATCACAGTGCAACCATCAACAATACACCGAGTGCACTCGCGCAGTTCAATTCCACAATGCAACGGGTCCAATACCTGACAGTGCCCAATGGTCATATCACTGCAGTTCTCCAGCGTGATCCCCGCGCCTCGCGTAGGAGTACCGTAACATAAATGTTCGGACTGCAGACCTGTCAAAACTCCTGCCGAGCATTCGACAAACTTGAGACCATCTCGTTTGGCTGCGTCGTCATCACTTCTCCATACAAATGTGTTGCTACCCACTGTAAATCCATGACAACGTTCAAAGTAGAGAGAGAGGTCTTGAGAATCATAAATGGTATTGCCCGTCACCGTAATCCGGCCACCATCACGCATATCAATTCCTCGAGTCTGGCTGCCTAATACGTTACCTGTAATTGCAACCAGACGATTAGAATACTGATCCACCTTGCCATTGCCCCAGATACGGATATTCGAACCACCCGGCTGAATCGTTGCCTGAACCGTATTGCTTGCAATCGTCACTTCCGAAATAACTCCGTTGCGGGCATCAAACCAAATTTCGGCGCCTAATGGCCCCTCTCCTTCATCTACTCCGGGCGAATTGTTGTATTCAATGTCGTTACCTGTGATTTGCAGATTATGAACATCGCCATCGAGAGACTTAATCCCCGACTTACCATTCCAGGAGATATGATTTCCATGGACAATAATCTGATGTAAATTACACCGATCAAAATACAATCCATGATGGGAATTATTGAGCAGATGACTATCAGACAAAATAAAATCGCGATTCCTTTCTACCAAATGAATCCCATATTTACACTCTCGCACTAAAACACGAGTGATGACCGCCTTCGTCGTTTTTATTAATTCGATACCCACTGCTTCCGGATGTTTACCAAGGATCTCAAACCCCTCCAGAATGGGCATTCTTTCCTTCTCCCATGTCGACGCCTGATAAGTGGCCGGCGAAGCGGTGCCATTATGATTACCAACGACTCGAACCGCGGGACCGGCTCCCTCCATCACAATTCGTGATGCGCCGCTGCGCCCGGAGATTCCTCCATAGCCGTTTTCCACTGTATTGATGATCAGTGGCTGTGTAATCCTGTACGTACCCTTTTCCAGCTCCAGAATTCCATCCCCTGCATCCAGTGCATGCTGTAAGGCTTGAGTATCGTCCGCTTTGCCATCGCCGACAGCACCAAAATGATAAACACTCATTGAACTTTTCCAATCGTTTGCGATTACATATTCGACAGTAGATAATCGATCCTGTCCGGGCCTAATGCGCTTCTGAGAACATCCACTGATTCCGGCATTCATTGTCCTCCATATCAACTGGAAATGCGACTAATCACGACTTTTGGGATTTTAGAATTTGACTGAAGGTGGCGAAGAATAATGGAAACCAAACGCCTGATACTACGTGGCTGGAATCTTAGCGATCTCACCCCTTTTCTAAAAATCTGTTCCCGTCAGGACGTGATGAAATATATTGATGATCCATGGGAAACCGAACGCGTTACTGAATTCATCCTTGAAGAGCAACGACAACTTCAATTGCGGGGCCATTGCCGCTGGGCATTAGAATTGAAGGATTCGAGTGCGTTGGTTGGCTTTTGCGGATTTAGACCGCGAGCTGACAAACCGGAACAGTTGGAAATTGGTTGGCGGCTGCATCCCGACTATTGGCGACAAGGGCTGGCATATGAAGCGGCAACCAAGGTAATGAATCACGCAATCAATCAGCTCACTCCAACACGAATCTTTGCTCGTATTCACGTGCATAATAAAGCGTCACTTCGTCTGGCTAATAAACTAGGTATGCAGATAACAAAGCGAGTCCCTACAGATGAATTGGATGATTACATCCTTGAATATCCCTGTTCGCCAATACTGAAAGAAACAAACGTCAGATAATCTAACTGTCGAACCGGATCGCCTTGAACGCTTGTACCTGTTCGGTCAGCGCTGTTTCAACCGGCAAACGCTCCATGGAACTGGCACCATAAAATCCATGCACATTATTCGTTTGACGAAGAACAAACTGCGCGTCTTCCGGCATAGCAATGGGACCACCGTGACAAAGTACGATGACATCGTTGCGCACACCATGAGCAGCATCAGCAATTTCCTGAACCCTAACCACACTCTGCTCCAACGTGAACGCGGTTTCAGCCCCAATCGTCCCTTTCGTAGTTAGTCCCATATGCGCAACAATCACGTCTGCACCGGCATCAGCCATGCGTTCAGCTTCTTCCGTGTTGAATGCATAGGGAGTCGTCAGCAGATCCTTTTGCCGGGCTAGTCGCACAAGTTCAACTTCACGGTCGTACCCCATACCGGTTTCTTCTAGATTTGCACGAAAGCTGCCATCAATGAGCCCAACGGTGGGGAAGTTTTGTATGCCGGCAAATCCAATCTCTTTGACTTCATTCAGGAACCGATCCATTTGACGAAACGGATCCGAAGCGCAGATTCCAGCTAACACGGGCGTGTCCTTGACAATCGTCAGAACTTCTCCTGCCATATCCATCACAATTTGATTAGCATCGCCATAGGGCATGAGCCCCGCCAGCGAACCCCGACCAGCCATACGATAACGGCCGGAGTTATAAATGATAATCAGATCGATCCCCCCGGCCTCTTCAAACTTTGCACTAATTCCTGTGCCCGCTCCCCCACCGATAATGGGGACGCCGGAAGCCAGACGTTCTCTAAGTCTGGCCAGCGTTTGCTCTCGTGTAAAACTCATCGTCGTTTCATTTCTAAAAGAATTTCCACCGCCCTTTGTGAAAAAGCCGGGGCGTTAATATTGGCTTCTATCTCGAAGACCGGAATCTTCGGGTTTACATTATCTTTGATGGAAGCAAACAAAGCCTGATTTGCTTCTCTATCACAAAAGAGTTCCCCATCGCCATCCAGAATCGAGACTCCACCAAGTGGTAATAAGAACGCAATCGGACCACGAGCCTGATTAGCCTTCTCGGCAAAAATTTGGCCAAGCTGCCGATTCTCTTCAATATTAGTTCTCATTAATGTGACAGACGGATTCCAGTGGTAAAACAATCTACCATCATCAAGGAACTGCTGAGGAACCGTATTCGGAGCATTAAAATTTACCATATCAACACACCCCGGGACGATAAGATGAGGTATGCCCACACGACCGGCCGCTTCGAGCCGTCCGGGCCCGGCACTGAAAACACCTCCACAAAGCTCATCGGCCCATTCGGTGGTGGTAATATCCAAACAGGCATCCACTAACCCCTGATCAATCAACGATTCCATGGTTTGGCCACCCGTTCCAACGGCATGAAAAACAAGCACTTCATATCCGGCAGCATCAAGTAGATCCCGACAGGCATCAACACAGGCCGTTGTATTGCCGAACATACTGGCGGCCACAATAGGTCGATCGTCAATGGCTGGCGAAACTTCCGTTTGCAACATTCCGATCACTGCACCAATCGCTCGAGTGTAGGTGACGCGGCTGATCCTGTTGACACCTGACACATCCGTAGCAGAAGGGAACAGAATAATATCACTCGTTCCTACGTAGTTCGATGTATCTCCGCTGGCAACTGTACAAACACAAACCTTGGGGACACCCAGCGGCAGACAACGCATGGCAGCGGTCACCATGGTCGATCCGCCAGATCCTCCCATTCCGAATATGGCATCAAAGCTACCTGCTTCATACATCTTGCCAGACATCACTTCGGCACCCCGAGCCATAACAACCATTGCCTGCCCTCGGTCACCGGTTTTCCGGATTTGCTCCAGCGACATTCCTCCAGCTTGAGCAACTTCCGCTGCTTCAATATCAACCGGAAACAGGTTCGTGGTGCCCAATACACCGGTGTTAACTGTGATTACCTCTAATCCGTTGGCTAAAACAACATCACGCACAAAGGCATATTCCGGCCCTTTTGAATCAAAGGCGCCGATTAATAATACTTTCTTGGCCATCTTATTTATTTAATAACCCACGTTCCCGCATCCACTGCTCACATCGAGTGGGCCAGCGATGACTATTCGAATCTGTCACTCGCAATCCATAACCGTGTCCACCAGTTTCTGTGATATGCATTTCAGCCGGGACCCCGAGCCGTTTCAATGCCAACCACATGAGTACACTGCTTTCCGGTGTCACTCCGTCATTGTACGCATGTTGCATGAACATCGGTGGGGTTTGTTTGGTCACCTTGGCTTCCGGCACCAGCTTACCGTCAGTCGTCGTCAGATAGGCCGGATAAATTAGAATGGTAAAATCTGGACGACTGCTAACCTCATCAATCTCATCAATCATCTCATAGTGACGTTTATCGAAGTGCATTGAGGTCATTGCAGCCAGATTCCCACCCGCTGAAAAACCCAGAATCCCTATACGTGCCGGATTAATTTTCCATTGCTCCGCATGAGCCCGAACATAACTCATTGTTCGCTGTGCATCCTGTAGCGGAGCATGATAAGGAGGCAGACCTTTTCGACGAGGGACCCGATACTTCAGCAATACCGCATTCACCCCAAGCGAATTTAGCCAATCACAAACTTCTGTGCCTTCCAAATCCCACGCCAGGATGTTGTATCCACCTCCGGGACAAACAACAACCGTCGTACCTGTGTTGTTCTTCTTTGCCGGATAAAACTGCAATGTGGGGACCGTCACATTGGAAATTCTCAACACCTGCTTTTGCCCTGGTTTGCTTGGCGTGGCTGTTTCTGCGCCAAGATCACCTTTTTCTCCCGGGGCCTCATCTGGCCAAACCTTAATCGGCTTCTCTGTTGCCACAGCCGCTGTACTGAACATCAATAAAATTAAAAACCATAGATTCCGAAGATGCATATAACTTTCTTTCATATCAATACTTGTTGATGTGATGAGATAAACTTCACTTTTCTCCTAAGTGGAACTTAGATTTTCCAAGCAAAGAGTGTTTGTAACAGGGATATTATAAGAAGGTAACAAAGTTGTTTCATCCATATTAGCACTGATTCACCAGAAGACTCATGATTATCAATTTCGGAATGATTCTTGGAAAAGTCCTTCGCAAGTTAGCTCATAGATTGATCAAGAGGTACTACCCGAAAGTCCAAATCACGGGTGCTGAACAAATTCCCTCCGACGGGCCTATTCTGTTTTGTGCGAACCATCCCAACTCTTTAATTGATCCCATACTCATTGGGATTACTGCGAAGCGCCCGGTTAGCTTTATGGCCAAGGCACCATTATTTAAGACCCCAATTCTGGGCTCTATCATGTATGCCCTGGGAATGGTCCCTGCCTATCGAGGGCGTGATGACTCCAGTCAGGTAAAAAAGAACCAAAAAAGTCTGGACCGTGTAATTAAAGGGCTGATGTCGGGAAGAGCTATGGGAATTTTCCCGGAAGGTGTCTCATCAGACTTACGACAATTGGGACTAGTAAGAGGAGGAGCTTCGCGAATCGCTCTGGGTGCCTTCGAAGGGGGCGTGGAAAACCTCGTTATTGTTCCTCTCGGCATTAACTACGAACGCAAAGAAAAACTGGGAAGTAAAGTCTGGATCAATGTCGGTGAACCGATCCTTATGAAGGAATTCACACAAGAGAATCGATCCGACGAAGAAAAGGCGATTACAGATGACAAAGTTTTACGTCGAAAACTAACACAACAAATCGAAACGAATCTTAAGACAGTCATTGTCCATTTGGATAACGCTGAGTGGGATCCACTACTGGATGATTTGGAAACGCTTGTTGAACACTCTCGTCACAAAGCATCTTTAAAAGTACCTAAGCTGATGCGTCGCAAGCGTATTGCCGATGCGCTGAATTATTTCTATCGGGAAGAAGCAGAAACCGGCACTGAAGTCGTGTCCCAAATTCAAAATTACCATCATAAAGTGAGGGCTGCAGGACTGATCATCGACGATCCGATCCTGCAGCGTAGTACGCTAAAGACTACCTTTACAATTCTCTTCAAATTCGTACACCTAATCATCTGGTTCATCCCGGCGCTTCTGGGTACGCTCGGAAATATTGTGCCCTTTGTGATCACAAGAGCCATCGCCAGCAAAGTACAGCAGGAAGGTCTGAAGACAACGGCATTGGCTCGTATTGGCGTTGGCCTACCCATCTATCTGCTGTGGTATGCTTTGATTGCCTATACGGTTTGGATGGAGACTGCCCAGCCGGTTCTGATCACCGTTACAAACTTTCTGCTGCTATTGTCAGGAACAATTTCATTGAAGTACTGGCCATACTGTGTGAAAACAATGGTCCATCTGGGGCATCAACTAAGAGCCTGCCTGAGAAAAGGTGTGCTGAAAAAACTTCGGGCAGAACTGGTGGAGATTAGAGAAACGCTCGTTCAATATGCAGAACGCTACGCCGAGTTAGTTCCCCGGCCAAACCCACCATCCATTAGGCCGATGGTGATGCTTTTTGCTACGACCATCAGTTCTCTCGCTTTGCTTTCAGTTGCTTTCATTTTCTATATGCTCTTAAACATTACTCTCAATCCTGAAATTAATCGCGATCTAGACAACCTTGCAGAGATCCATGTTGAATTGAACGAAGAAAATATTACTAATGCCGAACGCACCGTCATGCGAATCGATCGCGAAGCAAGAGAAACCCATAAAAGAAGTGGTGAGTTGCTAGACGAATACAATGCCGGGGACTTCAAATTAGAAAATCAAAACAAGCGGCTTGAAGTCAGTGCTCTATTGCACAAGTTTTATCAGGCCCGTGACGAACTGCTCAAAATCGGTATCGTTTTTAACCCTAACAGATTCAATGACGGGTCTTCCTCTCTCGAAATATTTGGGGAACGACTAGAACAATTATCAACAGCTGCTGTGTTACTGCGGCATCAAATGTCATTGCAGTTTGCAGCAACGTATCTCAAGGATAAGGAGCTCGCTAAATATCTTAATCAACCTGATGATATATACGGTATTCCTGAAGGGCTCGTTCGTCAGGTCAATGAAGAACTCAATGCCAAGCGTTATAGAGCCCTGATTGATATCACGAGGGAACGGTTCTCTAAAGAAGATGAAGAGCGTGGATCTAATGAATCGCTAAATTCAAAAGGATTACGTTCTATCATTGATCGGGCTAATGAGGTTATTAAAAAGATTGATTCGGAAGATTCCGATCCACTACATGGGCGTGTTCGCTCGGCCATTAGCGAAGCTAAGAGAAAGAGTGTAAATACCTATCTGGAACTTCAGCAGGTCGTGGCAACTAAAATCGGGGACTTTCGTATTAAGAACACGGAAGACATTAAAGAACATCATATCCCTGAGGGAAAAGTTAAGGAATTTCATGACAAATTAGAACCGGGAGATATCCTGATTGAACGACGGGATTGGTATTCTTCCAATGCGTTTCTTCCTGGCTATTGGCCTCACGGAGCACTTTACGTAGGCACACCTGACGATTGGAAAGAAGATAAAGATGAAAATGAAGATGAAAACTTCCTACGCAAGGTTATCAAAGAACTGAAGAGACTAGTTGATATTGAAGACAGGAACAAAACCGACGCCAGGCAGACTGAAGAGGATGGTAAGACACATATTCAACAAATGCGGGAACTCATCGAGGCACTCGAATTAGTCGATAACGAGAACCCCCCGGATCAAAAAATGGGAGAGCTCATCAAGAAACTAAACGAGAAGCAAATTATCGAAGCGGTCAGTGAGGGCGTCATTCACAACACCATAGAGCATAGCGTTGGTGGGGCGTCCTCTGTCTTCGCCCT
>PAAT01000037.1 GCA_002698965.1 Rhodopirellula sp. | reverse complement strand
GTAAGAGGTTTGTCTCTCATCTTAATCGAAACAGACTCCATGGCTTTGGGCTTCTCTGTCTCAACGATTTCGATCGCCGGAGTAGGTAGGGCCACCTTCTCACCCGGCTCCCCTGATTCTCCATCAAGCGTCTGAGGCAAAAACCCACTGCCGGACAGCTCCTCTTCAAAGGCTGATTCCAGATCCGCCAAAGCTGCAGCGATTTCCTGTTCTGTCTCTCGTTCTATTTCCTGTTCTGTTTCCTGTTCTGTTTCCTTTTCTGTCTCTCGTTCTGTTTCTCGTTCCAGTCTCGATTCTACTTGCTCGATTGAAATCAGAGTTTCTATTGTGAGATCGACTGGCAACTCCCCCTCGATTGGACTCTCTATATTCACGACATCGTCGCCTTCCGCTCCTTCTCCGCCGTCACCTTGCAATGCCGGTAATTTCGCTTCTTCTGAGACGGCGTGTGGCGTCACTGCCTGGTCCTTCGCTGCCGTAATCACCGGGGGAGCAACAGAGGCTTCGTCCGTATTCTCTGGATTTTCCTGCCTAGCAAACCGAGGGGGTAACAAGGGGGCAGTGGGCTTAATGCGAGTCACGGACATTTCAACTTGAGATTGCCCGATATCAACATTTCCTTCCGAGACAGCAGAGGAATCATCCACCAGCCGTATCGCTTGGTGACAATGCGGACACGTTACTTCCATGGCGGATTCATCCGCGCGGAACATTCCTTCACAAACAGGACATTCAAATGTAAATAAACTCATATCGTCCACAAGAAAATCCCAACCGAACTAGTTACCGTTTTCCAGTCCTTCACCAATAGCATAGATCTCTTCAGCATCCAGAATCTGCCCGGTGGATTCGAACAAAGAAGCAATGGCTGCTTTATGAATCTTCATTTTCGTTCCTCCAACCCCAATCGCGCCGTAGACAATCCTGCCTTCCAACTCTTTCGCTTTATCCATCATCTCGATGCCTTCAATGCCCATTGGAGGGACAGCATTCAAATCGACCAATACTTTGAGGTTTTCACAATGGCACCAGATAGCTTGTGAAATCAATTGAATACCAGTTGCACCTGCTGCAATCATTACGTCGACATCCGCCGCGACAAGTGCTGTCTCTTCGTCAGAGGCGGTGGAAACCCCAACCACTTTGGCCGATTCCACCTGGGTAGTAACACTCTCGGCAGCCTGCTGTGCCCTTTCAATCGAACGTGATCCGAGCTTAACCTCAGCTCCCTTACGAGCCAACAAGCGGGCAGCACGCAGCCCCACAGGCCCCGTACCTGCAAGCACGAGAACTTTCGCCCCACTTAGGTCCACATGGCGAGCAGCAGCTAGCACGGCCGCTGCAGCGGTCGTATTGGAACCATTTGAATCCATCATCACGCTTACACGCATCGGACCAAAGAAACACTTCCGTGTAGCGTCCAGTAATTTTTCACCTTCCGATACATTGGACCCGCCGACAAAAACAGCCGTTTGATGGAGATCCTCAGGGCCTCGGGTAAACATCGCACCATGGACCAGTCCTTCAACATCATCGCCGGAAACCTGATTGTATTGAAACAACTTATCGACGCCGGAATCTACAGCAACGACAGCATCAAAGACACTGGCATGTTTATCACTATCTAATTGCACCAGGATCTTTGGTTTACTCATTGAAGTTACCCTTCCTTTTCACGTGTCGCAATATTACTGACATTTTATCTGATTCGTCTCCAAACTGAATAAGGTGAATTCCAATTTATCTCTGCCCAAAACCAGTTTAAGAAATTCCCTTCCTGAACAAGCGCATAAAAACACCCCGCCAGAGGACTGACGGAGTATTTTTTGATCTAATCAATAACGATCAATCTTGTCAATCGTCAGACTGGACTAGCAACCCTTAAATGGGTGTGCCGCACTGTCACGACCATCTAACATTTTTTGTACCGATGGATCACCAGTCATGGCATTACGAATAGACTGCAGAGTCGCTTCGTAATTGTACTGGAAGATTTTTGCATCATCTTCAGCTGCCGGGTGAATAAATACGCCACAAACAATTACCAAATCTTCCGCCTGATCTGCTGCGATAGCACCTTCTTTCACAGCATCAGCTACAGCTTCAGCAACCGCAGCCTGAGCAGGACCGAACATCTGAACCGCTTGCTTCATACCCTTAATGGTTACTTTTGTAATCATTACAGTACTTGGCTTGACGGCCAGATTTGGCTCTAAAACAGCCAATAGATTGCTATGACCTTCGCTCTGGCGTGCAAGTGCATTTGCAAATGCGTCACCGACTGGGCCATCCTTGCTACCAATTAACAAATCAATATGTGCTATCTCGTTGCCATCACCAACGAGTGCTTCACCGACATACATCGACATGGAGAATCTCCGTTTATCCTGAGAAAACCTAAAACTAATATCTCTGCTGTGAAAATAGCACACTGTCGGCCAAATACAAGAACCCGTTATAGAATTAGCAATTCATTCAGGTTTTTGATTTAGACTGGCTGACAATTAGTGCTTTAATCGTCAAACTTTATTTGACCGTAACTTACCTTCGGATACAACCAACCAACATGACTAATCTTGATATCTCTCGAATATTGATTGTCGGTGCATGCGCCCGTGCAGCTGCTCAATCTGCACATCAAGCCGGATATCAAGTGTTTGCAGCGGACCTATTTGCCGACACCGACACTCAACTAGTGGCTAACTGCAAAACACTCTCGGATTACCCCTACGACATCCCACTGGCCGTTGAACATTTCCAACCCGATGCCGTCTGTATCACCGGTGCATTGGAAAACTACCCTTCGTTACTCGAGAAAATCAGCCAACGTACATTACTTTTAACGCCTCCGATCTCTGCCATCGCCTTCGTTCGATCCCCTAGACAACTTTCTTCTTTCCTTCACTCTCATGGACTGGACTTTCCTGAAGTCATCGAAAGCCACGCACCACAGGATGGGCGTTGGCTCGCCAAACCATTCAAATCAGGATCGGGGCACCAAATTAAGTTGGTTCCGGCCGGCAGCACCTGTCCAGCAGACTGTTACCTACAGCGTTACATAGAAGGGTGCTCCATGAGTATCAGCTATCTGCTTCAACCAGAGACAACGACTGTGCTTGGGACATCTGAATTATTGCCGCCACCATTATATTCCCAGATGCCATTCCAGTTCCAAGGTGCCGTGACGAACACCTTGCCACCGCAACATATCTCAGAGCTTGAAAGACTGGGGGACCTATTACGAAAACAAGGAATACTAGGTTTAGTTGGAATCGACTTCATTCTAACGGCGGATGACAAACTTGTGATCCTTGAAGTCAACCCTCGCTATACTGCCACTATGGAGTTATACCGAGACCGCTGGGAATCACCGCTTATGGCTTACCACATCGAGGCTTTCAGAAATCCCAACCGCCCAACCTCGAAAGATATTGAGTATCCGTTAGCAGGGAAGCGAATTTTGTATGCTCGACAGAAAATCACTATTTCAGAGAAACTACTGAACCATATACAACAAATGGCGACTGTAGAGAACGTCAGCCTAAGCGACCTTCCTCGCGTAGGCACTACGATCCATAACGAACACCCGATCTTAACTATCCACGCCGTTGGCAAGGATACCGGTTTACTAAAAGAAACACTCAACAACTTTGCAACGCGTTTGTTGGATGGAACGAAACTCTAGTCGGGAGTCTTTTCCAACCAGGTTTTCCCTGCCATCTCTGGCTTCCAGTCTTTCAAACCAGCCAACTTGCCGATCTCAGCAATACAATGTATGGATACCCGTTGTAGTGTCGGCTTATCGGTTTTCCCTTCAGACAGAGCGACTACGTCAATTGGGTCACCGACATAAAGAGAAACTTTAGCTGGCGTGTAGAAGGGCTGGAAGATCTCGTTCGAAAATGGAATATTTTGTAGATAACAAGGAATGATCGGTACGCCGGCCTTTATCGCAACCATGATCGCCCCGGGGCGACAGGCCTGCATGAATTGGCTGGTGGTGTTCAAACGGCCTTCTGGAAACATACAGATTAACCGGCCAGCCTTTGCCTCTCGAATCACTCGCTTCGTAGCAGCCGTATCAACTCCACGCCGCCCGGCTTTAATCACGTCCAACACATCCATGATTCGACCAATCAGAAGGCCCGATGCAAATTCACGTGCAATCATCCATCCAATCGGGCGATAAGATGCCATTTGCATGAAGAACGGATCGGCACTACTGCGGTGATTACTAATTAACACTCCCCCCTGTGATTGCTCAGGTATCCGACCGTATAGTCTGCCACGCCAAAGAAAAGCCGTAAACATTGCAGCAGGCATCCACAGTACAACCTGAAAAAAGTTCATCGGTGAACGCAGCGTAAAACCGATCGCCAGCCAAAGAGGAGAAGACGCCGCAAAAACTAATACCATGTCGACAAGAAGACTCTCGTTTCCTTCCACACTCAATCCTTATAATGGCAGTCTGTAAAAATCACGAATCATCCGTTAATTTAATCACCGTATTATAATCTGCCATCATGTATTTTGCCGCCCTTTCCGATACCCATGGATATAAGCTTCATACACAACGAACTGTTGAAATATTGAAGTCTTTCGATCCGGTCGCGGTCCTTCATTGCGGTGACATCGGTTCATTGCAAATCCCTGAGTTGCTCGGCCAATGGCCTACACATTATGTTTGCGGAAATGTGGACTCAAGGCTAAAAGGACTCGAAGCCGCCATTCTTCAGGCTGGTGGCATCTATCATCATGAATTCGGAGACATCACCATAGAAGATTTGCGTATCGCATTACTGCACAGCCATATCCCCCAAACTCTCGACAAAGCGATTCGAGGCGGGCTGTACGATGTAGTCTGTTACGGGCATACCCACCAAGCAGAATATCACATGGATGCTAAAACGCTCGTAGTAAATCCCGGAGCATTATACCGAGCCCGAAGACACACCATTGCTATTTTTGAGCTTGGCAAAAAGCCACCAGCTATTTGGCATGTCGAAGTTTGAAAACGCCCTAACCCGCCATTCGGGTAATCCGATTAACCGGTTGTTCAATCTGCTCATCAACATACCGATGCTGCATTAAGTAAGCATCTTCGACGGTATCATCATAGAAATTTCGTAGTACTGACAGTGCGAGGAAATCCTGTCCTTTAAAGAACAACTGTGCCTCCAAATTTGTCTCTCGTACTTCCAGCACAATTCGATTGCGACGTTGTTGAGACAACTTGCTCTTTAGTTTTTCAACCATAGCCGTTCCCACCCCTAAACGTCGGTGATCCTGATGAACAGCAAAATTAAGAATATGTAATCGGGTTTTGTGGAGCTCATAAATCATAAAGCCGACGATAGTGTCATCATACTCAGCCACCATGCCAATACAGTTACGCTGTCTCAAACAGCGGACAAAATCATCTTCATTCCATGGAAATTCAAAACTAGCATTCTCAATCCCAAGAACATCCGTCATATCCCGACGAATCATCCATCTAATGTGAATCCCTATTGTCTGTGTTGGCTCTGCCGCCATATTGGACTCCTTCCAGTGCCGGCATTAATTCTGCAGTCTCCTGAAGCTTTTTTTGCTCATTGACCTTCCCTAGTAACAAGCAAAATTACCTTCGGCCTCTTCGCGATTACCCTGAGGTTACAAAAAATTATCACATCCGAGATTTTTTGCCAATACTAACTTCGAACAGCAACTGACTTAATTTACTTTTAACCCGTGAAATCGCACCTTGATAAATCTGCGGTCCGGAAGCAACAAGCCAACTAACGCCATCACGATGAGTACCACACCGACGAGTTGAGGCGTAAAGAACGTCCACCAAATGACACCCAGCAATACGAGTGGGCTCATCGGAGCGTGACTGACCCAGCTGGCCAGCCAACCACGCTCAGTAAGGACATAAACGAATCCTGAAATAAGAAGCACTCCCAAAATCACACTCAACTGCCACCAAATGAGTACGGAGGAAGTGTGTAACTGACTGCGAATTAGAACTTGTGAGAGTGCTCCCGACGTATGGCCGGCCAATCTAATACCTGGCGCCTGCAATAACTGGTAATCCCTATAACCAAAGTCAACTTGAGGAAGACCGGACAATTCCAGATTTTGGGGAGATCTATCTGCCAAGTCCTGTAACAACTGCAACCTGTTTTGATACTTCTGCCAATACTCTTGCTCTCTTGAGAGACTATCACTTACTTCAAAATTCCCGGCTATCTGTCGTAATACTGATTTTTGCCCCCAAGCAACCTGGTGCGAGAAGACGGCGGCCAGGCTGTCTGGCTGAACATTATCGCTATCAAACTGAAGTCCTTTGTAATCCGCATCTGAAGCCAGAATCTCTATCGTGGACTTCAGAACTTCACTTTCGGGTACTGGTAACATTAGCAGGCTCCTTCCCCCTACCAACGCCCGTTCCGATTCAAGAGTAAATACCACATCCACTTGTTGGTATTGCCGGTCGGATAATAGCGGAATGACGACCCGCCTCTGCTGTTCTGAAGTTGATACCTGAACTGCCATTACCTCTGAAACAACCGGAGTCCCCTGCACTGCTGCATTTTCCAAATTCCACATCTCCGGCCAAACCAAAGTCAAATCCTTCCCCGGGATGGGAAGAACATAGAAAGTAGCAACTCCAACAATATGCTCAGGGTCGATAACCGCCAATTCATAACTGGCGACTTCAACCTCCAATTTAGATGAACTCTGAAAAAATGCCTCTGAACGAATTTCTGTTTCGTTGGTACCCAGAAAAACCGCGTGACTCTTCGAATTCACTACTTCTGGTATAACATTCGTTGACCATTGTGAAATACGTTGCGCTCCCACCGACTCCCACTCGACCTGTTGTTCATCAATACTATCTGGAGCATAAAAGAACTGCTGGACATTCCCTCGAGGGTTATTTGCAAATTCAAAACCCGGAAGTGCTAAAATACCGTCGGTTTCCTCCAATTCGAACTTCAGACGAAACTGCACTGAATCAACGATTAGCTGCATCGGTCGCAAGGTAAACAAATAGCTTTCTGGACCATTCTGAAGGAATTCGACAACGTAATTACCACTCAACTCCTGAACCTGCTGAAACTTGAGATTTTGAAGTTGTAATCGAATCTGATCGACAGCCCCTTCTGTCACCTTCAAATCTGCCGTAACTTCAAATGTTCTTTTCCCATTTTCCTGGCCAAAACCACCACTAGCAGCACCTCGAAAGCTTTGTTTATTACGAAGAATTCTAATCGTACATTGGCTTGCTGCCAGCGATGAGTCAAAGCTAGCCAGTAGCCTACCGCCTAAACTCTCCACATAACTGCCAGGCTCCAAGTCAAGATCCTCGTCACTAAGAATCCTGACTAAAGATCCTGCTTGTTGAATTACATTGATATTGTCATTAATAACAATTCCGCCCTCATGAGTAATCGTAGGAATCGAGAGCGTACGCACCTGCGATCTTTGTTCGCCGGAGGAAAGATAATCTAGAGGTAGTCGACCACGCAATTCAAATGCCACTTCGCCTGTAATGCCATCATCCGTAAAGACACTCAGATAACCGTCGGTGGAATGCTGAACGCTGGCATCCAGAACAACTCCGTCTTGGTGAATCGTAGCTGACTCAATAACGAAGCCTTTGGGAACAAGATAACGTTGTTGAAAAGCGAGACCATCTTCGATCAGCAGATCTGCATGGTAAAGCATCAAAAGTTGATCAAAACCAACAACCAAGTTACTGGATTGAACTACCTCTGACTTTACAACTCTCGGTAACGTCGTGATAGGCTCAACAGGCTGAGACCCAATCTCACTCAAAGCATATACCGCCTGTGGTACATCCGGTGCACCCCATCGAGAGAGCAGATCCTGTTTTAGGTCGTCGCTAACCGTGGTTAAAGGGCTATGCCAAGTCAAATCCGGCTCGACACTTAACGCCAGCCAACGTTCCCGACGGCGTTGCACAACGGGCGTGACTTCTGGAACTGGCACATTGCCAATACCCGATACATCCTCAAGATAAAACGACAATTGGACTTCGAAAGAGTCTGAAACGGGGCGCTGTAATGAAAAGTACAGGGTCTTCGTCTCGCCGTCACGAATCCTCGGATTGCTGACAATCATCTGCCCCGGACGTATAGGCAGCAACCTTAAACGGGGATCAACGTTGATACTAAATTGCTGAGTTGTCCCGGCGACAACGTCTACCTTCATGCGTACATCCACCACAACTGAATGCGGCGCAATCTTGAGCCAATAGTACTCTTGCGACTCCAGCACCGACGCGCCGGCAATTTCAACATCCCCCCCTCCCCAAATGACGCCCATCCGACGAGTGCTACCTAAGGCGGCAACTAATCGGCCTCCCAATGCATCAACCCGAGTACGTCCTTGAACTCCCAGAAACAACACCTTATGCTCTTCCGATACAGGAGAGGTCTCCACCGTTGCCTCCGGAACTCCGGGAATATCAATTTCAAATCTCTGCACATCGCTGACGGTCTGCACCACAGGTTCCAATTCGATTTCGACTGTTACAGGACCTTCCTGAGAAACTTTGATCTGCACTGCTTTACGATCAGCCTGAAATTGATACTCCGTAGCTTCTCCTTCGATCGTGACACTCTGAATTTCCACCTGCTGTGCGTCAAACGGAAGAGTAATCTGCTCCACATCCGCTCCAAGTTCCATTTGGTAGGTGATCTGCAGCGCCGGGTAAACGGTATCACCGTCCGGTGTGTCGGTTATCCAATTGACTTGATATTGGGCCTGAGAGATCAACCAGTTTTCCGTCGGTTGATCAGCCCTGGTATACCATTTTGTTAACTTCTGATAAAACTCATCCACTACATACAAATATTCTCCTGCATCCGAACCGTCATCATCTACTGGCAAATAGACACTATGCACCACTGGGATCTTATTGTTCTGCTCCTGGTTCACCTTTTGGGGACTTAAAGATTCTTCCGGTTGCTGATAAGCCTGAGAATCGAGAGAGGAGAAGACTACAAAGGCCAAAACTAACAAGGGAGCTGCAAGTCCTGGGCGGGATTGCAAATCAAACTCCAGGTCCGAATCTGCTTTACGAACAATCAACACGGCCTTCATTCTGGAAACGATCGTGCAAACCGTTACTGCCAGAGAAGCAACAAAGGCTTGTGCGCCAAACTCCACAAAAGCCTCGTCAACAAACATGGTAAATGCAGCCATTATTCCTGGCAGCAGAAAAGACAGTTTCCAGTAACGCCGACTTAACCAAAGTAATAAGCCAATCCAAATCACCAGACTTGCCCAGGCAGCGGTAACCAGCGATGCCTTGTTGTAAACAACCAATGATATTCCAGCATCAGCCTGCTTCACGCCAGACTCATACGTCCACATCAAATCCTGGCGCAGGGTTTCATGCAACTGCCGAACTTCCCGTTCGGATAACAAGGAAAGGACACGGCGTCCCAAAACCCAATCTTCTAGTTGAACAACTGATCCACCTGCTAATTCGTAAGTTGTAAATACTGGACGAAGCCTATCGCTAACCACAATCACCCGGCCAGTACTTAGTGCATCCACATCAATCCAACGATCTGACGAAAGAATCAAGCGACTGTCATCTCGAACCAAGGCCAGTCCGGCATTATGAAGCCATTGTATTGCCGAGGTTCCAATTGCTTCGTTAACGTCAGAACTAAGCTGTGTCATCGGGTCGATACCGAGGGCGTCCAAAGCGACCACATCGACAGCAAGCTCGAGGCCTTCGAATTCTTCGGATAATAAAAACTGAACATTACGTAACCAACTGGCCCAAGTCAGTTGCGGGGATGCCTCCGAGTTGCGGCGAATAGCAGCTGCTCGTTCAAGCAATGAAGTCACTTCGGCCGTCTTCCGCTCCAGTGAATTATCTGCCTGAGACCGCGATGCGTATCGAGGGCTAATATTCAACTGATCATGTTTCAACCACGGGCCAAAAAGACGAGTCGCAACAGAATACTCCGTCGATCGACTCGCTAATTCGAAACCTGGCGGCACAGCCACCGACCAGTATGACTGTAAAATTTCCGCATTCACTAGAGGAAGCGGCTTTTGCAGTTCCGTCCTAAAACCTAATGCATCCGAGGTAGTCTTAAAACGAATTCTTACTCTCGCAAATCGGGATTCTGTTTCCAAAGGAATCCGCAATTGGCTTGGCGAACCCGAACTTCGAATTGAGGCCAGATAAATCCGCTGCCCATCAACCCAAACGCTCTCCACTTCAACTTGCGGAGGCAAATCAACTTCAAGATCCTTTAACCCCGACCGCTCTACAACATAACGAAGCTCATGACTACTAAAGCCATGGACGAGATACTTTGAGTGTACATGGGCATTCCAAATCACATGTCCCTGGAGCTCAGAATCGGAAGTGATGGACACCTGAGGAGGCGTTCCTATCGGCAGACCGTATTCAAAGGCCTGACAAAAGACGGTCGCCTGCCTTCTAAGACGCTCTGGCAATACACGCTCCATTGAAGGCTCTCTACTCACTTCAACGGCGATATCTTCACTCCATCCAATTTCCACGGAGCCTGAAAATGACTGCGCACCGTCAACGCGATACAACGGCAATCTGACGAATTGCTCCGGACTGAATGACCGCGTGCCTATCAACTTAAAAGATGTCACTCGTGCTTCTACTAAATCAATTTGCCAGCGAAGCCAGCCATCCTCTTCTGTCAGACTTACGTTAGAAATCTCTTCAAACTGAACCAACGAATCACTGTTTTCCTCAAGACGCCACTGCATATCCATCGGCGACAAGCCGGAACTATACACAACCACTTGCTTGACAGGCGTACCTAAGGGGCTAACGTCGATTCGAGTCTCTTCAGTCACCACGTCCAATACGGTGACGTCCGTTTCCAATTCAGCCTCGAATGCTTGAGCTGCGGAAACAGACGAAATCTGCAATCCTAACAATCGGCTAGTGGAATCAAATACAATTCCAACATCACGCAACAGCGGCTCGGCAGAAACCTGTTCACTCGCCGGGTCGAGTCTACT
This sequence comes from Rhodopirellula sp., assembly GCA_002698965.1. GTDB lineage: Bacteria > Planctomycetota > Planctomycetia > Pirellulales > Pirellulaceae > UBA721. The sequence goes on along the minus strand of PAAT01000037.1, from coordinate 16,971 downwards.
AAACGGTAACCCTCCCAGCCCCAGGACCTGTAAGACATTAGGCTGCTCTGCGGTTAAACCAAGGATATGCTGCTGTAAAACCACCTTCTTAAGTTGCAAAATTGACTCCGCAATATTGGGATAAGAGATTACGTGCAGCAATTCACCTGATAGTATTTTTCCTTTTAGCTGATACGACAGATTCAGTCGTAACGTGACTGTTTGCCCGGATTCCACACCTCCCTGTAAATTAATCTGATGGACCCTTAATCCTCCTTGCTCAAGTTGTACCACTCGGGGAATAAACTGCTGTGAGCCAAAGTCTTTCCCTGCCAGCGTGACGGACTTTAGTTCCCAACCTTCCGTAATCTCTAAATGCAACTGATGCAGAGGCTCTGACGCCGCTGTCATTCGTATCTCTGTCTGCAAATCCACTCGGTTATCAACAAATTCATATCGAGAAACCTGAGAGATATGCAATTCCGTCTCTTGATGCCCGGCAACAACAACAATGTGTGGATTAGGGTCAAACATCTCGAGGACTCGACGCTTCAACGACCCCGCGAACTCAATTCGACTTTCAATTGCGCCCCTAACATCCAATCGATAAAGTTCCAAGTCTTCAGATATCGTCAGTGCTATCTGGCCCTGCCGCCAAATCCCATTAACGACACTCATCAATGGCAAGGCCTGAGGCTGCAATGGTAGAAATTTGGCGACGGCCACGACCTCCAGATTTACCACGCCTACCTGAGAATCCAAAGTGATCGACCAGCGATTCTCATCCGTCTCTGAGGGCGTGGGGTTCAATGCCTGCCCTTGAGTCGACACCCGAACCAGTTCCAGTTCCGGTGAGAGCTGGAAAGACAGTGATTGCCGCTGAGCATTCACTGAATCCAATGTCAAACGGCTCACTAATTCGAGTCCGTCTCGTTCAAACGAGTACTGCAAGTCCTGACTGTAAAACAACACATTGGCATTACTGCGCAGCGCATCCCCTGATAAAACGGTAAGAGTTGTTTTAGATTGACTTCCGAGTTGGATTACCCACCGAATATTTTCTTCGGCCAAGTCCGGCAAACCTTCTACCGGCAAATCCAAGTCTTCTTTGTCAGGAGCCCAAACGATTCCGCTGGATGATCTCAGTAACACCTCACTTGGCAAATCCAAAATCAAGTAGCTTGATTCACTTTGGGGAACCTCAAAATTGAACTTTCGCTCACTTTCTATTACGGCATCCCCTTTTAAGCTCCAATTAAAATTGAGCTCCCCTGGACCATTCAACCGTAACAACGGTATGTTTCGCTCGGTCACACCGCAGATCGCCCGCACACTTGCCGCCGGGGCGTCTGCGGTTGCTTTGACAACCCACTGGGGTGTTTCTAACGCTACTGACAATGGTAAAAGGGGTATGAGTCCCTGTTCATCGGGGTCAGCATCGATGCTCAGCACCGCTCGTCCGTCTATGATCTGTCCGCCCTGCACACGTCCGTAATACATCGACTGACGGATATAACCTCCCTGACGAAATTCCGGTAATGCTTCCGTGCTCTGACGACTCAACCGATTAACCGCATTAATCATCTCTTCGAACTGAGATCTTAATAAAGGCACAGTCCCCTCTAACACTTCATCGATATCGCCCTCATTTACTTTGACCTGACGGTAAATGAGTTCGTCAGGCTGAGGTGAGAAAGAAGGTTGCTGAGATAGACCAGGCGATCCGCACAAAAACAGCACGGACAATCCAAGAACGAATTGAGTTCCTAGTCGGTTCACAATTACGCCTTTTGCTGTTGCGAGTCATCATCAACCGAAGAGCCTGCGATAGATGATTCAAGTTTAAGAAGTGAAATAGCTGCCGAATTGGTATCCTGCTGAATACTAGTGCGATGAATCGCCCGACTCCCCTGGCCCGGACCAGCCACAATCCAGTCCAACATTCTCGACAGGATAACCAGCAGGCCACCTAGAAAAGATGCTTGCAATACCAGCAACATCAACTCGGGAATCCATACAGCAGCAAGTGCTGCGAGTAAGCCAACACTAAAGATTACCATCGGCTGTTGCATAAAATTCAAACGTAGAATTGCCAGGCCAACAATTAGAACCAACCCCGACAGCCAAAACAGCAAGGTCGAACGGCCGGTAATCGATGCTTTGAGAGTGGTCACTTCACCAACGGTAGAAAGCAAATACTGGTTCGTATTTTCAGGCAACGCTAATTGAACGTTCACTCCGACCCAGGACTCTAGATCCGACTGTTCCAATGCTGAATCTCTAAACCAGTAAAATCCGGACCAGGCCCAGTCATACTCGGGCGTCCAGCCCCGTGGGCTTCCCAACAAATGCTGATCGTTCGTGGTAACTACTTGCCAATAAGTAGAGCCGCTCATTTTTGAATTGATCACCTGTGGCAGCGGCAACTCCAAACTTTTGGAATCAAAGTCTAACCGCATATACCAAAGTTCAATTCGATAATCTGATTCAACATTCGCCGCAGACAAACGAACCGTCAATTTCCCCTGCGAATCTAACACCACTTGTTCGACCGGAACACGTTGATTGTTCACAGCCACAATCAATGTTGCCGGATCCACAAACCTAACCGGAAATTGGATTTGCAGATCGGTTTCATTGGTTCTGGTCAGCAGTGACATACGTTCGCGACACTGTCCATTCAACAGGGCTGTTTGGACCCATCGTCGTTGGATCAAAGTGGAGGTTCGCGTGACATCCCGACGCATTCGCATTTGCACGGGCAAGTTCGTCGCCTCTTCTGAGGCCTGCAATCGCAGGCTGTCGGTACCCGTTTCTTCCGAGGCCACACCTCGCACAACCTGCCATACATCTCCGGCGGGCTCACTTATAAAAATATCCTGTGTGTTAATAGCAACTTGATTCTGAACCAATCTCACTTCGTCAGTCATCGGTGAGACCAGCAGGAAGTTCACTCGTTGTGAGGAGTCCGCCATCAGAAGCGGCAACTGTTCTTGATAACGCAACATAATGGTCAGCGCACCACGGTATTCCGCCAGCAGATCAACTGTCACCTGCTCAATTTCTAATTGTTCTCTAACGTCATCTACCTGGATTGAACTCGGAACAACACTCCAAGGCAACACACTACTACCACTACCGTCTTCACCTGTCGAGTTCTCTAGTTGCAGGAAAACTTTCAAGTTCTCCGGCCGCCTTACGATCCCCGGAACTTTCAAGTTGATTTGTCGAATAGGTTCATAGGCAATTTGATAGTCCAAAACCTGTTCAAAGGCTGCAAACTTCTCTTCCAGTTGGATGGTGGTGCTCGAAGCTACCAAAACACTTCGTTGTCGGACTCCGATGGTTCCTACAAATCTTATCGGCTCACCTTCGGCTAAGTTTGGTAAGGAGTTGAAAACCAATGGTGTTTGCTGGTATTCGGGCAAATCCACCTCTATCATGTCACCTAAACTTCCAGCTAAAAGCCCCTCAATATTTTCCGAGTCCGGAACAAGCTCAACGTTATCCGCAGGTTGTAAAACAACGGTCTGGGCCCCTCGTAAAATACTTGCGTTCTTCTCACTTGAGGCCACTATCTGTGGGACTGCCAAGTTCAGAACTCGGTCAGTTTCATTCGAGATCTCTGGCAATTGCCGTCTTGCTCGAATGATGACATCAAATTCCCCCCGGGAATCTGTATCTGCTGTCGAGACTTGAAAGTCTAGCCGCCCATCGACCAGTTCTGCGTTGACTAACTGCAACGAATCATCAACACTCTGAAACACCTGATCCAATTCCCAACCCAGCCAATTTCCAGAAATCTGGTACTGCCCTGTTCCGGAGTAAATACACCGTAAGGTCGCCGTCATACGAATTTGAGTTGGAGAAACCTCCAACAAATATGTCGGTCCCACACGAAATTGATTTTCACGCTCCTGTAGGACTCCGACTAGTGTGTAAGCGACGTTGTAATACTCAAAGTCAAACTGTTGAATACCCGGGCTACCTGTAGCTCCTTCGAAAATACGGGGCATACGACGCATATCACCACTTAACTGCCAAACCACATCCCAGTTGGAAGTCGTACTGATACTCAGTTTCCCTGACTGCTTTACCGCACCGACCACCTCAAATCCATTGAACGACTGACTAGGATCCATTTCCGTTTCGTCGTAGGCCAATTCAGCCTCCAGCAAGACGGTGACACTTGGTTGTGGGCGCACAATACTAACCCTCACCTTTTCACGTTTCGTGTCAGGCTCATCTTCGGCAACGGGAATTCTCGAGACACGAAACACTTGGCTTGGCAGGTCAATCAATGACATACCAGAAGGAAGCAAAACTTCAAAATCAGTCACATTACTACCAAGGCCTCCCACCTTGAAAACACCGCGAGCACTGACATTCCGATTCTGATGCACCGCGAAGCTGGTTTCCACCGATGCCTGAAGCCTTGCTAGCTGTTGTGCAGATACAGCAGTTTCCGTACTCCATCCAAATACCAACTCTTCACTCTGAAAATCAAAAGCAAACGAGGTTGTTGCATTGCCATTATTGGAAGTCCTTACGTCTAGCTCACCCCCGACTGCCTGAGCTTTGGAAACTGGCACCACTAATTGTCGAAATTGACTACGCGCTGCCGGTATCTTCAATATGAGTTCGGTAACCTGCCCTGTTGATCGCAATGGACGAGTAAGATTGAGGGTAATTACATGCTGGCTGTTGATATCACCACGCAACCACACCACATGCCCCAACTGACTGTCCCAAGTAACGAAGAATTTCCCGGCCCCTGAATACTTAGGAGCTGCTCTCATCACCGACTGTGGAAGCCGCAATGGCACTTTGACCCATTGCTCCTTAGCAGGTTGAATCAACTGCACTCTGAATTCTGCGGTAAATACTAGGTGAGTCTCTGTCGTCCGTCCGGAATAAACTGCCTGATCGAGAGTGAAATCTGGAGGTGTATTATCATCCTCCACATCATTCTGCTGATTGTAGATCCTCAGGTATTCTTCAAGTGAAAGATTTGTGGCCACTTTGACAAGATTACCATTCTTGTCACGCAGCAGTATGATTTCGGTAGGTGCTTTCCTTACAACTCCAATCTTCTCTTCTGATTCCCCCGCTGCTCCGTCACTCTGTTGAGCCGACGCAATCGCAGGAAACAAAACTGCCAGCAAGACTAGGCAGATTCTCTTGGCCGAAATATGTAAGCATACTGAAGCTTTATACTTGGACACGGCGCAATAAGAGTGCGCATCATCACGTATATGATTCCAATGTTGCATTGGCCAACCCAATAACTATTTAAGAAAAGACCTGCGATTACAGGTTCATATATTTTAAATTGCCCCGTCAAGTTATCAATAAAGAATAATGCTTTCCCCGGCAGTTTACGGACGGTTGAGCACATCAAACATCTGTTTATGCAGTTTTTCCGTGGCTGCTGCGATAAACTTTGCCTCTTGTATTTTTAATGGCTGGCCATCCATAGACGTTATAGTTCCCCCAGCTTCCCTAACTATCAATACACCAGCGGCAATATCCCAGATTTTGACGCTCGTTGCCCAGTATCCATCGAGCCCTCCCTGAGCCACATAACAAAGATTTAAGGCTGCCGACCCGAGACGACGTAACGCCTGACACTCGTATAACATCTCGACCCATCGGTCTACTTCAGCCGATCCACGCTCGACACCTGCTGAGAAGCTAGCCGCAATTAATGAGCGTGCCAACTCATCCACTCCGCTGTTTTTGAGGGGCTTTCCATTGACTCTAGCACCTTCTCCAAGGCTAGCACTGTAACAATCATCCATAACAGGATCGTAAACTGCCGCTACGATCGGCTTGCCATAACTTAACAATGCAATGGACACGCTATAAGTCTGCAACTTGTGAACATAGTTTGCCGTTCCATCGAGTGGGTCAATCACCCAACAGTACTCAAGCTCTGACAGATCGGTAGATGACCCGACTGTCCTATCCAGTCCCGGCAAATCTGATTCGTCTGTCAAATCTTCTTCTCCCAGGAAATAGTCGTTCGGACGAACCTCAGCGATGATCCCGAGGATCTTCTTCTGCGATGCAACATCAGCTTCTGTCACCAGATCCTTGGGGGCCTTTTCACGAGGGTTAATGGAATCCTGCATGGCGGCCAAAAGCTGACCTGCTTCTTTTGCAGCATTTATAGCTAAGGCTTCTAAATTCATAAAAATTACCCTCTATATCTATCCACTCTGAGTATCTTGGCCGAGTCGCCAAATGGGCAAACACGCAAACCAAATGTCCAATATACCCCATCCATCTGCAGACACCTATCACAGACAAATACAGTCTATGGATATAGAAGTGATCACCTGCTACCCGCTGCTCTCTGTTCATTTTCCAAACATAAAACTGGACATCGGAATATCGGTTGTTATTATCGAGATAGATTCCTTTGCTAGGCGAGACTGTCATAGACAGTTATGGAATTCCCCAGTCATTCTAATGACTTCCATTGTAAATCGTGTTAGCAATTGGCCTCTTCTCTGTTCCGGCCCCGCCGCCATGCTTTGCATGCGGCGGGGTTATTTTATGGATTCCCAACATCCCCCTACTACGATAATGGATGGTTGATGAGATCAACCCTTTCAAACATAATTCAGTTCTGTATTTAGCCAAACGAGAACTGTCCCCTATCAGCGTAAAAGCACATGTGGCAAATCGAACAATCCAACGCCTCACTTCGCGCAAGTAATCTGCAATGTGAGATTGAACTTACCTCTCCTCAAAACGGGCTGCAAAACACACTCGCCTATCAGGAAGGTCTTGCAACTAATCAATTTATTCAATTGAATCTAGGCCTCAACGAAGAAACTGTTACGGAAGCATACCAACGAGGCAACGATTTAATTGCACTCTATAGCAGTCAGCATCAACGAGAAGCGACACCTCATCTTTACTGGCGGTCCCTCGAGCAAGAAAACGCCGTCGGCATCGAAACAATCATTTCATTGCAGACCGATCTACTTGCCAGTCGATGTCCAATTCACTCTGTGACCAAACTAAATAACACGCTAGATGCTCAAGCACTCACAAGTAACCAGAAGTGGGTAGATGTTAAAGAAGCAAAAGAATTCAGAGCGATTCTTGTCCAATTAAGTCCAGCTCTCACTTACCTGGAAATCGTTCACCCAACGGACCGGATGGACACAAATATGCAACGGGACGACACTTCTATCCGTTGGGAGCACGTCGTACTCGACCTGCAACTCGAAAAGGGAGTGATCCGACGAGCTCGACTGCAAAGTTGGTGGATTCAAAACGATTCAGAGCAAGCCCTAGCAAACAAACTCGTTGCCTCATTCATCGCCTCCGCTCCCCCACTGACAACCTAAGCAATCAGCTTTTCCACAACTTTCCCGCCTTGGTCTGTCAAGCGGACATTGAGTCCTTTAAATTCGTGCACCAGACGATGGTGATCGAAACCAAATAACTTCAGCGTTGTTGCATGAAAATCATTCACATGGACAGCGTCTTCGACAGGTGCCCATCCAATATCGTCAGTTTTACCAACGACCTGACCACCTTTAATACCTCCCCCAGCCATCCAAAGGCTGTAAGCATAAGGGTGATGGTCACGTCCGGTATTCTGTTTGTTACCACCTCGGTTTTCACCGAGAGGTGTACGACCAAACTCTCCGGCACAAATCACCAACGTGTCGTCCAGCATTCCACGCCGTTTTAGGTCTTTCAACAATCCAGCAACTGGCTGGTCTAGCATTCCAGCGTTATAGGAAATCTCCGCACTAAGATTACTGTGATGATCCCAGGAGGCGTGCATCAACGTAACGAAGCGAACGCCCCGCTCAAGTAACCGGCGTGCCAGCAAACAGTTACGCGAAAATTGACCGTAAACATTAGCTCCACCACCGCGAAAGTTGTTCTTTTCAGGTTCTTTACGACCGACACCATATAGATCGAGGGTTTCCTGAGTCTCCCCCGTAACATCAATGAGCTCTGGAGCAGCCCTCTGCATACGAAAAGCCAGTTCATAAGAACTAATACGACTGGCAATCTCAGTATCCTGCTGTTCTTCCAATCGAATACGATTGAGTGAGTTGATCAGCCCCAAAGAATCTTTCTGCATTTCTCGCGTATAGCCATTCGGAGCATTGAGATTTAATACGGGCTCGCCATCACCACGGAAGACCACCCCTTCATAGGTTGACGGCAGGAAACCGCTGGTCCAGTTCGACACCCCACCAGAGCTACCGCGACCAGCTGACAAAACAACATAAGCCGGCAAATCATTCGTTTCACATCCAAGACCATACGTAAGCCATGACCCCATACTTGGACGACCAAAACGAGGTACGCCTGTCGTCATCATAAGCTGAGCTGGATGATGATTAAAGGCATCCGTATGCATGCCACGCACAAGCGCAATATCATCAGCGCAGGAACCAATATGAGGCAACACGTCTGAAAGCTCCATTGCACAATCACCATATGGACGAAAGGTGCGATCGCTACCCATCAAAATTGCACTTTCCTTTTTGATAAAAGCAAACCGCACTTTTTCAGTAAGTTCTTTTGGCAGTCCCTGCCCGTGACGTTCCTGAAGAACAGGCTTCGGATCGTACAAGTCCACGTGACTGGGGGCACCGGCCAGAAACACAAAAATACATCGCTTCGCCCGGGGAGCAAAATGCCCAAATTTAGGTAGCAGTGGATTTGCCTCGTCGGCACCCAGCACTTCATCCCCCTGCAGTAAGGATGCCAGAGCCAGCCCCCCTAAACCACTGGAGGTCGATGTAAAGAAGTCCCGGCGACTTTGTTCTCTTAGTTTGCTATTAATATCCATGATCTATCTCATTAGAAACCGTTTCGATTTCTGGCTTTATTCTTTCGTAATGAACTCGTCGGTATTCAACAACACACGTGCCACAGCCACCCATGAAGCGGTCTCAGCCAAGCCTGCCGCATCAGGCATTGGGGCTCCACCTAATATATCCCTAGCAGCCTGTTCATCCTGGATCATTCGTTCCAACTGACTCCGGTAGAAAGCGGTAACCGTTGCCATTTCCGATCGAGTCGGACGACGGGAGAGACATGTCAAGAATGCATGATAGACCCGCTTGCTAATATCTTCCTCCGCTTTACCAGTGGACGCGACTTCCAGAACAACACGACGTCCCAGATTCTGAGCACACTCAGTAAACACCACATCGTTCCACAGTGTTAATGCCTGTAATGGCGTGTTACTGCGGGGACGACGAGCGATACATACATTGGAGTCGGGAGCATCAAACGTCATTAACATCGGATAAGGACTGGTCCGCTGGAAGAAGGTGTAGAGACCTCGCCTATAGCGATTCTCCCCTTCACTCGTTTGCCACTTCGCGCTATTGGCATAGGTAAGTGCTGAATATTCAGCTGGCTGCGGTGGTCTAACACTTGGACCACCAATTTTTTCGGCCATGAGACCACTAGCATCCAATGCCAAGTCCCGAATAATCTCCGCTTCCACTCGTGATCGATACTGACGCGCCAACAATTCATTGTCCGGGTCAATCTCAGCTATTTCAGGCCGGTGAGCCGATCGTTGTTGGTAGACAGCACTGTTGAGAATCAATCGATGGAGTTGCTTTAAACTCCAATTGTTTGCTCGAAATTCAGTTGCCAGCCAGTCGAGTAGCCCCGGATGGGTTGGTTCTGCCCCCTGAGTTCCAAAATCATCACTCGTAGCTACAATCCCACGACCAAAATAACGCTGCCAAACCCGATTGATTGTCACTCTTGCTGTCAGCGGATTTTCATCTGCAACGGTCCATTTTGCCAGATCAAGCCGCGTCAACTTATCACCTGCTGCTGTCACCTCAGGCAGAACATCCAGCCCGTGGGTTGCAACCGCTTCCCCCTTGGTGAGGAAATTTCCTCGCAAGTGAATATTAGCTTGACGAGGGTTCGCCAGTTCAACGACACTCTGTGCCTTTGTGCCGGGCATAACAGGAGCTTTGCCTTCATGTTCCTTTTCTTCCCGAACAAGTTGCTTATAGGGTATATCAATATTCTTGAAATAGTCCAAAAGCACCTTATTCTGATCTTCATTGCGTGTTTCAGCTGCTATCGCTTCTAAGATGTTTCCCGGAGTGCCCTCTAAAGCCAGAACGCCGTTAAAGTCCGAATAACTGAGACGGAATCGACCTAGATTATGAGTACCGCCCGTTTCATACTTTTGGTCTAGAACAAGCTTAAACTCCACACCGCCTTCATAACTAAGGACCTGGTCCAATTGAAAGACAGCAATATGAGCTTTACCAATCTCCGGCGAAACAGCCCAACCATCTTCCGCGCTTTCATTGATGGCCTTGGTCACCTCCCAATTAGCCTGAGAGAAATCGGCAATCGCATTGCTTATTTTAACAGGCACAAACTCATTATCAGTTCCTGCTGGACGAGCTAGGATCTGGACATTGGTCAGTACAAAATTACCATTTTCTGCCCTTCCAGGTCCCTTTTTAGGCAAGCTCTCATCTGGAAGAACTTCCAAGCGAACACCACTAAGTGACTCCACGGTCGCAGTGACGGTATAAATGTCAGAGCGAATGTTTTCACCTTCGACTAAAACAGATCCGTCCTCGAGGCTCTTAAAGGCTGACTTGTATCTCCCCGAAATCGAAGTAGTAGTCAAAGGACGCCATTCATAGATGAGATTAGCATCCACCTTAATCCATTTCTCCAGAGCAGCCGGAAGTTGTTCCGCTTCATACTTTTTTCTGTTTCCGATCAGTCTTTCGTGATCCACATGGTAAGCCGCCAACTGTGCATCATAAGCCGCAGATTCAGTAACTGTCGGGGCAGCAATATCCTGCTCATTCATGCTATTGAAAAACGAATACAACTGATAATATTCACGATGGCTGATGGGATCGTATTTATGGCTATGACATTGAGCACACCCGACCGTTAGCCCCAGCCAAATCGCACCGTAAGTATTAGTCCGATCCACGGTCTTTTTTACCCGGTCCTCCTCCTGATCCGTTCCACCTTCAGTATTGTGCAACGTATTCCGATGAAATCCACTGGCAACACGATGAGCAACGGACGCTTCCGGCAACATATCACCCGCAATTTGAGCGACCGTAAACTGATCGAACGGCATATCAGCGTTAAGTGAATTAATAACCCAATCCCGATATCGCCAAGCGTGTGGCCGGCTTCGATCTTTTTCATATCCGTCACTGTCAGCGTAGCGGGCTAAATCCAGCCAATGTCGTCCCCATCTTTCCCCATAATGAGGTGACTTAAGGGCGCGATTCACCATATGCTCGTAAGCATCTGTCCGTTGATCATTTAAAAACGCTTCAACTTCGGCCGCCGCTGGCAGGAGCCCGAGCAAATCTAAATAAACTCTTCGGATCAGAGTACTACGCGAGGCAAGTCCCGAAGGCGCAATACCTTCTGCTTCAAGCCGTGCCAGAACAAAATGATCAATTGGGTTCTTAATCCAATCTTGAGTTTTCACTTTTGGAAGCTCTGGTTTGGTAAGAGGTTGGAACGCCCAATGGTCGGACATGATGGCAATATCTGCTGAATCAGGCCATTCAGCTCCCTGAGCAATCCAACTCTCAATTAACGCAATCTGTTCTTCGTTAAGCGGAGTTCCTTCACCTTCCGGAGGCATCCGTCCTAAATCTTCATCAGCACCTTTAATCAGCGTTAATAACAAGCCCGCTTGAACGTCACCGGGGACAATTGCTTTTCCATTGTCTCCTCCGGCAAATGCTCTTGCCCGATTATCCAAACGCAAACCACCTTCCTGAGCATCACTGCCATGACATGAATAACAACTAGCTCGTAAAATGGGCTGAATCTTCTTAGCAAAATCTATTTTCTGTCCCTTTTCAGGCTGAGCATCGTTTTCTTGCTGCCCCCAAACTGGGTATGCCGCCAGAACTAAAAAACAGAACCCAAATGGAACCATGAAGCATTTCATATACGTTTGTCCGTATGATCAGAACAGTATTAAAGCTATTAAGTACGTTCTCATTTTACCGTGATGACAATTTGATTCCAAATCAACTGCGGGGGGAATTGCCAGACTTACCTCAGGCTCGTTCCTGAGGTAAATTGACATTAACATCCTTAAATCATTAGTAGCGGGCACAAATAATCACAAAGGATTTGAAACACATGCCAACGGATCTCCGCAACAGACTCTTTGAAGAACTCGACAGCCTTGTACTGATCGATCCACATACCCATATTGATGCCCTCAGTCCAGCCTCGAGAGACTTGTCTGAAATCCTTGGCTACCACTACTATACAGAGTTGGCTCATTCTGCCGGCTTACCTCGTCAGCAGATAGAAGCTCCAGGAATCACACCTCGGGAAAAAGTGGGGCTGTTACTCAATAATCTGGAGCCAATCCAAAATACAATCCAATACAGTTGGCTCATTGAAATGTGCCGGAAGTTCTTTGGCTTTGAAGGAAAGATTATCAATGGCTCCAACTGGGAATCTATTTACGATGCAGCTCAAGCTAAAATGGACGAACCCGATTGGTCCGAGCAGGTACTAAAACAATCCGGCATTGAAGCAGTCTTTCTGACTAATGATTTTGATGATTCGCTCGAAGGATTTGATACTTCCGTATACATTCCATGCCTTCGTACCGACGACTTGGTATTCCATCTCGCCAAACCTGCGGTTCGTGAACGGCTCGAAATCTGCACTAATATCTCACTTGAGTCACTTGGGGCACTTACTCAGTCACTTGAACATCTGTTCACTCATTTCACACGAGAAAACGCTAAAGCTTGCGCAATTTCTTTACCACCATGGTTCATTCCGAGAGAGATCCACTTTGGCGAAGCCGAAAAAGCACTGGTGCAAATTCAAAGTCATGGTGAACAAGCGGCACCCGAACACAAAGAAACCATGGCCTGCTGGGTATTTTGGAAACTAACTGAACTCTGTGATGAATTCAGATTGCCCTTTGACCTGATGATTGGAGTGAACCGTTCTGTGTATCCGGGAGGCGTTTATCAAGGTATGGACCTTTACGACAGCCGCGTTTCCTTGATCCAGTATGCCGACCTATTCAATGCCTTCCCCGCGGTCAAATTTCCCGTCTCCGTTTTGGCCAGTGTCACTAATCAGGAATTGGCGAGCTATTCTTGGATCTTCCCGAATGTGATTACCAATGGCCACTGGTGGTACAGTAATACACCTACGTTCATTGAGCACGACACGGCGGCTCGTCTTGAAGCAGTCCCGCAAACCAAACAAATCGGTTATTACAGCGATATGTATAAGCTTGAATTCGCATTACCGAAATTTGCGATGTACAAGCGGATTTTGGCCAAAGTACTCGCTGAACGTTACGTAATTGATCGGGATTGGAGTGAAGAACGAGCTATTGATTTTGGAAAACGTATTCTTCGTGGAAATATAGAAACGATCTTTAATTTGTAGGCTAATTCAAGGCCCATAAAAAAACTCCGCTGTTTGTCACAGCGGAGTTCTTCTGATACTTAGTGGTAAACCCGTGAACTTATTTACGGTTAGCCCATTCTTCAGCACGAGTCTTGATAATCTCCTGCTGCACGGCTGCCGGTACTTTCATGTACTTGGAAAGCTCCATGGAAAACGTACCCTGCCCTTTAGTCATCGAACGCAAATCTGTTGCGTAACCAAAAGTTTCAACCAGAGGTACCTCCGCAAGAATCGTGGAAACATTCTCTCGTGCTTCTGTGTTGTTCACCAAACCGCGACGACTAATCAGGTCACCAACCACTGAGCCCTGAAAGTCTTCCGGCACTTCCACTTCCATCTTCATCATTGGCTCTAGAATGGCTGGTTTAGCCTGAACAAACGTCTCTCGAAAGCATCCACCTGCAGCCGTCTGGAAGGCCTTATCAGAACTATCCACTTCGTGGTAAGAACCGTCATCCAGAGTGACCTTAACCCCCACGACAGGATAACGAGCTAAGGGGCCACGATTACAAGATTCCCTGAAACCCTTTTCCACTGACGGAATATACTGCTTAGGAATACGTCCACCGACAATATTCTCTTCGAATTCGAACGTCTCCTCGCCATCCACATCCATTGGCTCAAGCGAGCCAACAATGTGAGCAAACTGCCCCGAACCACCAGTCTGCTTCTTATGTTTGTAATTAAATTTCTTTGCTACTGTTGGAGCTTCTCGATAACTAACCTTCGGTGCACCAACCTCAACTTCCACACCGTATTCACGGCGAATACGTTCGATATAAACCTCGAGGTGAAGCTCCCCCATTCCCGCGATCAACACTTCATTGGTTTCTTCGTCAGTGCTCACGTGGAAGGTAGGATCTTCTTTACGGAAACGTTGCAGAGCTTTCCCAAGCTTGTCGGCATCGCTTCGATTAGGCACGTTCACAGCCATCGTAATCACAGGGTCAGCGACAAAGATGTTCTCCAGTGTGCAATACTTTTGCTCATCGCAATAAGTATCACCGCTGGCACAATCGATTCCCATCACTGCGACAATGTCGCCAGCTACTGCTTCATCAATCTCTTCACGTTTTTCAGAGTGCATACGTACAATTCGAGAAAAGCGATCTTTACGACCTGTACGCTGGTTAATGTAAGTTTCACCCTTACGGATCGTCCCCTGATAAATCCGAGTAAATGTCAACTGACCAAATGGGTCTTCTACAATCTTGAAGGCCATCCCGACAAACGGTTTTTCAGGATCCGGCTCTAACGCTAACTTGTCTTCTTCGTTACCAGCCTTGTTGGCTTCAACAGAGCGGTCCTCTGGAGATGGCAAGTAACGGTTAACAGCGTCCAACAGGGGTTGGACACCTTTATTCTTGAAAGCTGTTCCCATAAATACAGGAGTTGCTTCGCGGTTCAGAACAATTGAGCGAAGCGTAGTATGAATCATTTCTTCGGTAGGCTCTTGACCTTCAAGCACCATTTCCATCATTTCTTCACTACCCATTGAAATACTTTCAATCATCTCAGCTCGGTAGTTTTGCGCTTCTTCCTGAAGGTCTGCTGGGATATCCTCTTCACGAACATTTTCACCATTTGCACCGTCGAAGTAGAGAGCTTTCATTTTGATAAGGTCGATAACCCCTTCAAAATCATCACCTTCACCGATGGGCAACTGCATTAAAATGGGGGAATCCCCAAGTTTCTCTGCAATTTCGGAACAAACACGGTGAGGTTCAGCACCTGTTCGGTCCATCTTATTAATGAATGCCAAGCGAGGTACTTTATATCGTTTCATCTGACGGTCGACCGTCAAGGACTGAGCCTGCACCCCACCAACGGCACAGAGAACGAGTACGGCACCATCGAGCACGCGTAAACTACGTTCGACTTCTACAGTAAAGTCGACGTGACCAGGCGTATCAATCAGGTTGACGGTTTTACCTTCCCACTCAACTGTCGTTGCAGCACTGGTGATCGTAATACCACGTTCTTTTTCCAATTCCATATGGTCCATTGTGGCACCATCACCTTCACCACGTACTTCTTGTACTTTGTGAATACGTCCACTATAGAAAAGGATTCGTTCACTCAGCGTGGTTTTACCCGAATCAATATGTGCTGAGATACCAATGTTTCTTACGTCTTCCAGCTTCATTTGCTGATTCCAACCTAATGTAAAAACAAACTTGTTAATGTTTCTTATATAACGTCTGATAAAATATCAGATTACGTACGTTCACTCAGTAAAACTCTACCACTTCACCAGCGTGATAGGTGCCTAAAATAGCGCACCTTTGAACAGAATCCGTAATGATAAAATAAATAAGACATGACGGAAGGCCAAATGTCAGGTGTTTGAGAAAAATACTTAAAAAGGAGTGTTTCGTAGCAAATGCCCCCCTTTTTGCAGTCTTTTTATTCCTGCGGTTCAGTCATTCTCATCGGATCTAAAGCTTCGGCGAGTTGGTCCTCAGGAAGGATTTCCTGAGCCTTACATAGTTCACGGATCGTCTCCCCACTAACAAAAGCTTCTTTGGCAAGCTTTGAGGCTTTCTCGTAACCAATATAGGGATTGAGACTTGTCACCATCGACAAGCTTTGCTCAACCGCACTGTTACACACTTCCTCGTTGGCTTGCATATCCTCAATGAGAAAATCAACGAACGACTCAATCGAAGAACTCAGTAGCTGCACACTCTCCAGAGTCACATGCCCCATCACAGGCATCATGATATTCAGTTGGAAGTTTCCACCCGCAGCACCACTCATGGTAATCGTCTGACCATTACCAATCACTCGCGCTGCTACCTGCATCATACTTTCACACATCACAGGATTAACTTTTCCCGGCATGATCGAACTACCAGGCTGTCGACTTGGCAACTTCAACTCAAAGAACCCACACCGTGGGCCAGAACCCAACCAACGAATGTTGTTGGCAACATTGAAGAGAGTATTTGCAATCGTGGTCAGGCCCCCATGGCTGTCAACCAAACCATCGCGCTGAGCATTGGCTTCAAAGTGATCCACAGCTTCCACGAAGGAAATCCCGGTTTCCTCCGCAATCACAGCAGAAACTCGAGCACCAAACTCAGGGTGAGTATTAATACCAGAGCCTACCGCAGTCCCACCAACTGGTAATTCTAAAACGGCATCACGAGCTTGCTTCGCGCGGTGAATCGAAAGCTCAATCTGACGAGCCAGACCACCGATTTCCTGTCCGAGACGTAACGGAGTCGCATCCATCAAGTGAGTGCGGCCAATTTTAATAATCTGATCCCACTGCTCTGATTTTAGACGCAACGACTCCGAGAACCGCGTCAAAGCTGGAAGCAGTTGAGTCTCAATGGCCATGCCAACCGCCACATGAATTGCCGTTGGAAAAGTGTCATTGGTACTCTGCCCCATATTTACATGATCATTGGGATGAATCAGTTTATCCGCTGCAAAGCGATCGCCGCCATGGATTTCAATCGCTCGGTTTGCAATGACTTCATTCACATTCATGTTGCTGGATGTACCGGAACCAGT
>PAAT01000036.1 GCA_002698965.1 Rhodopirellula sp. | reverse complement strand
TGAAAGTTTGTTGTATAGATTCTAAAGCGAAATTAGTGTGTCTTCTATAAACAACTTTAAAAAAGGTAATTTGAGGATTACCAGTTAAATAAACATCTTGAGCACCATAAGCAACTAATTGTAATAAACCACCACCCATTAATTATTAATAGATTTCTATTAATATATAAGAAAAAAAATTTTTAATAAAACACAATAATTAATTAGAATAAGCTAAACCTCCCATACCCGATAAAATTCTTAATACATTATAATTTACAGCATATACAGCGATATTAGAATCTTTTCTATTAGTATCAGTAATATTAGAAGCTAATACAGTACTATCAATTCTAGACATATTTAATGTTCCAGAAGGTTGATGTTCTTCAGGTTTAATAGCGAATGAATAAACATTTATACCTCTATTTTTAGGTACGTTTGTATGATGTTGATATGGTTGAACAATATCAAAGTAAGAGCCATCTCTAGGAGCAACTCTATCATTACCATTTAATTTTATATGTGCATCAATAAAAGGATTTTTTTTATCACTGGTTGTAAAATTATTCCAATTATAAAAAGAATTAGTATTTACATCAGTAGAATCATTATTTTTTAATTTAGAAACCCATACTAATTCTTTAGAAGGATGATTAAAATTTAATCTTAATTGAGTATTATAAACTTCATCACCGGTAAATTGTAATTGTTCAATTAAATATTCATGTGATAATTGTGCGAATTTTCTTCTTTCATCAGTATCTAAATAAATATAATCAACCCAAATATCAGCTTTAAATTGTGGTAAAGTAGATATTGAATTTTGAAAAATTGTATTATTAAATTGAGAACCACATTCTTTAGAAGTTGCAAAATTAATTTTAAGTTTAACTTCGTGATATTGAAGAGCAATTAAAGGTAATGCTAAACCAATATTGCGACAGAACCAAAATTCAAGAGGAACAAATAATTTAGTAGAACTAGAAGTGGGAACAATAGATAATTCTACACCATCAGCACCAACCATTTTATCATAACCGTATCTTTTACCTTTAGGTAAAGAAAGTTCATTCCATATATACATCCATTCAGAGTAATGTTTATCAACTTGTTGTCCACCAATTTCAATATTAACATTTTTAAGTAATCTTAAACCTAAATAATTATTATAAAGATTACCAGTAGAAATAGAAGAATCATAATCTAATCCTTTAATATCAAATTCAACATAAACTCTATTAATTAAATCACCATTTCTAGATATAGTACAATTTATAGTATTACCATAACCAACAGTACCATTAATGGTCTGCATAATAGATTCAATAGAGAAATTAGTGTGTCTTCTATAAACAACTTTAAAGAAAGTAATTTGAGGATTACCAGTTAAATAAACATCTTGAGCACCATAAGCAACTAACTGTAATAAACCACCGCCCATAAATCAAAAGGTTTTACTATAAATAATAAAAGAAAAAAACAATACTTAAAAGAATTCATTAAATATAAATACATAGATAAGAATGTTTAAGGATAAAACATCTAAAAAAAGAATAAACAATGATAAATATAAAGATAATTGTACACTAGATACGATGCATCATAATATAATAGATAAATTTAAAGAGAAGACGAAAGATTATAATAATTATGTAGAATATTTATCAAAATTAAATATTGAGAAAGAAAGTATAATGTCAAATATAGTAGAATTATCAAAAGAAAAAGTGAATATACAAAGCGATGAATATGATAATTTATGGAATTCAAATATAAAAATAAAAGAAGAGATATATAAAATAAATAAAAATATAGAGGAAATAAGAAATAATAATGAGATAGAATATTATACAAATACGAGTGAGATATTATTTAATTACTATAATATGTTAGAGGATGAATCAAATAGAAATAATAATAATAAAAATAAGAAGACAGTATTAGATGCATTAAATAATAAAAAAGAGAATAAAATAAATACAGATAAAACAAATTTAGTAGATGAATATTTATCACTAACAAATAAACAATATGTAAAGAAAGTGAATAAAGAGAATATAGAGATATGTAAGGAATGTGATAATCAACTTACATGTTTACAACATGAAGCAATAATGATATGTAATAAATGTGGATATCAAGAATTATTATTAGTGGAACAAAATAGACCAATATTAAAACAAAATACAAAAGATACATCACATTTTAGTTATAAAAGAATAAATCATTTTAGAGAATGGTGTAATCAAGTACAAGGAAAAGAGAGTACAGATATACCAGATGAGATATTTGAGAGTATATTAAATGAAATAAAGAAGGAGAAGATAACAGATACGACAACAATAACATATACAAAAATGAGAGAGATATTAAAAAGATTAAGAATAAATAAATATTATGAACATATAAATTATATATTAAATAGAATAAATGGAATACCAACACCACAATTTTCATCAGAATTAGAAGATAAATTATGTTTAATGTTTAGAGATATACAGGGACCATTTTTAAAACATTGTCCGAAAGATAGAAAAAATTTTTTATCATATAGTTATGTATTATATAAATTTTTTCAAATATTAGGTTTAAATCAATATCTTAAATACTTTCCATTATTAAAAAGTAGAGAAAAATTATATCTACAAGATCAGATCTGGAAAAAGATATGTGAAGAATTGGGATATCCAATTATACCTTCTTTATAAATTTTTCTTTTTGAGTTTTTAAAACTTTTCTTAAATCAGTTTTAACATTTTTATAATATTTATTAGACATAATTAAATAAGTTGATTCAATAACTTTATTTAATTTTTTCATATTTAATTTAGAATTACCACCAGAAATTTTACTACCAAAAGAAGAAGGAGAAAAGTCAGGTAATTCAATATCTTTCATATCATAACCAGATATAGAGAAATTAACAGTATCACTAACAGTATGATAAGAGGGTTCTATTCTAGAATTAAGAACAGATAAACAAGAACCATCATTACTACCGGGAAGACAAGTATTGCCCCCAATTTTTTTCATTATATTCTAAAATATATAAACAATTAAATTATATTAAAATAATAAGATGTATTCATTTGATTATTTAAAAAGAATATATGAAAAAATAAAAGAAAATGATATTGAATATTTTAACAATATATATTATAAAAATCTAAATAAAAATTTAAAAAATATAATAATATATGAAGATTTAAATGAAAATAATATTTTATTTGAATCAATAATTATAAATAATATTGATAACAAAATAGAAAAAAAAATAAAAGATATATATATAATATGTCCATTAATATTTATAATATCATTTATTTTATCATTTAAACAATTTATTAATATGATTTAATTAGAGATACTAAAAAATAAATGAGTTATACATCAAGGGTAAATTTTGATGGAACAACAGATGAAAATTTTAGTGAATTAAATTATATATCATTAGATATAAAAAATTCAATAATAATAGGTGAAAATGCTGGACAAAATTTTTTAACAAGTGCTTCAACATTAGATTCATTTAATGTTATAATTGGTCAAAATACAGCACAAAATTCATTTGATATTGGAAATTCAGTAATAATAGGTGATAATGCTGCAAAAAATTTTAATAATGGAAAAAATAATATAATAATAGGAACAGATTATAATGATACAATAAATAATGTAAATAATTTAATATCAATAGGAAATAGTAATATAATATTATCATCATCAGAAGTATTAAATTTAAATACAATAGGAAATTCAAATATATTAAAAATAAATGAAAATAATCAAGTTTTAAATAATAATATAGTAGGAAATAGTAATTATATAGATAATCTAAATAATTCAATAATAATAGGAAATAATAATAATATATATAATACAAATATAGAAAATAATTATTTATATATTGGAAATAATTTAAAATATAAAGAAAATAATATATTAAATATATATGATTTAATTTATTATAATATAAATAATAATTTTACAAAAAATAATGAATTATATAATTATTCTAATATTGTAATATCAAATAATAATAATAATAAAATAAGTATAGGATTTAGTGATAGTAATAAAATTAAAAATATAATAGAAAATGAAAGAAATAATATATATATAAATAAAAAAAAAATAAAAGATTTTATAATAAATTTAGTAGAAAATGAATTTGAATATAATATATTATTAGAATTATCAAATGATATTTTTTATCAAAGTATAATTAATAATGAAATTCAAACAACATTTAAAATATTATCAGTTCAAAATATATATGATAATATTGATGATAAATTTACACCAAATAATGAAACAGATATACCAATAAATTATTTATATACAACTGATATAAACGAAGATTATTATAATCAAAATGAATTATTTATTGAAGAAATATTAAATGAAAGAATAATAAATGATATTAATCATACATTATATATTGATAATGGTATTAATACTAATTATATTTCAATTATAAATAGTAATAATAATTTAATATCATTATATTCATCTAAAAATTTAAGTTCAAATATATCATATATATTACCAAATGATGATTATAATTTAGAAAATAATGAAAAATATGTTTTATCAATAAAAGAAAATAATGAATTATATTGGTTATTAAGTACAGAAATAGAAGCAAATAGTGAAATAAATAATATATCAAATTATTTAAATTTAGTAGAAACAAAAACATCAAATATAAAAAATTTTAATGATGAAGATGGAAGTATATTAATTGATACAAATTTAATAGTAAATGGTAGTTTAAATGTAAATTCAATAAATATAGTTAATACACCTTTTATAACAAAAGATGATATTATAAATAATTATGATTTACAAGGTCCAATAGGTCCAAGAGGTCTCAAAGGTGATAAAGGAGATGAGGGTAATAAAGGTGATAAAGGAAATAAAGGTGATAGAGGTTTGGGATTTACAGGTGGAATATATGATAGTAATTATGGTATAATTAAATTTATAAGTAATGATGGTATAGGTTTTGAAACATTAGATGTAAGAGGTGAGAAAGGTGAAGGTTATACAGGAGCTTATTATAATTATGAAAGTAATACAATTACTTTTATTGGTACAAATGAAAGTTTAAATTTTACAACAGGTAATTTAAAAGGTGAAAAAGGTGAAAGTATTGGTGAAGTAGTATTTTATAATAGTAATAATGAATTATTAGGAAAAATTGGTGATAATTCAATTGATTCTATTGATATATTTTTACCAGATGGACCTCGTGGTATTCAAGGTCCTATAGGTTTTACTGGTATGAGAGGAGAAAAGGGAGATAAAGGTGATAAAGGTGATAAGGGTGATAAAGGTGATAAAGGTGCAGAAGGTCAAAGAGGTCAAATAGGTCCTCCAGGACCACATGGTGGACCAGTAGGACCTATGGGTGAAAAGGGTGATAAGGGTGATAAAGGTGATAAAGGAGATAAAGGTGATAAAGGTGATAAAGGTGATAATTTATCTGTAAATAATGCTGGTGAAAATATTATTATAAATAATAATCTAGAAGGTATATTAAAAATTAATGCAAATTTAGATTATAATAATATAATAAATAAACCAAATATAGTATCATTAATAAATACATCATTACCAATAAATAGTTTGTTATATAATAATGGTGTAAATTGGATACCATTAACTTTAGATATAAATAGTTTTGAAATAGTTAATAATGAATTAAAAGTAAAAAATAATAATTATTATAAAATAACACATATATCACCAGCATATTATAGTGGAACATTGAATACAGAATATACAATATTTGGTGATAATTTTAATTCAACAATAAATGTTAAATTTGTAAATAATTTAGGTCAAGAAATAACATGTCCAGTAATATATTTTGATAATATAATAAAAATAAGAGTATTATCACCAAATATAGATATAAATAATGGTCCATTTAAAATTAAATTAATAGATACTACAAATATAAATAATTCAATATTATCAGATCAAAATATAGAAATTGATACAGGACCACCAACATGGATAACACAAGGAGATTCTTATCAACATATATATAATTTAAATACAAAAATTTTTCAATTAGAAGCAATAGATCCAGATGGTAGTGTAGTATCATATCAATTAGATGATACAAGTACATTAGTAAATATATTACCAACTGATTTAAATTTAGATCAATCATCTGGAATAATATCAGGTACACCATATATAACAGGTGGTGTACAAATATATAATATATTATTTAAAGCTATATCACAAAATGATAGTACATCAAGAGATATAATAATAAAAATATTAACATTACCTACATGGAATACACCAGATGAAATTAATATTTCTGATAATACATATCAACTAGATGCAATAAGTAGTGAAAATGGATTAGAAATAACATATACAACATCAAATACAGATAATAATATATCATTATCTACATCTGGTTTAATAACAATAACAGATTTAGATTTATTAGGTGAAAATGGTACAAGTATTAATGTATCTGCAACAGATGAATATGGTTATAGTAGAAGTAAAGATATAAATATAAAAAAAGTATCTTATATTGAATGGATTTATAATTTACCTGGAACTTATCAATGGACTTGTCCAGAAAATATTACTCAAATTTCTGTAGTTGCTGTTGGTGGTGGTGGAGGTGGTGGTACTTCAACTTCATCTGGTGGTAGTGGTGGAGGAGGTGGTGGATTAATATGGGTTAATAATATAACTGTTATACCAGGTACACAATATACAATTATAGTTGGTACAGGCGGTCAAGGTTCTACTGATGGTATTAGTGATGGTCATGATGGAGGTGATACAGATTTTAATGATTTATTAATAGCTCACGGCGGTAAAGGTGGTAAAAGTACAGGCAACTCTTCTTCTAATTTAACAGGTGGTGATGGTGGACAAAGAAGTATAAATATTAGTGGTCATACAGATTATGGTGGAGGAAATGGTGGTTTTGGTGGTACAAATTATGGTTCGTGGTGTGGTGGTGGTGGTGGTGCAGGTGGATATACTGGAAATGGAGGCAATGGTAATATAAATGCGTATCATGATAATGGTCAAGATGGACAAGGTGGTGGTGGTGGTGGTGGTGCTGTTTTTGATGGTGCAGGTAATAGTGCACCTGGTGGAGGAGTAGGAATATATGGTCAAGGAACAAATGGTGTTGGTGGTACTGGCGGACATGGTAATGGATTTAATGCTTCTGCTGGTAAATCTGGCAGTGGTGGTATTGAAGCTATTAATGAAAATGATCCTGATAGCTCTTATGGTGGTATTTCAATAGCTGGTAAATATGGAGGAGGTGGTGGTGGTATGTCACATCATGCATATGGTTATAGTAATGGTGGTAATGGTGCATTAAGAATAATATATAATCTAGAAGCATCATTTCCAAGTACAAAAGTATCTAGTTCAGATTATCATATTACATATACAAATGAAAATGCCACAGCATCTAGTATATAAAAAATATATATAAATAGATAATTATAATATTACTAAAATAATATATAAATAATTCGGAAATTAATATTATTAATGATTTTATAGGATAGATAAGCAAAATATCCGCAAATTATAAATAAATTATATAATAAATATAAATATAAATACAAATATTATATGTAAAAATAAAAAATTCTATATATATAGAATTATTATTAAAATGGATGGTACAGATATATTAATAATAATGTTAATATGTTTTTTTGTATTAATAATAGGAATATTTATAATAAGTAATTATAATATTAAATTAATTGAAAAATATACTGATGCATCAGAATCTTGTTCTGTAGTTAAACCAGTTGGTAGAGATTTTGGTGGTACATATTGTGATGGATTAACAGTAAATTCTGAAACAATTTTTGCAGTTGATCGAAACCCAAATAGAGAAGAAGCAGAAACAGCACTTAGAAATAAACTACAAGAAGAATGTAATAAAAATCCACAATGTAAAGGTTTTACAACATTTGTTGATAATCAATATACAGTAACAGATCAAATTTCTAATAATTGGTTTTTGGATAATTATTTAAAAAAAAAATATAAAGAAGAAAATAAACCTTCCTATAAAATATATCAAGATTATGGAACATGGAAAGAAAATAACGATTTAGTAGTTGATAGAAATTCTGAATTTCATGTTCCAATTGGTAAATTATGTATAGATGGATGGGGTGGTTCTTTAAGAAATCATCCTGAATTTGGAGAAACATTTTATGGGGAACCTCCAAGTGTAGGATATGAAGATTTTAAAAAGCATTTTAAAGTAGAAGGTCATGATGATCCAACAGAACCAAGATATTTAATAAGAAAACCAAAAAATGGTAAAATGGAAAATAGTTATTTAAATTTACGAACTTATCGTTGTCAAGATAAGTGTCCAGCAGGACAAGGAGTTCAATCTACAACACCAGAAGAAAAAGCGGAATATGGTGATTTTAAATGTTCTGAATGTCCAGATTTTCAATATAGTCTTTCACATGAAAAAGAATGTAAACCTTGTAATAATAGTTTATGTCAAGCTGGAACAGTAATGATAGAATGTGATAAAAAAACAGGAGGTGTAGTATGTGGTCCTGCTTCTACTACATCTGAATAAAGTAAAAATTATCAATCAAATCGTAGTATAGATTTAGATTTAGAAATTTCTTGATAATTAGAGATTTTAATATTATTTTTTTTAAAATTATTATTGGTAATCATATTATTATAAATAGAATCATAATTATTAATAGCATAAGTAATAATATTATTATTAAAAATCCATCTAAAAAAATTTAATTGTCCAATAGTAGTTTCAATGGAATCATTATCATCAATAAAAAATGTAATTCTTTCGTGTCTTCTAAAAGTATCAAAATTTAATTTAGCATAAGATTTAAGTTGTGCACGATATTCGAGATAAAGATTAATTTTTTTATAATTTAAATTTTCATCTGGTAAATTATCAAAAATATCATCATTATAAATCCAATAAATAATATTATAATTTTTAGAATAATGTGTTACAAGCCAATCAATAAGTCTTAAAGAAAGTTTATGATTACCAGTAATAATATTTTTAAATAAGATTTTAAATTTGTAATTTTTATTATAAAAATCATTTAATGAAGTTAATAATAATTCTTGACAATTATTTTTATACATTAAAATAATAAATATATTAAATAAATAAAAAGTTAATTCTTTAAGTATTTAGAAATTGTAAAAATAAAAAAAAATTAATTAGGAGCGGAACCAATATCTAATAAACCATTAATACGATTATCAGGTTCAATAGTACTAATACCCCAAGGACTAACAGGAATTTGTGGATTAGGAGGTTCATATCTTAATTGTAAATTAGCATTTCTTAAAGATTGTCCAACAGTATTGATTCCGATATGATAACCAGCAGTTAAGAAATTTTGGTCTTGAATATCACCAGCACCAGCGGGATTAACTTTAGCCCATTTAGAATTAGCATCTTTAGGTAAAAGATCGTCCGATATTAATCTATCTCTAGAATAAACGGAATCATTAACTTCTTTTTTAAGTTCAGGAATTAATTTTTCATCAGTATGAACATTAATATTTTCATCTAAAATTTCATTATATGAATTACCAGTAGGTTCAGAAGCATCAACATTATCAACAAAGAAATCAGATTCTGAACCAATACTTTTATCAACCGAAAAATCAGTTGATTTTTGTGCAATTTTACCAACAGAATTAATTTTTCTCACAGCTTCTCTATCTCTATTAGCTGCTTCTACAGGATCACCTAAAAATTGTTCTACATTATCCATTTGACATTTAGAATTATAAGTAATAAAAAGTAAAAGTATTAATAGTATAAATAAAACTAATGAAAAAGAAATAACAACTGTATTATTATTGGAAGCCATCCCTCAATATTTTCTTTCTATCTATTATCATTAATAGATAAAATATTCTTAATATTATTTTTTAAGATATTTATTTTATTATCCCAAAGTTTATCATTATTATTAATATTTTTAATTTCAGTTAATAAATTTTTATTAATATCAATAAAATTATTAATTTTATTAATTTTAGTATGATAATCTAAAATAATATTATTTAAATTACTGATAGTTTCATTTAATGTATTAGACCATTCTTCTTCTATTTCATTTTTATTAAAATAATCATCATCTATATTATTATAATCCGAAATATAAATTTCTTTAATTAACCATTTATTTTGTAATTTTTCTTTAAAAATATAAAAACCAATATGTTTTAATTTAATACTAATTAGATATTTATTATCTTTTAATAAATTTAATAAATTATTATTTAAATCAATATTATTATTATTAAAAAAAATATTAGTTTTATTACACAATATAGCATCAATAGTATTTGTTTGAGAACAAAAAGAGTATTGAAATAATTTTTTTAATTCTTCATAATTTAAATTATTATCAAACCAAGAATAATTATTAATAGCTAAAAATTCAAATAATTCATCATCAATATTTTTAATATCATAAATTTCATTATTATTAATATAAACTTTTAATTTAATAGCATTACTATTATTAGATATTTTAGTAAAATTATTTATTTTACAATCATATAAATTAATATTAATTTCTTTAGTAGATTCCGAAATATAAGCTTTTTTTTTAAAGTATGGTTTTTTTAATGATATGTTCATTTTAAATTAATTAATATATTCTGTTTATAAGTAACAAATAGCTTAAAATAATTATGACGCAAGAAGAAAATTGTAATATTGAAAATGATGATAATATAGCATCATTTATAATGTCATTTTTAAAAGATGAGTTTTTAAAACAAAATATAAAAAAAGAAATAATAAAACCATTATTAATACATTTATTATATTATATAATTCCATTTGTAATACTATTTGTATTAATAAATTTTTTAACAACAATTGTAGCGGTATTTTTAGCTTTTCATTATAAATTTTCATTATAAATTTTCATAATACATATTATTATCAATATTATTATTAATAATAGATAAAGAATATAATTTATCATAAGTATAATTATTATAATTTTTAACTATAAACCAACCACGATTATAAGTTTCTTTATTAGTTTCAAAAGGTTCTTTCATAATAATATATATATTATTATTATATAATAATGAAATATATTCAGAATCAGACATTACAAATATTAATTATTTATATATAATCATTTTTTATATATTTATAAATGCGAAAATAAAGAATAAATTATTAGATATATATTTATTAAATGAGTGAATTAGAAATAAAAAATCTAAATGAACTTTTAAATTTTGATAATTCAAAAAAAGAATATATTTTAGATAAATTATTAGAAACACATAGTGATAAATATTATAATAATATAAATAATATTGAAGTATCTAAAGAAGTATATATTGATACAAATATAGAAAAATGGGCATATGATTTACCGGAATTAACAGGTAGTAAAAAATTATTAATTAAAATATTAAATAATCCAATTAATGATATTGAATTATTAAAAAAGAGACAAAATAGTTATATTAAAAATTATGATAGTGTATCTTTTAAAATTTTAAAAGATTTTGAAAATGATATTTTATGGACTTATAAATTAAATGAAGATATATTAGATGATAATGCTATTAATATATTATTTCCTTCTAATTTTATATATTCATATATAAATTTAATAGAACCTTTATTAGATTCTTATCATTTTTATAAAATAGGTTTTATACCATTATCATCTTTATTTTATCCAATAACAAGTTTTATAGCACCATATTATTATATTAATAAATATATAAAAATAAATTTAACTTTTACTAAATATTTATCATTAATAAAAAATTTTATAATATTATTTTTTAAATCATCCGGTAATATTAAAATTGATAGTTTAAAAATAATATTTTTTTTCATTTATAGTTTTCTATATTTTTATAATATATATCAAACATTTGAATTTGCTACCATTTTATATAAAACAAAACAAAATTTACATAAAAAAATGCAAGGTTTAATTAATTTTATAAATGAATCAAATAATATTATAGAAGACTTTAATTTAGAAAAAGATCAAGAAACATTATTATCACCATTTATAAAAAATTATTATAAATCTTCTGATATTAAATTAAAAAATACAATGACTGATATATATAAATTATGGAAAAATGAAAATATTAAAAATAATATTAGTAATTTATTAATTACTATATATACATATGATATTATTAATTCATTAAGTAAATTATATATTAATAATTATAATTTAGTTGAATATGATTTAAATAATTCAACTAAAATATGGAATATGAAAAATCCATTACTTAATAATAATCAAGTTTCAAATCCAATTAATTTATCAAAAAATATTATTATTACTGGTCCTAATGCAGCAGGTAAAACAACATATGTTAAATCTATATTATCTAATGTAATATTATCTCAAACATTCGGTATTATATATGGTTCAAAATCAAGTATGCAAATTTATGATTGTATATATTCATTTATGAGAATTTCAGATGAAATTGGAAGTAAATCTTATTTTGAAGCAGAAGCAGAACTTTGTCTTAAAATGATTAATAAATCTAATGAATTATTAAAAAATAATAAGAAAGGTTTATTTTTAATGGACGAACCAATGCATTCTACACCACCAACTGAAGGTATGTCAACTGCATATGCAGTTTCTGAAAATATTGGTTTAAATAATAATATATCTATTATAATTACTACACATTTTTATAAATTAACATTATTAGAAAAAAAATATCCTAATAATTTTATTAACTTATGTGTTCATGCTATTGAAAATAAAGATGAATCATTTTATTTTCCTTATAAAATTAAAAAAGGCAGTTCTTGTCAATGTATTGCTATTGAATTATTAAAAAATAAAAATTTTCCAAAATCTGTTATTACAAGTGCGAAAAATATGAAAGAATTAATAACTAATGATATTTTAAGTTAAATATATATTATGTTCAATTTTAATTTTAAATTAAATGATATTTACTATTATTTATTTGGTTTAATAGGATTAATAAGTATTTTAATTATATTATATTTTTGGAGAAAATTATCTAATTTAAATAATTTAAATAATTCATTAGAAAAAAAAAATTCTTTACTCAAAAAAGAAAATAAAGAACTTAAAGATAAAAAAAATACTGATAATTTTAATGATAATGAAATGAAAGATATTTTTCCTGTTGATATTGAAAATAGTCTTAATAATATTATTAATGATGATAATAATTATGATAATGAAAATTTTGATAATATAGAACAATTAAATACTAATACAGTATTTTTATTTCAACATAATATTGAACCTTTAAAAAATAATACAGAATTATCTTCAGAAAATAAAATTGAAGAATTAAATGATAATAATGAAATTATTGAAGAAGATATAATTATAGATGAACATGAAAATATAGATTTAAATGATAATTCTGAAAATATAATAGATGATATAAAACAAGATGTAACTATTGACAATATTGTTGAAGAAATTATTAAACCAACTATAGATAATAATATATCGGATAATAATGAAATAGATTTAATTTCTAATCCTTCTGAAAATAATTCTACTAATGAAAATTATACTAAATCTAAATTAAATAAATTAAATCTTGATAAACTTCGTGAAATATGTAACAATAATAATATTTCATCTGATGGTACTAAACAAATTATAATTGAAAGAATACTTTCATTATAATTTTATTCTTAAATAAAATTCTCATTTATCTTATAGAGATATATATATATTTATTTAAATGTCAATGTCAAATAATTATATGTGCCCCGTTAGAATGTCAGATGGTCGTGTTATTACTGATTATAGACCTAAATCAACTGTTAATTTTGAATTAGTTGAAGAAGTTGGTAAAAAAAATTTACCTAAAAGTAGTTATGAAACTAGAATGTATTTACAATCTAATGCTTCTACAATTATGGAAAATGAAACAAAAAAATCTTTTGAAAATTTAATGCCTTATAAAAAATGTAAAGGTTCTGGAGAATCTAATACTGAATTACCACAAAAATATATTGTATCTTGTGATGCTGTATCTTGTACTAAAAAATTATTTGATCAAAATGGTTTAGGTAATGGTTATACTACTGATACTTCTGTTTCTTCTTCACCTTTATTACAATAAATAATTTATATTTTTTTTTTATAAATAATTTATATAGATAAGATATATAATTATGAAATATAATAATCAATATGTTTCTGGAGAAATTACTATTTTAAATAATAATATTATAAATATTAAAGGTTCTATTAATACTAATTTAGAATCTTATATTATTGCTTCTAGTTCACCTGATAATTTAATCAATTATAGTGGTTCTAAATTACCTTATCCAAATGAACAAATAGCTTTTGATAATACTAATAATTATCATGATATTAAAAATAATAATTATAATATTAATTTTAAATATCCTAACAGTTATTATTGTGTAGATGGATATACAATTATTAATCCTTCTGTTTTTTTTGTTATAAAAGAAAAAAATAAACCAATTATTATTAAAGTTGAATTACCAAATAATAAACCATTAAAAACACTTATTAATAGAAATTTAGAACATGACCCCGATTTTTATAATTCAAAATATAATGTTTTACCTGTTGCTACTGCTGAACAAAATATGTATAATTTAGCAAAATATAAATTATCTGCTAATAAAGCTTAATTTAATTCTTTAAATCATCGGCGTATAATAACAATGTTTTATCTGATATTAATTGTCTTGATATATGTCTACATTGACATATACATTCATTACAATTTATTTTAATATCTATTTTTCTTTTTTTTTTAATATGTTCATAAATACTTTCAATTACTTTAATTTCTATTTCTTCTTCTAAATTACTTTCATACGGTCTGTTTTTTTTATGTCTATCACAACAATTACATTCATTTAAATAATTTAAAATTTCATTTCTATTTTTATTTTCATAAATTATTTTATTATACAATTCTTTTATACTTATCATTTATATATTTATATTTAATTAAAATTTAATATCATTTTTTATTAGAATTATTAAATTATATGTGGCAAAATATTAATGATTATATAAAATTAAGATATAATAATAAAATTTTTTTTTCTAAATATAATATTATAACTTTTACAAATGGATGGGGTGATGATTCTTCATCTGTTGGTTTTATTTATTGTCCTATTAAAGTTTATAAAGATGCTTTAGATATATAAAACAATAAAAAAATGATAAATTAATATATTCATATTATTTATGTCTAATAATTTAATAATAGTTGAAAGCTATACTAAAACTAAAACTATTTATAAATATTTAAATGATTCTAATAATAAATATATTGTAACATTTTCACAAGGACATTTTTGTGATTTATCTAAAGATAATATTGGTATAGATACTAATACATGGAAAGGTAATTATATTGTCACTAAAAAATCTATATTAAATAATATTAGAAAATATATTAATGATGTTGATAATATTTATATTGCATCAGATCCTGATACAGAAGGTGAGGCAATTGCTTTTCATATAAAAAATCATATTAAAGATTTAATTAAAAATAAAAATTGTTATAGAATTAAATTTAATGAAATTACAAAAAATGCTATTTTAAATGCTATTGATAATCCTCTAGATATTGATATGAATTTAGTTGAAGCACAAGAAACACGTAGATTTTTAGATAGAATTGTAGGTTATAAATTATCTCCTATATTATGGAATAAATTTAATAATAAATTTTTAAGTGTTGGTAGAGTACAATCTGTTGCTTTATTATTTTGTATTAATCAATTAAATGAAATTAATAATCATAATATTGAAAAATTTTGGATTTTAAGTGGTAAATTTAAATTAGATAATGATATTAAATTAGATTGTACATCTATTAAAATTGATAATGAAAATAATATAATTAATATATTAAATTTACTTGATGATAAATCAAATATTTTTAAACTTAATTTTAATATTTCTAATTATAATGATTTTCCATTACCACCTTATTGTACTACTTCTTTACAACAAGATTCTTATAATTTACTAAAATTCTCATCTAAAAAAACAATGGAAATTGCACAAAAATTATATGAAAATGGATATATTACATATATGAGAACAGATTCAGTAAATATATCTGATGATTTTAAATATAAATTAAAAAAATATATTATTGAAAATTATGGTAATGATTTATTTGTATTTAGAAATTTTAAAAATAAAATAATTAATTCTCAATTAGCACATGAAGCTATTAGAATTACTAATCCTAAATTAATTAATATTAAACAATCTGATGAAATTAATGATAATCATATTAAATTATATAATTTAATATGGAAAAGAACAATATCATCACAAATGAAAGAAGCAATTTATACTAAAATTAATATTGAAATAAAATCAAAAAAATGTTTAGAATATATATTTAAAACAGAAAAATCATTTTTAACAGAAAAGGGATATTTAATTATATATAATAAAGAAATAGAAGATTATAAAATATTTTATAATTTATTAAAAAATAATAAAAATATTAAACCTATATCTTTCTCATTTAATTGTGATATTAATCAACCTAAATCATTATATAATGAAGTTGCATTAATAAAAAAATTAGAAAAAGAAGGTATTGGAAGACCTTCTACATATGCTACAATTATTGATAAACTTTATACAAAAAAATATGTTATTAAAGGTACAAATCCACAAATTAAAATAGATATTAAAAATTATAATAAAAAACATTTAAAAGATATTGAAATTACTAATAAAACTATAAAAACTGGTGGTAAAAATAATGATTTATTAGTACCCACAGATTTAGGTATTAATATTATTAATTATTTAAATGATATTATACCTTTTATTATTAATATTAATTTTACAGCAGATATGGAATATGGATTAGATGAAATATCTAATGGTAAAATTAAAAAAGAAAATATCTTAAATGAATTTTATAATAAAATAAAACCTATTATTAATAATTATGGTATTATTAATAATACTAATTCTATAAAAAAAGAAGGTATTATTAATACTAAATATGGTTATTGTTATTATCATGAAAAAGATAATAGATATGTTAATATAGAATCTTATTTACAATGGAAAAAAAAAAGTGTTGAACAATTAGAATCTAATGAAATTATATTTTTAAAATCTTTGCCTTTTAAATTAGATAATGGTAATACATTACATATTGGTAAATATGGATTATATTTAAAAGATCAAAATAATACTAATATTAAATTAGATAAAAAATTATGGAATGATTTTATTTAATTTTATCATTATTTATTCCTAATAATATACTTTTTGTTGTATTTATTAATACTTCATCTTGTTTATATAATATACTATATTCTTTTGCTATTTTTATTAAATTATTCATTACATTTTCATCATTTTTATGTATCAATGTTAATTTATATGTTAACTCTTTTTCTCCTTCCCAATATCCAATGTCTTTCGATACTGTAAAATTTTTAAAACGATTATTTATATTATTATTTACAAATTTTAACCATTCTATATTTGTTACATATTTACTAAATTTATTTTTATTTATTTTTGTTCCAAAATAACATATTGTAGTATACCAACACATATATATATATTATCTTTTTTATTTCTATTATATTTTATTGTAACTATTTTTATTTAATAAATTTTTATATTTTTCTAATAAATCATCAAATAATTTAGAATTTGTTTTATTTATTTCTATTACTTTTTTCATTGATTTCATTAATTCTTCATTTTCTAATTTTATTTTTTTTACTAATTCTATTTCTATTTTGCTATCTAATATATTTTTCTTTAATTCTATATTTTCTACTTTTAATGTTAATAATTCTTTATTATTTTCTTTATATAATTTATATAAATTTAAATAACATATTGTTATATATATCAAAAATTCTATTAATTCTTTTCTATTAAATAATTTTATATGTCTATTATTGCATGTTCTACAATAGGGACAATTATATTTAATAAATATTTCTTTTCTTTTTTCATATATTAATGTTGATCTTGAACTTAAATTATTACAACATTCTATACATATTGAATTTTTACATTCAAAACAATATAAATTCTCACTTATTTGTTTATTTGAACATATAGTACATATATTTTTATCCATTTTATTTATTCATTAAAATATAATTATATATTTATTATTATTTTTTATAAAATTTTTTTAAATTATGATTTAATTTATGTAATTCTTCTGCTATTTTTCCCATACTTTCTGATATTGAAACCCCTTCACTATTATGAAATGTTTCTATAAATAATTCTCTTAATTCTGCTGTATTTGAATTTTCTGATTCATAATCAAATATATCATCATCTCCCAATTCTTCATCCGAATCTTCTTCGGAATCTTCTTCGGAATCTTCTTCTGAATCTGATGAATCATTTTCTGATATATCTATTTCTATATTCGCTTCATTTTCATCTGAATCATCTGATGATGATGTATCATCTTCTACTATTTCTACTTTTTTTTTTGATTTTTTTTTACAACAATCATCTTTTTTTTTTGATTTTTTTAATGAACTAAATCCTGATAATAATTTTTCTATAGATTTATCATTTGATTTATCGTCTTCTTCATCAGAACATATACTATTTTTATCTTCCACTACAGTTTCGCTACTCATAATATAATTTTTTTTATTGTTAATTCTTTATATATTTTTAATTATTATTAATAATATAGAGAGAGTGTTAATATGAATACCAAATTTATATGGATATTAGCTTTTTTAACTGGATTATTTATAATTTTAAGTGTTATTATTTTAAATAATTTTTTTATTAATTATAATGTTGAAAATTTTGTTTATGATAATATTACTAATTCACCTGATAATACTAATAATATTGATACTACTAATATAAATAATACTAATAATAATACTAATAATAATACTAATAATAATAATCATAATAATAATAATAATAATCATAATCATAATGATAATAATAATAATAA
This sequence comes from Rhodopirellula sp., assembly GCA_002698965.1. Classification (GTDB taxonomy): domain Bacteria; phylum Planctomycetota; class Planctomycetia; order Pirellulales; family Pirellulaceae; genus UBA721. The sequence goes on along the minus strand of PAAT01000036.1, from coordinate 4,480 downwards.
TAATAATAATGATAATGATAATGATAATGATATTGTTTATAATACAAAAAGTAATAAAAAAGAAAATAATAATAAATTAAAAAGCAGTGAAAAAGATTTAAATAATAAAAAAAATTTATGTTATTCAAAATTTAGATCATCAAATATAAAACAAAATACTGAAAATTTTGATGAAATTCCATTTAAAGATGATATTATTATGGCTATTAATACATATAATAATACTTTTCCTAAAATATATAATTCAAAATTAAAATGGTATGATGAATATAATTATGATAATAATTCTAATGAAGATGAAAATGATAATTTATGGTTTAATATAAATAATACAATAAAATTAATTAAATATGATAATAAGATTTCATCGGCAAATTTAAATAATGTTGAATTAAAAGGTCCAGATTCAACAAAATTTACAGATGATAATGATTATAAATTAAAACCATTTACATCAACATTTGTTATGAAAATAAATGAATTAAAAGAAAAAAATAGATTATTTCAAATGGGATTACAATCAATTGATACACTATCAAATAAAAATATAGGAAATTTTATATCATTAAATATAAATAAGATAATTAATAATAAAGATAGTGAAAATTGTAAAACAAATATAGAATTTGTATTAGATTTTGCTGGTCAAAAAAATAAATTTAATCATGTATATACTATTAATAATATATTAAATAGAGAATTATTTATTGCAATTATATTTGATGGTAAATATATAAAATTAATTATAGATGATATAGATGAGGAATATTTATTTAAAAATACTAATATAATAGAAGAATTAAAATTAGGTTCGAATCCTTTAATTATTAATAGAAATGGTAGTTTAAATATGGAATTATATTCATTTACTTTTTATAAAAAAATATTAAATAATATAGATATTGATTTATATATTAAATATAATTCAAATAATATATATAAAATAAAAGATTTAAATAATAAAAATAAAAAACTATTAGAAGAAATTGACAAATCAAATATAGAGAATGCATCAAAATTAAAAACATTATATAATGAATTAAGTAATAAAGATAAAGAGTTAGAAAGATTAAAAAGAGAGTATAATAATTTATTAAAAATTAAATAAATTAATATAAGAAATATATTATAAATATTGTATATATATTATGTCATCACAAATAAAAGCATCTATTATGATATTAACACAAAATACAATTGAAAGAAAAGTATATTTAAAAACAACATTATATTTTTTATTTAGAAATTTTAATAATAAATATAAATATCCTATTACTATTTTACATGAAGGTGATTATAAAGAAAGAGATATTAAAGAAATAATATCAGGTATTAGGGGTGATGAATGTAAATCATTAATTAATTTTAAAGAATTAAATAAAGAAGATTTTGAATTACCTTCACATATTAATAAAGAAATTTTAGAAAAAAGTATAAATACTCAAATTGTACCTTATTGGAGAAATAAAAAATATAGATTAATGTGTAATTTTTGGTTTAAAAATTTTATTAAATATTGTGATAATTATGATTATATTATGAGATTAGATGATGATAGTATAATTGAAGAACCAATAAATACAGATGTTTTTAAATTATTAAAAGAAAATGATCATGTATATATGTCTAATATTGTTCATGTTGATTGTGGATTATGTAATTATAATATGAAAGAATTATTTAGTAATTTATTTCCTGATAAAAAAGATGAATTAGATAAATTATTTGTTAGTGCAAATATTAGTAAAGATCATAATATTTATAATAAATTTAAAGAATTATATAAAATAATAAATAATACTGATTATAATGATGATAATATTAATATTAATATGCCTATAATGTATTATAATAATTTTTTTGTTACAGATGTTAATTTTTGGAAAAGAAATGATGTTAAAAATTATGTATCTATTATATCAAATAATCCTAATTTTTATTATTATAGATATGGTGATGCTCCATTACAAACAATATTATTATCATTATTAGAACCAAATAAAATAACACGAACTGTTTTTAAATATTCAAAAAAATTACAAAGAGAAGCATTTATTGATTTAAATAATAATATACATTCTTTTATGCCTAATAATTATGATAATAGTTCTTGTGTTATTGTAAATAAAAAATGATATTATTATATATAATATATATAAAAGTTATTAATTATGATATATATAGGTGCTCATATTAATAAAGAAAATTCTATATTAAAAACTATTCAAAATATTAATTCTAATAATGGTAATGTTTTGCAAATTTTTGCTTCATCACCTATGAATAGTACACCTCCTAATTTAACAAATATTAAAAATGAAAAAGATGATATTATTAATTATTGCAATAATAATAATATTAAATTAATTGTACACGGCTCGTATGTTATTAATTTAGCAAATACAAATATTAATAAAAGATATACAGATATTAATAATAGATGGTGGATAAAATTATTAATTAGTGAACTAGATGCTTCTGAAATACTAAATAGTATTGGTGTAGTTATACATGTTGGTAAACATACTACTTTTACTAAAGAAGATGGTTTAAAAAATATGTATGATAGTATTAAATATATTATTAACTATTTAAAAATAAATAAATATAATACTAAATTAATAATTGAAAATCCTGCGGGTGTTGGTACAGAACTATTGAAAACACCAGATGAATTTATTGAATTTTATAATAAATTTAATAATGATGAAAAAAAATATTTAGGTATTTGTATTGATACTGCTCATATTTGGTCTTCTGGTTTTGAATTAAATGAATATATAAATTATTTTAAATCTTATAAAGATGATATTTTAGCAATTCATTTAAATAATAGTAAAGTAATAAAAGGTGCTTCATTAGATAGACATGAAACACTTTTTAAAGGTAATATAGATTATAATGATTTTAAACCATTTTTAAAATTTTTAAATAAAAAAACATTAATTATTTTAGAAACTCCTTCTAATAATTATAATACTGAAATTAAATGGCTTAAAAATATATATAAATAAAAAACTTTAATTAAATTATTTAATCTCGTTATAAATAATTAAATTATATATAATTGTATTAGTGTTTTTATTATAATTAAAATATTATATATCTTTAATATGTATATATAAATATACATTTTTTTATTTTAAAATTATATAACTAATTTTTTCATAAAAAAAATGATAATTATTTATTTTTTTTTCTATTATGTTAAAATATATAATATTTTTAATTTTAATAATTAATATTTTATCTATTGATTCAATGTTTATTAATAAATTTAAATTTATTAAATTTAGATATAATAAAAGCAATAAAAAAAAAATATATAGAACTGATTTATATAATTATACTACTTATTATAATAAATCAAATTTTAAAAAATCTTATATTAATTATTATTATAGATATTATAATAATTAATTAAATAAAAATTTTGTATTAAAATCTTTTATATTTTCTATATTTAATTTATTATCTTTTTTTTTCATTATTTTTATTAATTTTAAAAAAAATGTATCTTTCTTTACATTTGTATCTACCATTTTTATATAATTCCATTCTATTTTTTTATCTTTTTTATATTTTTTATTATTTATTTTTTTATCTATATATGGTATCTCTATTGTATTTCTTATAAAATTTTCTATTTTTAAATCTTTTAATATTTTATTTTTAATATTATATTTTCTTTTTAACTTACTTATTATATTATAAGGTTTTGTATAATTATAATCTGGACATGTTAATTGTTTATTTGGATAATCTGCTAAATTATCTCTTATATTGTCTATAAATATTAATCTATTATTAAAAACTTCTAATATATTTTTTTTTTCATTTAATTTTGGATATTTATATTTTAATTTATTTATAATTATTTTATAAACATTTAATAATGATTTTGACATATCCATATTTGAATTTTCTCTTGTAAAATATGGTTTATTAAATTTTATATTTGATGCTTTTTCTATATTTGATACTAATCCATTATGTGTCCATGTATATGTTGAATTTGTATATACATATATTTCTACATTTTTATATTTTTTTTTTATAAATTTTATAAATTCTTTGAAATATGGTCTTAATAATCCTTGTTTTAAATTTTTTACAAAATTTATTTTTTTTAAACATTCTTTATTTATATCTTTACTTTCACAGTTTGTTTTTATTAATTCTAAAAATTCATATTCTATTATTTGATATTTTATATTTCCTATTATACAATTATCTATATCAAATATAAATATATTTGGTAATTTTATATTTTTCATTATATTATTACTTATAGTATTTATTTTTTTTATATATATATATTAGAATTAATATGAATAAAAAAAATAATTATCTTGATGAATTAAATGAAGCAACTAAAACCTCTATAGAATTATTGAATTGTAATAAAAAAAATTGTAATAAAAAGTTAAATGCTTATTTAAATAAAAAAAAAGATTTTTATAAAAAAATTCATATTTTA
>PAAT01000035.1 GCA_002698965.1 Rhodopirellula sp. | reverse complement strand
CCAAAGACTTTGTCGTTAGGGTCTGGCTTGATGTCTAGAACTTTTATCGTCATCTTTAAATTCCTTTATAATTTTATTTTTATCTTCTTCTAAAATACAATCTTTTTGATATAGAAAATCTTCTACATGAAATTTATAACATTTTTTAATGTTTCCATATTGGTCTTTTTCGCCACTTCTTTTAAAGATAACTTTGTTTAAATCTCTTGCGACAAAACAAAAATAATCAGTATCTCTTGTAGTATAGGCTCGATAACTTCTATCAATTTTATTATCTGGGCCATAACCTCTTGAACCTCTTAATATATTAAAAGAATATCTACTTTCTCTTTTATTAATATTGCATGATTTAACTTCAACTTTTTTAAGTAAACCACCTACATCAACAATAATATCAAAACCTTCTCTATCTACTAATGAACAGTTAACAAAACCTTTTTCAAGCAAGGCAATCATACACATATATTCGCCTATTCTACCTAAATGTTTAGTGTACATACTGTTTCCTTTCGCTCTCCCACTCTTCGTATTGACCAGGAGTTCTAATCCAACCGGCATTAGTAAGTAATTCATCATGTTCAGTAATTATTGATTGATTGATAGCATTGCTTATTTTTATTAACATGCTAGTAACTTCATTGCCGCCAAATCTCGTCATAACCTCAACTATGTCCGTTCTTCCTTCAACAAAACCTAACCAGATATATTGATCTTTTGGATCAACAAGACATACAGTTCGTCGACCATTATGTTTATCTTCTTCAAAAATTTTTAAATCAGTTTTATCCATGACCTCCTTAAAAGAGAATGGATGTTTAGTTATAAAATCAGTTGACATTTTTTGCTCCTTTTTCCTTTTTGCATTATTTACTCCACATAAATCTAAAGCATAATAAATTTCTTATGTAATATATAAATTTCATTTAATAATCTCCCCATACTTTTGTTTTAGTCCCACCGTCATATTCAACAGCATGACCTTCTTTAATAAGAATTTGACAAATATCCTGGCCATCTTCTGTATATGGTATAGCCAATATTCTGCCGTATTTCCCTTTCCCTAATGATTTAATCTTTAATTTCTTCCCGCATAACGCTTTTAATCGTGCGGACGCTTTCTTGCCTAACGCTTTTTCAGCCAGGTCTCTAGTTCTTGATTCCGGTGTATCAATACCAGCTAAACGACATCTCTGTTTGTGCAGCTTAACATTAAAACCAAGATCAATAGTAATATCTATAGTATCGCCATCGACCACTCTTTCTAATTCAGCATGATATATAAATGCCTCAACTTGACTTTTGCTCATTTTCTTTCCTTTGAAAACTATATGTTGGTAGTGAAACTTTTAAACCTTTTCGTTTAAAGTGTGCCTGTGATATTTTAATCTTTTTTATTAAGTGATAATCTTTCATATTGTAATCCATCCTCGCTTTTTAAAACTGTTCTTCTCCCACATTGTAAAATGTAGTGAGCTTTCATAGGGTCCATATCGTGTAAAAAATCAAACGCTTTATCTTTTAGTTCTTCATTATCTTTTGCATAAAATGAAGTTACTAACTCAATATTGATTAAAACTTTTACACTATATTCTTTATCTTCCTTTACCATGAAGAATGTCATAGCATGGGACAATATCTAAGTAAAGAAAAAAATATATTTAATGAAGTGCTTGACCACTTGACCACTTGCTCATTGGGCTAGTTGAGCAGTGAGCTAGCACTCTTCCTTGTAAGTTATTGTTTTTGTTATATAAAAAAAAGTGCTTGTCCACTAGCTCAATCAGGGTATTATAAGGTGAGCAAGCAGATTAAGTCATTGAAAAATAAAGAAATGTTCAGCTTGTCCAGCTTGCCTATATAATATATATATGTAGGGGTGGGCTAACGCCCCACCCCCTTACAAACATTAACGCTAGGTGATCAACATGGAAGAAGAAAAGATAGAAATAACTGAGGTGGAAGAAGTAGAACAAAACCAACTCGGGCTGTCAGTTAATTTAACACAACAACAACAAAAATTTGTAGAAAATGTCGTTTATCATGATATGTCTCAAACTGAGGCTGCAAGAAAAGCAGGTTACAGTAACCCCGCAGTCCAGGCTCATAGAAATATGAAATCAAAAAACATCATGATAGCTATTGAAGAGTTAAGGCATGAGGCTCAACATAGAAACAATGTCACATTAGATCGTTCACTTCGGGATTTAAAATCAATTCGGGATGCAGCTGTATTAGATGGAAGTTGGGGACCGGCAATTAAAGCCGAAGAATTAAGAATGAAAGCAGTCGGACTTCTTATTGAAAAGAAAGCTGTATTGCATGGTCGGGTTGACGCATTATCAAAAGATGAAGTTTTAAAAGAACTTAAAAAGTTACAAGATAAAGCGAAACATCAATCGGGTATTGAAATAGATAAATCGGGTAAATTAATAACTAATTAACCTGGCCGTCATGCTCTTCTAAAAATTGATAACATTCTTGTATTTTTTCATCAATTTCGTTTTGTTCCCTAACATTACCTATAATTATTAAAAAAGCGATAACGACTAAAGCAACAAAATACATCAATATTTTTTCATGCCATTTAAAAAATTTTTTATTTTCCATGTTTAATTTTCCTTCTCTCTTTTTTTGCTTTCATATTTTCTTTTTTAATTAAAGATCGGGCCTCAATGTCAATTACATATTTTTCCCATTTCGTTCCTCTTAACTTTCCATAATCCATTTCAGGTCTCCTGTGTGATTTAGTTTTACCTTTATCTTTAATTGTTTTACCTGGTAATAATCTTTTACCCATTATTCATCTCCTCTTTTATGTAAGCATTAATAGAAAGTAAATCTTTGCAAACACTATCATTATCAACTAATACCTCTGAAGTTTGCTCTGTTAATCCGTCAACATTTTCTATAATATCTATTAAAATTGTTGCATTAGGGTTAAAGTCCAATTCTTTTATTGAATATTCCAATTCATCAATTAATTCTTGTATTGTCATTATTATCTCCTTATATAAAATTTCTTGATTTATTCGGGTCTGTTGTTTCTTTTCTAAATTCAACATCTTTCTTTGCCTCTTCAAAGGCTAATTTTTCTTTATCTTCTGAATGAGAAAAATGTTCTAACCAAAATTGATATCTCTCCTGTAAGTAATTCATACTTATCGGGTAATAATTTTTAATTGCCATTAGCCCTCTCTCTCGCAGCCATAATTTTATCTATATCATATTTTGAACAATATCGGGCAACTTCTTCCTTATTTTTTATGTTTTTAAATCTCTTTAAATAATAATTATATAAAGCCATTCTAAGTTTTAGATCGGGATGCATATATTCTAAAAAATGTTTCATTATTCCCATCCTATTAATTCTTTAAAATCAACTAATAATTTTTCTATTACTTCTGACTCTCCACCATCCAAATGAACAGTTATTAATAACTTATTGTCGGTGTAGTCGGACTTCTCAACCCTAATAGCAATTTCATCATCATAATCAAACCACTTGACATCTTTTTTATCATACCAACCCATTTGATTTTTATGTTCATCTATTTCATTTCTCATTAGTGCCAACCCTCCAAAAATTTTGCATAAAGTTTTAAATCTAAATCTTTTTTATGTAATGTTTCAGCTAATGCACATGCATATGCTGTATTAAAAATAATATCATTATCATCCATCGCATCAGGGTGTGGCTCTCTTCGGCCCCTAGCCCTTAAATCCTTAATTATAGATGCTAATTCATCTCTTATTGTTTGCTCTTTCATCATAACTAATCTCCTCTATTTAAAATTTCTCTACTTAAAACAGGTAATACACCTGTTTGACCGCTTATTGCTAAAGCACCTCCATCATTTCCCTCATCATCCATCATAGGAAATGCAAAACTACCATCATCAAAAATGATACCTACAGGAACTTTATCACAACCAATATCCTCATCTCCAAAACAACTAATCATTTCTTCTTCAGTTAAATATCTAGCCTCAACAATTTTTTTACCAATAAAAAAATCCTCTGCTTTTTCATTCCAATATTTTCTTATAACTCTTTTACTTTTCATGTTTCTTCTCCCGATGCTATAATGTCATATTCCCACCAACCATTAGATTGCTCTACTCCATGATAAAAGGCATCTGCCTCCGCAAAAGTATCAAATCTGTAGGTTTTAGTTTCTTCTCTCTCTGTTCCCCAAACAATAGTAATAAAATGTTTTTTCTCAGTCATTTTTCCTCCTAAGTCCATTGATCTGCCATAGCTTGAGCAATACCTGGAAAAAATTTACTCCTAAATTTCCATCTATCCTCACTTGGCGGTGCATTATGAACATCAGAACGAGCAGTAGAGCCGTCTAATGTTCCTGTTTTTTCAAGTAGTGGTAAGTTTTTTAACCACAAACAAATTCTTTTCTTCTGATTGTCCCAAGAATTTTCATCATGACCAAATTCATATGGCTGAAATGATTGTGCTTGTTTCTCAAAATTCTCAATTCTCTCTTTTGCATATTTATGCATAACAGGATTTTCAATACAAATTTTAGGAATATCTGCATTCCATAAATCAGAAAACAATTTTGCACCCTCATCTAACTCAGCCCAAATTTGTTCAAGTGTTTTGTTTGGTGGTGCTTTGTGTAACCATCTAACACCTGAATTACATAATCTTGTGCATGGCGGGTGTGCCACCATTAACATATCCCATTTTTCCATAGCCAAAATATTACGAACATCATCTTGAATATGTCTGTTAGTTTGATCATCTGATGGCAAAACATCACATGACCAAGTATCATGACCTTTATCTAAAAATGCGTTTCTAACTGTTCCGCTAGTTTCACAAGCTACTAAAATTTTCATTATCTTACCCCCTTGTTTGCTTTTCTTTTTAATTTTCTAGTATTAACTTTTGACCATGAGCCACTAAATCTTTTACCAAGTTTTTTAATGACCTTTGCGTTATTTTCTAATTTAAATTTCATGGTGTAATCTCATTATTTTTAATTCAGCTAAAATAAAATCACTTGGATTAGCACGATTGTTAGTTAGAAATAATTTTTTATGCATGGCATTGTGATATTTATTTGCGTCATGGATGTTAGTAAAATTCTTTTCAGTAATGTTACCAAGCCCGTCATTTACTACCACTTTTAATCTGTTATTTTTCATAATACTCTCTCCTTGTTTTTCTATAAACTAGCATACATTCCCATAACATGTCAACACTTATAATGAGATAATTTTAGATAATTTAATATGGGATATTTTAACAATAAACTTACCCCCTCAAAGAGAGGGGTTTTCTTATTTTTTTCTATGAAACAAATTAAGCATAAATGAAACAGGGTTACCTACTATATGTAGTGGGTTTACATTAGTGGTAACATATGGTATAATCTAGAGGGGTATAGTAAGTCGGGACGCGTGTATAAGTCGGGACACGCGTTAAGTCGGGACATGCGTAAGGTCGGGGTCGGGTGTAGGTCGGGTTTAGGTTATGGAACTAGAACACTATATAGTATGTAGCATTATTATCACACTATATATAGGTGTTTGACAAGTATATTATCCCATGTTATAACATAACTAATATTAACTAATGGAGGAAAATATGCCTGGTAAAATTATTTATAATGGTAAGTCACTTCTTGACAATAAAACGCCAATTATTGCTGTAGCTGTAAATGGTAATAAGTCCGCACCCAATTCTAAAACCGGTGACATGCTACAGACTTATATCTTAACAAAAGATATTGATCCAAGACTAGCTAATAAAACTGGTCAAGACTTTGGAATTTGTGGAAATTGTCCGCACCGTGGAATACCATCCACCGATCCAAAAAGAGCGACGGCCGAAAATCGCGGCTGCTATGTACGAATTGATCAAGGCCCGTTGATAGTTTATAAAAGTTTTCATAAAGGTAAATATCCAATTGCGACTGATCAAGAAATTATAGAAATAGGTTCAAATAGGCCAGTAAGACTTGGCACATATGGCGACCCTGCCGCGGTGCCGCGTAATGTTTGGGACTTGTTAATTTCAAAAAGTACCGGCCACACTGGTTACAGTCACCAAAGCAAAATAAAAGATAGCTATTCGGATATTTGTATGCATTCGGTTGAAGATAAAAAAGAGGCAATAGCAGCCTGGAAGGATGGCAAGCGTACTTTTAGAATTATCCAAAGCGTGGACGAAATAATAAAAGGTAAAGAAGTTTTATGCCCAGCGTCAAAAGAGGCTGGCCGCAAGTCTGTATGCGAATTGTGCAAATTGTGTAGCGGTTCAGAAATTAAAAAGCGATCGGTTGCAATTGTGCAACATTAAGTCGGGATCGCGTATTAAGTCGGCCGTCGGGTCGGGTCGGGTTTATAATCGGGTCGGGGCCAGGGTAAATAAAAAAAATGGTGAAGGATAGGTAAACGAATAATTACAAATAAATTATATTTTCCCATTGACTTATATAAGAATATGGGATAATGTATAAGAGATGACTTACTAATGACAATGTATTGCTAAGGCGATATTAAAAATAAATAGCAAAATAAGGTAGGTCATCAAGTTTTTTAATATTAACAATGGAGGAAAAATTGAAAAAACTAAATAAAACTGAAGCAGAATTATTTGCCGATAAAATCTATGACAATCAGCTTAAAATAACTTTAGAACAAGCAGAGAATAAACCTGAAATTAAAAAAGTAATTGCACACGCTAATAAACTTCTTCAAGTTTGGCAGAAGGCAGATAACAAAGCTAAGCAGGAAGAAAATAATTTTAAGAAATTTCTTAGCGATAATAAAACTTTAATAGAAACGGATTTTGGCGATATTATTTTAAGTTTCACTTCTGACTGGAATTACGAAATACAGGAACATGTTCGCAAAGTTTTTGTGAATATTTCTCAGGGTGTTTCAATAAGGCAGAGGTTATTTAATGAAATATTACTTGCCCAAATAGACAGTGAAAATCTTCAAGAGTTGGAAGTAAAAGCATTAGAGGGAATAAAAAAGGAAAACTATGAAAGACTTTTAACTTAAAGAATTATCTCAGCTGAGATACCTAGTGGTAAGGGCACGAAACTAAAGCTTGGTAATGTGCTTAAAAATATACTGAGTTGGGGTTGCTCCTGACATGCAATTTACTTACCACTAGGAGGTATACAAAGGTAAATGTCGTCTGACCTTAGACGGTCAACAATCTTAAGAGGCATTAACCTTTTGTTAGAGAGAGAGTTGGCATTAGTAACTGGAGAGATATCTCCCTTAAGGGAAAAGCCATTAAATTGTGTTCTAAAAAATAGCTCTCTCTCGCTAGTTAAATCGGGATATGGTGCTACGAAAAGGTAATACTAGTTAAAGGCGTAGTTAAATAGCGAAGGTAAACAAAAATGCAGGCCAGTCCTTCGTAAGCCACTAGAGTAGAGGACGAGATTCAATCATGTGAAGAGCGTCAGCAGATTATCAGACTCCTCTACTCGTAAATTAAATCGGGAGAAAAAATGACCAAAGAAAGAACAAGACAAAAACTTATTGCAAGAGGTGAGCAATTAAAAAAAGGACTAAAATGGTGGCAGAAAGAATTTCCAAATGACAAAGATTTACCTTTGCGAATGTTTGTTAATGGAGAATACCATGCGACTTTTAATGATCTATTAATATTAAAATTAATTGAAAGCGAATTTAAAAGAGCAGGACATACAGTAGAATTAAAATACCCTGAAGGCGTAACAGATTGGAGGAAGGGTTGACACTAATAGAATAATATGGGATAGTATATTTTTAATATTAATAAATGGAGAAATAATATGAAATTAATTACTAAAGAAGTTCAAAAGAAACTAGACGATAACATGAAGCTACCGGAGGAAGAAAGACAGCCGGTTGTCAAATTCTTTGGCGGAAGTGGGTGCAGTTGGTTTATCTCTGAAAGAGATGACAACATCCTCTACGGCCTATGCGATCTTGGCGTTGGCTATAGAGAATTTGGAACGGTTTATCTAAGCGAGTTGGAAGAGTTAAAATTTCCGCCTTTCGGACTAGGTGTTGAAAGGGACTTACACTGGACTCCTCAAACTTTTGATGAGCTCCTGGAAGAACACAAACAAAATGGAGGTTGGTAGTATGGGTGAATCAGAATTTAAAATTGAAAACATCCATGATTACCATCATGACTTTACTCAAAGCGTTCCTGGAAAGTTACAGCGTCCGGAGCTTAAATATACAATCATCTATTGTATGTTTGAGAATTGGAAGGATGATCAAGGACGATTCATACAAGCTCAGATTGTGAGAGATAGTGATCATGAAGGTTGGAAAGGACATCTAAACTTAGGCGTTAGGCCTTTTGATAAAGGGTACCTACCTCGTACTTGGGGTTTTGATGTTGACATAGCTCGTAATGTTATCCACGAAATGAATGCCGATCACGGTATATATAATCGCGATCAATTTCGAGGGTGGGTTGGCTTACATATGAATAATATTAATCTTCAGAACCTGGATGATATTGTTGACTTTAATTATCCATGTAATGCGGAAGGCCAACGAATAGTAAAAACTACAAGAGCTAACGGAAGACACTACGACTTCGTAATTAAAGGTAAAATAGACGCAGAATTTTAAGATCACATCGGGTCGACTCGGCTGCGGTGCGGTCGGGTCGGGTCGGGTCAAGTCGGGTTACATGTAAAAGAACACTCCTGGCGAGGAGAGGGTCGCAGTCTTTTCACTCCATTGTTTGTGACGGCGGCCCATTAATATCTTGATTTATGGGAGAATATGTTTATATTAGAAGCATGTCTAAAACATTAAATAAGAAAATAGAGAGCTTGACTAGCGATTGCGGTCGAGTCTCTAAGGTTGACGACAAAACTTATGACGATTGCATGGAGTTCATGCAATTTCAAAGCACCTCTAGGGCTATCGATGTAGGTTTAGGTTGTTATTTTATAAACGAAGAAACTGTTGCGAGTGTTACAGACACACGAGTCAACGATCTTGCGGATGGCATTTTTAAATTATACATGGCCGTATGTAAGCTCGACACACCATATCTTCTTTCCCTCGCCAAGGATGAAAGATTTAGATGCATAATTCAGGCTGCGAATTTACTGCCTGAGCTAGAGCAGTCCATAGACAGTTACGGTAGTAGAGACTTAATCTACTCTGAAGAAGACAATTAGGGAGAATGGGGGCAGCAATGCCCCCACTTAAATCACATGAGTGTATACGGACATAAAAATAACTTAATCGAAGAGATTACTGTAAGAGATAAAACAAACTATGATGGCACGATTGGGGAGGTTTGGCAGCCAGGAGCTGATAACAAAATTCTCAATAGTGTTGATCATGAGATTGTTTCTAATGAAGAAGTTGAAGCGGCTTATAATCTTCTTCTTGAATGGACAGATTACAGTGTGAAAAGGGTCGATAACCATTACTTGTATAATATTACTAAAAATGATGAAGGCGAGGTTATCGGGTATCACTTTAACAGAATGAGTGATAGACAAACTCTCGGTCATAAGAAAGATAGAGTTTATCTTACACAAAACGAAGATGGCAAGTGGGAGTTCGACGAACTCCTTGCATAATCGGGTCGGGTCGGGTCGGGTCGTCACAAGATGGCCCGACTTACCTATTTCAGGTCAGCGTTATTCAACAGACCAGCTGCCCTCAATAATATCAATATCTTGAAATATGGGATAATATAACTATATTAATAGTATGTTAAATATAAATAAAAATGGAGACTTAAAAATGAACTACTACGAAACTATCAAAGAAGCTACTAACAGCAAAATTTTTAGAATGGCTTATAGAAAGAAAAACAAAATATCAGGCAAAACTGAATTAGGTTGGTATTTTGGTAGACTTTCTAAGGAAGAAGACCAACCTATCAATAGATTGGAACAAGGACTTCACCCTGAAATTCATGTTTCTATTAAAACTGGTAAAGGTTTTACAACTCCAAAGACTTTCTTTGGAAACCAAATTATTGGCATTTATCAGAAGGGTGAAACTGTTTTTGGACACGACGAATTTTAAGGGGAGGGCGGGGCAGTAATGCCCCGCCATTAACATTATGATTGATTTACTTATATTCATATTACCAATTATTACAGCAGTCGGACTGTTGGCTTGGTTCTTCAGACTGGTTCACTATGTCTTTACTGGTCGCTGGATACCATAGGAAAGCAGGTTCCCTGAGCGTGTAAATTGCTCAGGGATACCCTTTATTTACACCCCCACCCATCGATTTTACTCTAAAGGCTCAGCGAAGCTGAGCCCTGTTTATGCCTAACGAAAATAACTTTTAACTTTTTGGGTCCCTAGAGGGACTCCGATTGACTTTTTAAAAAAAAATTATAATATATACCTATGAATTTTAATCCAAACATGCCTAAACAACCTAATATGAACCAACCATTTCAGCAGGGTCCCTTGAACCATGCAATGAGTGGGGGGCAGGCTTTTAATCCTGGTCGTGGTGGTCAAGTATTACAACAGAAACCAAACATGCATCCGGCAACTAGACCTCCTATGCCGCCAATGGCACAAGTTCCAATGCATAATATGATGCCTCCACAAAATATGTTTGCACAAAGAACTCCACCGCCATTACCACAAGGTAATCCGGTACCGCCTACTCCAGAAACTAATAACAATATTCAAAATCCAATAGCTATGGAAAAAATAAACAACTTTAGTCAATATCTTCGTGGACTAAAGAATCCTCCTCAACTTCAAAACTATCCAGACATCAATGTCTTCGGAACATATTTTTAACATAATTAACAGTTAACAATCGTTAAATAAAGTTGTATAAAAATATTATACAAGAGGTTAACAATGAAAAATTTATTTTTAGTTCTTATGGTAGTGGTTTTAGCTGGATGTGCAAGTTCTGCAATTAACATCTCAGCAAATATTCCAGAGTCACAAGAAATAGACATACAAATTTCCACTAAATCTACCGACGAGTAGATCATGGATGAAATGACAGGTCACGCTCTTGAGCTTCTCAAGATAATACTTTACATATGTGGAGTGTTTTCTGTCTATTGTGGTTTGCAATACATGTTTATGGCAGACTGGCCTATGTTCTTTTTTCTCTTGCCAATTAATGTAGTTTTTATCTATTATATAAAACTTAGATTTAAAGGAGAGATTTAATGCTGTCACTCGTTGGAAGCCTTTTGGGCTTCGGAACTTCTTTTCTCCCCACGCTCTTAGGATTCTTCGAGCAGGGACAAAAAAATCGTCACCAATTAAAATTATTGGAGGCACAGGCGAAGCACGCTGAAGTTTTAAGTCAATTGAAACTTGAAGAGCTCGACGCAGCAGCAGATGTAGAAGAATCTCGTTCTATCTACGAACATGCTGCTCAACTTGCTAGAAGTAATAAGTCTTCCTTTATATCTGCACTACAAGCATCCGTGCGACCCGTCGTCACTTATTTCTTTTTTATACTGTTTGCTACCATTAAAGGGTTAGCTGTCTATGTCGCAGTACAAGAAGGGGATGATGTCAGCCAGGCTATATTAGCCAGCTGGGACGAGGAAACAAAAATTTTGTTTTCAACCGTGATTTCTTTCTGGTTTGGGCAACGCGGCATGAAATCAATAAGGAAGGCAAGAAATGGCAAAAGCTAAAACTAAAAAAACTACGAAAAAAGCACCAGCTAAAAAGCGAGCTAGGACATCTAAAGGCAGATTTGTAGCCGATGATCCATCTACTCCTGGTAATGAGGCTTATGTAACTGAAAAACAACCATTTTCAACAAAGTGGCTTGTTCCAGTACTCGTAATTGGAGTAATAGCAGTAATTTTCGTACTTACTGGTTAAATATTACCAATATAAATAGTATTTATTCACTATATTGAGTTGATTAATAAAGAAATGGGTATATAACACTATTAACTAAAGGGTGTTAAATGCTTAATTTTATTACATTTATTTGTGTTTCAACTATGTTTTTATGTGTATTACAGATCATATAATCAATATTTAGTTGCATAAATGTCAAACCTACTATATGTAGGAATTTATGGAGAGTTCACGCAAGTGCAATACATGCGAAGTGAAGAAACCCATTACAGCATTTGAAAAAATGTTTTCAAGGAATGGGTCTCCTTGCTACCGACGGCGTTGTCGCAAATGCAATAGAAAAATTCGCAATGATGAAACGAATAAAGACCCTCTAAAATTTTTAAGAAGAAATTTTACACAGTTACGATCTGCTCGAAAGATAAAAGGAGAAAAATCTTGGGACTTGTCCTGGCAAGATATTTTAGATATATGGTTAAAGTGTAAAGGTAAGTGTCAAGTTAGTGGAATTAAGATGACACATAAAAGAGATGGCACCGGAAAAAAATTATATACGAATGTTTCAATAGACAGAATAGATAATGATATAGGTTACAAAAAAGAAAATATTCGTTTAGTATGTTGGGCAGTAAATATTATGAAACATAATATGTCAGACACAGAATTAATGTTATGGGTATCGAGAATACATGACGCAAGCAGAAGTTGATTACAGTAGTTTAGACGAAGAACAAGCTCGTTACGCTCTTCAATTACAAGAGAGATTAAATTTCTTGGAAGAAAAGGATGCAGCAAAAAGTAACTTCCTAACCTATGTTAAAAAAATGTGGCCCGATTTTATTGAAGGCAACCATCACAAAATTTATGCAAAAAAATTACAAGACATAGCTACAGGAAAATTAAAAAGATTAATTATTAATATGCCACCTCGACACACAAAGTCTGAGTTCGCATCAATTTATTTTCCATCCTATATGTTAGGACTTAATCCTAAATTAAAAATTATTCAAGCAACACACACAACCGAACTTGCTACAGGTTTCGGTCGTAAGTGCAAAATGCTTGTTGATACTCCAGATTACAAAACCGTCTTTCCAGAAACAAAAGTTTCTCCTGAGTCTAAAGCCGCTGGGCGTTGGGCAACTACACAGGGCGGTGAATATTTTGCGGCGGGGGTTGGTGCAGCGATTACAGGTCGTGGTGCTGACCTCCTTATTATTGACGACCCTCATTCCGAGCAAGATGCGTTATCACCATCGGCTATGGAAAATTGTTATGAGTGGTATACATCTGGTCCACGACAAAGATTACAACCAGGCGGTTCTATTGTTGTCGTTATGACGCGTTGGTCTACGAAAGATTTGACAGCAGAGGTGTTAAAAAAACAAGGACAAGAGAATGCAGATCATTGGGAGGTTGTAGAGTTCCCTGCAATATTTGAAGATGGCAATGTTTTATGGCCCAACTTCTGGTCTGAAGAAGAATTATTAAAAGTTAAAACTTCCCTACCAATTTCTAAATGGAATGCCCAGTGGTTACAGCAACCAACAATGGAAGAAGGTGCTATTATTAAAAGAGAGTGGTGGAAAATGTGGGAAGATGATGAACCACCAGACTGTGAATATATATTACAATCATACGATACTGCATTTTTAAAATCAGAAACTGCCGACTACAGTGCTATTAGTACTTGGGGTGTATTTTATCCTAACGAAGATGACGGTCCTTGCATTATATTATTAGATTGTTGTAAAGGACGATGGGAATTTCCTGAGTTAAAAAAGATAGCTATGGAATCGTATTCTGATCATAAACCTGATATAGTTTTGATAGAGGCTAAGGCTTCTGGGCTTCCTTTAACTCAAGAGTTGAGAAATATGGGGATACCTGTTATAAATTTTACACCAGGTGGTCGACGCTCTGGACAAGATAAAGTTTCGAGAGTCCATGCCTGTGCCCCGATGTTTGAGTCTGGTCTTGTATGGCGACCTGATTTTCAATGGGCGGATGAGATGGCAGAAGAATGTGCCTCTTTTCCATTTGGAGACAATGATGACTTGGTAGATTCGATGTCTCAGGCTATACTACGGTTTCGTGAAGGTGGATTTGTTAGACACCCGAGCGACGAATTATGGGACGAAGATCGTCCTCGTCAAAAGGAGTATTATTGATGTCAAAAGAAGTAATAATAGAAAAACTTAAGACACCTAAAATTCATAAAGAAAAAGGTGAAGTTGAAGTAAAAGTTCCAGAAGGTCCAGGAGGCGGTACTGTACGAGGTATGGGTGCTGCAACTAAGGGTGGTAAATTTGAAGGTGCTTTTTAACATAAGGAAATAACATGGCTGAGAATCCATTCGGACAAGGCGGTCCAGAAGAAGAGGAACTTCCTATTGCAGGAAATCCTATTGACACTGCTGAAGTTCCGCCTGCTCTTGCAGAAGCAATAGCAAGTGGTGAAATGACAGAACTAGAAGATGGTTCTGTAGAAGTTGGTGAATTTGTTGAAGAAGGACTTGCTCCAGAACAAATTCCTTTTGATGCTAATTTAGCAGAGTATGTTGAAGAAGGTGTATTAGGTCCAATATCTTCTGATCTATTAAGTGCAGTAGAGAGTGACATTGACGCTCGTGAAGACTGGGAAAAAATTTATGAGAAGGGTTTAAATTTATTAGGTGTAGAAGAAGATGAGAGAAGCGAACCATTTGAGGGAGCTTCAGGTGTTACTCATCCTGTTTTAGCTGAAAGTGTTACTCAATTCCAAGCACAAGCCTATAAAGAATTACTACCGTCAGGTGGACCCGTGCGTGTAAATATTATTGGTGAACCTAACCCACAATCAGAACAACAAGCACAAAGAGTTCAAGATTATATGAACTATCAGATTTGCTACAACATGGAAGAGTACGATCCAGAACTTGACCAGTTGTTATTCTATCTACCTTTAAGTGGATCAGCTTTTAAAAAGGTTTATTATGATGAAACGAAACAAAGACCCGTGGCTCGCTTCGTTCCTAGTGAAGACATTATTGTTCCTTACAGTTCTGTCGATCTTGCGAATGCTGTTAGGCTAACACATAGACTGAAGATGACAGGAAATGAAGTTCGTAAACTTCAAGTTGCTGGTATCTACAGAGATGTTCCCGTCAGACCAACACATGTCTATTCTGATTTAGAAGAGACTATAGAGAAAGTATCTGGTGAGTCTGCAACAATGACTTACGAAGATGATGAATTAGAAATTTATGAGATACATACTTTCTTAGATTTAGAAGGTTTTGAAGATATTGGACAAGACGGAGAACCAACAGGAATTAAATTACCTTACATTATTACTATTGATGTAGGTTCATCAAATATACTTGCTATTAGAAGAAATTACGAAGAGCAAGACCCACAGAAAAATCCTAACCAATATTTTGTACATTACAAATTTTTACCTGGTCTAGGATTCTACGGATTTGGTTTACCACATATTATTGGTAACTTATCTCGTTCTGCTACATCTATTTTGCGTCAGCTTATCGACGCTGGAACATTAGCAAACTTACCAGCTGGTTTTAAAGCTAGAGGTATTAGGGTTAGAGATGAATCAGACCCATTACAACCTGGTGAATTTAGAGATATTGATGCTCCTGGCGGAGACTTGAGAGCGTCTATTATACCACTACCATTTAAAGAGCCATCTGGAACTTTATTACAGTTACTTGGCATTATTGTTGAGAGTGGTAAGAGATTTGCGTCCGTTGCCGACATGCCGTTAGCTGAACAGAACAGTGCACCAGTAGGTTCGACTGTTGCTATGCTAGAGCGTGGCACAAAAATTATGTCAGCTATTCACAAAAGATTACATTATGCACAGAAGATAGAATTTAATCTTCTAGCAAATCTTTTCCGTGATTACACACCACCAACATATCCATATGAAGTAAGTGGTGGCGATCCAAATATTAAGCAATCAGACTTTGATGACAGAATTGATGTTATGCCTGTATCAGACCCTAACATCTTTTCAACAGCTCAAAGAATTGCTATTGCTCAAACAAGTTTACAGCTCGTGCAATCGAACCCACAAGTTCATGGACCAGCTGGAATGTATGAAGCGTATAAAAGAATGTACGAAGCATTGGGCGTGCGTAATATTGAAAAAGTATTACCACCTCCTCCACAACCTCAACCTCAAGACCCTGCTATTGAAAATGCAAAAGCTCTACAAGGGCAGGGGCTACAGGCTTTTCCACAACAAGACCATCAAGCACATATTGAGGCACATTTAACATTTATGCGAACACCTGCTGTCATGGCTAATATAAATGTTATTAATCTTTTAACTTCACATATATATGAGCATGTTGCGTTACAAGCGAGAGAATTAGTTGAAGCAGAATTTGGACCTAAGTTGCAAGAATTACAGCAACAATATAATGGACAAATTCCAGAAGAAGCTATGCAAGCTATACAAGTAGAAATAGAAAATGAAGTTGCTCAACGCATTGCTGAGTTAGCTGCAAATTTATCTGAGGTTCTTGCACCTGCGGATAATGAAGACCCACTTGTAGAAATACGAAAACAAGAGTTAGCATTACAGGGTGCACGCTTACAACAAGATGCAAAAGAGTTTGAAACAAATACTGTATTGAAAGCTCAACAAGATCAAATGAGTAATCAATTAACAGCACAAAGAAATGCTATTTCACAACAAACTGCTGATGAAAGAACGCAAGTTGCGAGAGAAAGAATAGACGCTCAAGAAGAAATGGCAGCGTCAAGAATTGCTGTTGAACTAGAAAAACTTAATAAAGAAAGAGTTCAAGAAGCAATTGATGTTCAACGATTAAGAGATTTATCTCAAAGAAATTAGGAGGCAAACATGGCTGAAGAAAAAAAGACTAAAACTAAAGCTAAACCAAAAGCAAAAGGCAAAGACCCACTAGGTAGAGTTGGTCTTGTTAGAGCTGTTAGAAAAACATCTAAAAAATAATGGCGGAAAGAAAAAAAGCAAAACCTATCAGAAGAACCACTGGTAAGGGTGGTAATTACCGATCAACTAAATCTGGTGCCGGTATGACTAAAAAAGGTGTTGCTGCTTATCGTCGAAAAAACCCTGGTTCTAAATTAAAGACTGCCGTAACTGGTAAAGTTAAAAAAGGTAGTGCTGCCGCAAAAAGACGAAAAAGTTATTGTGCTAGGTCCGCTGGTCAGTTAAAAAGAAGTAGTGCTAAAACGAGAAACAATCCAAACTCTCGTATTAGACAAGCTCGTAGAAGATGGAAATGTTAACTAAGGAGTAAAACATGGCAACAAAAAAGAAAAGCTCAGGAAAAAAAAGACCTGGTTTATATGCTAATATCCACGCTAAGAGAAAAAGAATAAAAGCAGGCTCTGGAGAACGCATGAGAAAAAAAGGAGCAAAAGGAGCTCCAACTAACAAGCAGTTTAAAAGAGCTGCAAAAACAGCTAAAAAGAGGTAAACATGTATAAAAAAACAAGTGTAAAAGGTTATTTTGCTGGCGGAGTAGTAAAGAAAGCTAAAGGCTATTCCAAGGGCGGTAAAGTAGGCGGTAAAAAGAAAAAGAAAAAATAAATAAATAAGAAAGAGGAGAGATGTCTTATTTAATATCGAATGTCCCTTACTTTAAGGTATGGGTCAGAAAAGAATTTACAGCTGGTCATCAAAGATACCATGGTGAGTTTATACATGGGTTGGCGGTTGCTGTTAATTGTATTCCAGATAGATCACTATCATTTCAAATTATATTTACAAATTGTGAAGATTTAGAAAATAATGTGCACGGTGGTGCAATGTGGGCTCGCATGCCTATACAAGGTCTTATGGCAGACATACCAGTTGATGAATGGCCAGAAAGAATGGAAAACCATTTATGTCAACCTTGGGATTGTATGTCTCATCATCATTCAGTTATATCTATAGATAGAGCATCATCATCACCTTGGTATGCTAAAATAGATGGTGAGTTTTATTTAGCTAAATACATTTTTACAGTTGATTATACTGAACATGAAATAGCTGATAGCCCAGACCAACATAAACAAAGTCATGTTTTATATCTTACTGAAGGTAAATGGAAAGGTAACTTAGTTGCTTTACCAAATAATAGAGTTAGAGTAACGAATCCAGCTCTTTGGGTAACGGGAGAAGGACCTCCAGATTTTATACCTAGTCAATGGATTCATAGTAGTGAAGAACATGAAAGTTATACTGATCCAAATATAACTTTTGACAATTTATACAGTAAAGGAGAAAAAAAATGATGGATGGGGTTGAATTAATACAAAAAATACTACATATTATTCGTGAACAAAAGGAGAGTGTTCACGAAAAAGTAACTTCAGGGAACTGCAAAGATTGGGAAGCATATCGGTCGTGCATAGGTCAATTACAGAGTCTGGCTTATGTGGAGCAAGAGATAATCGCTCTGGTGTCACAGGAGGATAGTGACGATGGCTAAAACAAAGCTGTATGTACCCGATAGGTACGCTGATAAAAAAGTGGAGAAGAAAGTAGAAAAGGAAGAGAAACCTGAACTACAAGTATCCGATGCTTACACTGAAGAAAACAAAAGAGTACTTGATCCAAGTCTTCTTAAAAAATCCGCAAAAGAAAGAATACCGCAACCCACAGGATATCGTGTGGTTGTTATGCCTTTTCAAGGATTTGAAAAATCTAAAGGTGGCATTGTTATTCCCGACGAGACACGAGAAAGAGAATCTTTAGCTACGGTCGTAGCTTATGTGGTCACTTTAGGCCCTGATGCTTACAAAGATAAAAAGAAATTTCCTCACGGAGCTTACTGTAAAGAAGGCGAGTGGGTAATTATTAGTAAGTACGCTGGAACAAGAATTAAACTTGCTGACGGCGAAATTAGGATTTTAAATGACGACGAGATTCTTGGAACTATCTTGGAACCAACTGATGTTTTTACAATATAGGAGTGTCTAATGAATGATGAAACAGAAGAAGCAAAAATAGTTGAAGTTGAAGAGGATGTTACTATTGATGAAAGCCAACCGGCTATTGTTGATGTAACTGGCAATGAAACTGAAGCTACTGGTGAGCCCGTCTCTCAAGGATTAAGTGAAGAAGAACTTGATAAGAGAAGAGATAAAACCCAAAAACGAATTAACAAACTTGTTGCACAAAGAAAAGAGTCTGAAGAAAGAGAAGCCGCTGCTTTACAATTTGCTCAACAGCAAAAAGCAGAAGCTGACGCTTTAAGAGGGCAACTTTCTAATTTAAATACAGGTTATAGTGCAGAAGCATCTAGTAGAATTGATTCTCAAGAATCACAAGCTAAAGCTGCTTTTAAAGAAGCGTATGAAGCTGGTGAAGTTGATAAAATGGCTGATGCTCAGCAAGTAATGGCTAAGATTGCTATTGAAAAAGAAAGATTGAGACTTTTTAAGCAAAATCAAGAAAGAACAACAAAAGCACAAGAAGCTCAACAAAATTATCAAGAACAACCTGGTGCTCAACAACAACCACAACAACAAGAATATACTCCTCCACCTCAACCAGATGTGAAAGCAACTGAGTGGGCTGAAAGAGAAGAGAATAGTTGGTTTGGACAAGACCGTGCTATGACAGCTACGGCTTTTACAATTCATCAACAACTTGTTCAGGAAGAAGGTTTTGATCCTCAATCTGATGAATATTATTCAGAAATTGATAAAAGGATTAGAACTGAATTTCCACATAAATTTGAAGGGAAAACTACCCGTACTCAAACAGTCGCTCCAGTATCACAAGGAAAGACTAGCCAAAAGAGTAAAAAAAGTGTTAAATTAACCCCAGCACAAATTTCTGTAGCTAAAAAACTTGGCGTACCGCTAGATGCATACGCTAGAGAAGTTGCAAAAATTGATGCAAGAAATTCATAGAGGTACATGATGTCAGAAGAAAATAACGAATACGAATTTATAGATGCAGAGGCTGCTGAAGCTCCTGCTATAGATAGAAACGCTCGGTCAAACAACACACGAGCCTCTAGCGAACGCCCCGTGCAATGGCGACCACCCAATAAATTGCACGCCCCAACCCCACCCGCTGGTTATGTCCATAGATGGATAAGAGCAGAAGTTCTAGGTTTTGATGATAAAAACAATGTTCATTCAAGATTGAATGAAGGTTATGAGCTTGTGCGTGCAGATGAGTATGAGGGTAGCGTCTTTCCAACTGTCGAGGATGGTAAATATACCGGAGTCATTGGTGTAGGCGGTTTACTTCTGGCAAGAATACCAGAAGAGTTCGTTGAACAACGCAAACAATATTACGCTGATCGTGCTAAACAGCAGATGCAAGCGGTTGATAACGATTGGATGCGTGACAACAATCCCGCAATGCCTAAATTCCAGGCAGAGCGGAGTTCAAAAGTAACCTTTGGTTCTAATAAATAGAATCAAAATCTAATAGGAGTAGCTAATGGCTAATAAAGATGCTCCATTTGGGTTAAGACCTGCTGCCTTACTTGGCGGTGGTGCTTACACTGGCGGTCAAAGAGAATATGAAATATCAAATGCTGATACCACTAAGATTTATCAAGGTGATATCGTAAAAGGTCTAGCGACTGGATATATCAAAAGAATGGCTGCTGCTGATGGTGGACTTGTAGTGGGCGTATTTAATGGGTGCCAATTTACAGATTCATCAACAGGTAAACCTAAATGGTCAAACTATTGGACTGGTGATAGTGCAGTGACTAGCACTGTTAAGGCTTATGTCGTGGACGATCCTAATATCATTTGTGAAGTGCAAGCAGACGCTGCATTCACTATAGCTGGCGTTTTCGCTAACTATGATATTGTGGATGGTGCAGGTACAGGAAGTGCAAACAGTGGTATTTCATATGCTGAGCTAGATGTAGGAACAGGAAACACAACTGCTTCCCTTCCTCTAAAAGCTCTTGCAGTATCTACCGATCCTGACAATGATGATACAGGCTCTACAAACACTAATGTTGTAGTCCTTATCAACAACCATTTCGCTTCTGCTGGTACAACTGGCGTATAATTAGGGAGATAAAACAATGGCTATATCAAGAGCACAACTTGCTAAAGAACTAGAGCCTGGTCTAAACGCTCTCTTTGGCTTAGAGTACAGCAAATACGGAGACGAAGCTGCGGAAATTTTTGAAAGTGAATCATCAGATAGAGCTTTCGAAGAAGAAGTAATGCTTTCCGGATTTGGAGCGGCCCCGACGAAATCAGAAGGTGCAGGAGTTGAATACGACTCAGCAACTGAAGTTTATACAGCTCGATACACACACGAGACTGTAGCAATGGCATTTGCCTTAACTGAAGAAGCTGTCGAAGACAACCTCTACGACCGTCTGTCAAATCGCTATACTCGTGCATTAGCACGATCAATGGCACATAGTAAGCAAGTAAAAGGTGCTTCCATTTTAAATAATGGATTCAACAATAATTTTACTGGTGGTGACGGCAAGGAATTACTTGCAACAGACCATCCGCTTTCTGTTGGGGGGACCTTTTCTAACGAACCAACCACAGCAACCGATCTAAACGAAACTGCTTTAGAGAACGGTCTCATTACAATCAGTCAATTTACTGATGAAAGAGGCTTAATCGTAGCACTTCGTGGCAGAAAACTTGTTATCCCTGCGGAACTTCAATTTGTAGCTGAAAGATTAATGAAATCTGAAGGCCGAGTTGGAACTGCTGATAACGATATCAATGCACTTAGATCATCGGGTGCGATTCCAGAAGGGTATACTGTTAATCATTTCTTAACAGACCCTGACGCATTCTTCATTCTTACAGATGCACCAAACGGGCTAAAACACTTTACCCGTGCACCTTTAAGAACTGCAATGGAAGGTGAGTTTAACACAGGTAACATGAGATTTAAGGCTAGGGAGCGTTACAGCTTCGGATGGTCTGATCCTCGTGGAATCTATGGGTCACCAGGTGCTTAATTAATTAAGTATCAATTCTTTAAAGGGGCTAGGGATGCTTAGCCCCTTTTTTTATTTGCATTATCCTTTTTTCTTCTGTATTTTATAGATATCCCTAGACGACCAATTAAGGTCGACTTTAACGACTAAGGAGAAAAACAATGGGTCAAACAACTTTTTCCGGACCTATCAAGGCCGGCACAATCAAAGATACCACTGGCACTACCGTTGGCACTGATGTTGCTAATGTTGGTTCTGTAGTAATGGCACAAACTTTTGTACTTGATATTATTGGTGCTTCTGCACTTAATCAATCAGTTGCAGTAGTTCCTGCTAACTCACAAGTGGTAGATGTAATATTAAATGTAACAACTGTTAATAACGATGGTGGTGCTGCCACTGTTGCTATTGGAACAGCTGCTGACGCTGACGCTTTCTTACCTGCGACTAGTGTAAAAGCATTAGGAACTACACATGGAACTTTAGATACTGAAGCTACTAATGTAGGTACTACTGATTTACAAATACTTGCAGATTTTACAGCAGCTAATGGTAACGGTGCCACAGGTGCTGCGACTGTTACAGTTTTATATGTACAAAATAACAACCTATCTTAGGAGGTATAAATGGCAGGGTCTTACTTAAGACATCAGCAAGGGTCTAATGCAACTACAATAGTTGTTGCAGGTGACACCAATAATGCTAATACTGCTGCTAGAGGTACAAACCAAGTTGTTTACTTTAGAGGTATATATTTAGAAGCCGATTCTTCAGATGGCACGGTTGATATTCAATCAAAAAACGCCGCTGGAACATGGACTACTGATAGTACCTTTAAGGTGAATAGCGGAAGTAGTGATAGCTTCTATGCAGATGCAGGTTATAAATTAAAAAGAGGTATGAGGGTAATATCTAATTCTGGTATTACTAATTGCGTAATATCTTACACAGCATAAGGAGATAAAATGGAGATACCTACTAATTCCTTTTTTAACATGTCTGGATTACCAGATATGGTAACAAATCCAGATGGTAGTGTTACTATTGGTGGTACTACTTATAAAGATGGTAAAGTTGTAGGTCCTTTTAATTTAGAAACACCTCCTGATGGTGTAACTCAAGCACAATTAGATGCAATAACTAATAATAACGGAGTTTTAGACCCTCAAGACCCAGCTTTTGCTGGTTTAAGTACAGTAGAACTTTTAACTTTAGGACAAACATTAGGAGCACCAACAACTGGTTCAACTTTAGAAATTGATTCTAATGAGTTAGAAACTATAAATCGAGATACGGCAGACTTCAATGCACCAGCAATGTATACTGACCCAAATACAGGTGAGTTATTATCAGAAGAGGATTATTTCGCACTTTATCCTCCTGGTCCGATAACATCCCCTAATGTAACTATTAATGATGATGGAACTAGAGTTAATACTGATCCAGAAACAGGTGTAAAATATTACTTTGCGGCTGACGGAAGTCCTACAGGAGTAATGGATGCAGATGGTAACTTTACAAGTTATGTAGATAATAATGATCCACCACCTCCTGGTAATGATCCACCACCAGGACCAGTAACAACAATGGATGATATTGCTAATTTTTTAACTGAAGGTGGTTTAGGAAGTACAGCTAATTTTTTTAGAGAAGGAAGTGCAACAGCTGATCAAGTAAGAGATTACTTAAGTGGCGATAGATTAGATGAATTTAATGCTCTTATGGCAGGATTTGATCCAAGCACATATACTTATGAAGGAAATTATTCATACAATCCTTATAATCCAGATTTTGGAACAGGTACTGGAAGAGAAACAGTGTATGCATATAATCCATTAACTGGTGAAGCTACAATGATGAATGCCGGTGAAGCAGCAACATTAGGTTATGAAACTTTTAATAGCCCTCAAGAAATGTTAGCAGCTTATCCACAATTAAATGCACCACAAGAAACAAACACAACAGACACAGTAGAAAATGTTGATGATTTTAATAATTTAGCATCTAACTTTGATTTTAATACAGCTTTTACAAATTATTTAAATGAAAGATTTCCTCAACAAAATACTAATAATACTGGGTTGACAGGAATTGGAGGTCTATTAGGTCTTCTTGGAGGTTATGGAAGAGGTTATGGTAACATGTATGGCGGAAGTTATATGAATCCTTCTTATAGCAATCCTTTCTTTGGCGGATATGGTTACGGTTATGGCATGAATCCTTATGCAGGTGGTATTGGCTCTTTCTATGGAAATATGGGTAGCGGGTATTCACCTTCAATGTATGGCTCACCTTTCTTCGGAGGTTATGGAGGTTTTAATTATAATCAATTACCTTACAACCCTTATTCAACATTGTATAATCAATATTCTTCACCTGGA
Source organism: Rhodopirellula sp. (assembly GCA_002698965.1). Classification (GTDB taxonomy): domain Bacteria; phylum Planctomycetota; class Planctomycetia; order Pirellulales; family Pirellulaceae; genus UBA721. The sequence continues at coordinate 36,239 of PAAT01000035.1, read as the reverse complement.
TTTAGTGGAGATATGTATACAACAGATTATCAAACTTATTTAGACACACCTTTTGAAGGACAAAAATATTCACAGGATTATCAAGATTATCTGAGCACTAATAATCCTTCCATGTATAACAATCTATTCGGAACAGCATAATGCCTAAACCTACAGCAGCTTCAGTAGATCAAAAAATTGAATCTCATGTTGATGCGTGTAGCGAAAGATATCATGCGATAGATAAAAGACTTTACAGAATAGAATTTATTTTAATAGCAGCTTCTTCAAGTGTAATAGGGTTATTGCTTAAATTAGTGTTAGTTTAATGATAGGAAGAGCTATTCATAATCTTGCAACAAATGTAATTGCACCAGAAGCAAGACAATTTTATGATAATCACATAGCACCTTATTATGTTCCAGGAACAAATAATCTTACTGGGAAACAAGCAGTACGAAATGCTATTAATTCACCTTTATCAATTAATAACCCAATAAATCAAGGTCTATTTTCTTTAATTAAAAAAGGTGGAAATTCTTTATTAGATTTTTTAGGTATGCAAGTAAAAGACCCATATACTTTAAATGCTGATGAAAGAAAATTAGCTAGACATGGTGGTTATAAGCGTGCAAATGATAATTTAGCTGGAATGGCTCCACCTAGTTATGATTGGCGTAATAAGCCTGGGCATACATCAAATATGCGTAATATGGGTTTAGACCCTAGAGACCCTCCTCCTCCACCAAACCCTTATGCTTTTGATCTTTTAAATAGAATGATGGATAGCGTGCCGTCACATCCAAAAGCACCTAGATACAGCACATTTAGTCCAGATGTTTATGGTTCTAAATTAATGGAAGAAGATTTAGGTATGAATGCACAAGGTCAATATACTCAAGATGAACATGATATGATGTATAATTATGCTCAAATGATGAGAAATCAACAAGGCGGTGGATAATGCCTATATCACGCTCTCAAATGAATAAACAAATACAAGACTCAACTAGAGTAAAAAAATTTAACACAGGTGGATTAGTAAGTTATAATGGTCGAGCTATACAACCAGGCACAAGGTCTGGAAATATAGGATGTGGTGCAATAGCTCCCGGTAAAAGAAAATTTACTAAAATAGGATAATGAAATGGCAGTTAGTAATAGTAAGGATTTTGAATTAGATGTTGCTGAATATGTTGAAGAGGCATTTGAAAGATGTGGCTTACAACTACGAACTGGCTATGATCTAAAAACAGCTCAAAGAAGTATAAATCTTATGTTAGCTGATTGGGCTAACAGAGGTCTTAATCAATGGACTGTAAAAGAAAAAATTCAAACACTTACAAAAGGTCAAACAACTTATGATTTGCCAGAAGGTGCAATTGATGTATTGGCTGTTGCAAGTCGTAAAGTTGTAAATGGAAAAGATACAGATACAATCATACAGTCAATTGGTCGTAAAGAATATTTACAGATTCCAGATAAAACTGATGAAAGTACACCAAGTCAATATTTTGTAGATAAACAAATTGCTCCAAAAATAAAAATATGGCCGACATCAGATAACAACAGTGACAAAATTGTTTATAACTATTTAGAAAGAATTGACGATGCTGATCATGGTCCAAACACTATGCAAGTTCCGTTTAGATTTTACCCATGTTTAGCTAGTGGTCTTGCTTATTATCTATCTATGAAAAGAGCACCAGAAAGAACACAACTTTTAAAAGCTGTTTACGAAGAAGAATTTAAAAGAGCAGCAGAACAAGATGAAGTAAGAGAAAGTTATCAGATACGACCTTCTATGCGTAGTTATAGGAGACTAACATAATGGCTTATGCTGCTGGAAAAAATGCTCTTGGTCAATGTGATAGATGTGGACAACGCTATTACTTAAAACAATTACATAAAGAGTGGAATGGATTAAAAACATGTCCTAGTTGTTGGGAACCAAAACAACCGCAGCTAGAATTACGAGTTAATGTAGTAGACCCAGAAGCCTTATGGGAACCTAGACCAGATAAAGACACGCCTGCGGGCGAGGGTGTAGTAAAAACTACTAAAGTAAATGCTTTTACAGATAAAACTCTTGATCCAATAGGTTATGCATTTTCTGTATCGCAAATGGAATCAAATGTTGGTACAGTCACGGTGGTGATAACATGACATTAGATGAATTAAAAACATTAGTACAAAATTATACGCAAAACGATGAATCTGTTTTTGTAAGCACAATAAATGATTTTATTAAAAATGCTGAAGAAAGATTATTAGAACTTGTGCAAATAAATGTATTTAGAAAAACATCTACTGGTACTTCTACATCTGGTAATAGATTTTTAAAAGGCCCAGAAGATTATTTGGCATCATTTTCATTAGCTGTAATTGATGCAAATGGTGATTATCATTATCTTGATAAAAAACATCCGTCTTTTATTCAAGCATATGATTATGATCCAACACAAACAAATTTAATGGGAAGACCAAAGTATTATGCAGAATTTGATGCTGGTAGTAATACAGAAAATGAAGATAATACATTTTTATTATCACCGACTCCAGATGTTGATTACACAATGGAATTAAATTATTTGTATAGACCTCCAAGTTTAACAGTAAATACAGCTGGTACTTATTTATCAGAAAATGCAAGAAATGCTCTTTTATATGGAACATTAGTTGAAGCATATATTTTTATGAAGGGAGAACCTACCTTACAGCAAGAATACGAAAAAAGGTTCGCAGAGGAAATATCAAGACAGAAAAACCTATTTGAAGGTAGAGATAGGCGTGATGAATATCGTTTTGATAGTTTAAGAATAGAGGTAACTTAATGTTTACAGAAGAAATTGGTATAAAAACTGGAACGGTTAATGTAGTAACAACCGATAATAAGGGACTAGATAGTGATCATTGGGCTGATAGAGCAACCAATCACATTATCTCAGTTTCCCAAGATGCTCCGCCTGCAATACGAGACCAGGCAGAAGCATTTAAAGAAAATGTCCACAAAGTGTTGAGATATTATATTAAACAAGCTATATTATCTGAGCGTACGACTATTTGTGGTACATTGTCCCAACAGGGACATGATGACCTCGCTGAAATTATAAGGAGAATGTAATATGGCTATAACACAAGCAATGTGCACAAGTTTTAAGACTGAACTTTTACAAGGTGTACATAACTTTTATAATGGATCAGGAGGTGGATCAGCTGGAACAGGTGCAACATTTAAAATTGCATTGTATACTTCCTCAGCTACATTAGGTGCTACGACTACTGCGTATGCAACAACTAATGAAACAACAGGCACAGCTTATAACGCTGGAGGAAATTCATTAACAAATGTGACACCAACCTCTTCAGGAACAACAGCTTTTACAGATTTTGCTGATACAACTTGGAGTACTTCTACTATTACAGCTAGAGGTGCTTTAATTTATAACTCAACACAATCTAATAAAGCAGTTGCAGTTCTTGATTTTGGTTCTGATAAATCATCAAGTTCTGGAGATTTCACTATCCAATTCCCTACTGCCGATTCAAGTAATGCTATTATCAGGATTGCTTAAATGCCACACTTTAGTCTTGAAATAGGTGATAGAGTTAAAGAGACTACGACGACCACGGGTACAGGTACAGTAACACTTGGCGGTGCCTCTCCTGGTTTTCAAGCATTTTCTGCTCTTGGCGATGGAGCAAGAGCACCATATGCTATAGTAGATACCACTAACAATACTTGGGAAACAGGTATTGGAACATATACTTTATCAGGGACAACATTTTCAAGAGATTTTGTTTATGAATCATCTAATTCTGATAATTTAGTAAATTTTGGAAGCGGAGAAAAAGAAGTTTTTGTAACAATGCCAGCTGAAAGAGCGGGAGTTTTATCTGCTGTAGATATTTCATCTGCATCTGGAAATATACGAGGTGTTCAAAAAATTATACCTGAAACAACAGGTGGATTTACATTAGGTGCAATTTGGTTAGGTAAAAATGGAACAGAAATATCAGGCAATGGTCAAGTTTATGTTTTTGACGGAGGTACATATACAATTACTGAAACAGCTTACACTAATGAAATTTGTCCATTTCAAGCAGACTTAACTTTGTCAGGGTCTAGTGTTACATTAGGTGAATTAAATATAGTAGGCACAGTTGTAGTGCCTAATGATTTAGAGGTTATTGATGCTGAACAACACGCTACATTAGAAATGGGTAGCAGTTTAACTTTAAATTCAGCGTAGGAGTATAAAATGTCAAAATTAGTAGTAAATCAAGTTCAATACAATGGAGGTCAAGTATTTACTTTACCGACTACTGCACCCGCTGCTGGTGACTTTTTAAAAACAGATGGATCAGGTGCATTAGGATGGACAGGTGGTAATACTCAAATTAAAAGTGCAGACGGAAGTTCTAAAACTTATACAATGCCAGCTAATAGTGGTAGTTCAGGACAAATTATAAAAACAGATGGTAATGCACAGTTAAGTTATGCAGCACCTGCTGGACAAAATCCTATGGCTCGAGGAACTAATGATGGAATGGTATTAATAGGAAATTCTGGTGATGAATTTGCTGCCGGTAGTTTTAGTTCTCATACAATAACTTGTCCTACTGAATACACAACTACACCAAGCGATATAATTGGGTGGAAGATTGATATGCACGGCGTTAGAACTGGTGGCCAAGCAGAGTATTTTTTTAGTGCTACTGATCAAGCAGGAAATGTAATAAACCAATCTACTAACGGTAGTGTAAGAGTAGGTGTAGTAGAATCTGGTGCTAGTTATCAAACTGGTATTGGTGCTCAGGGCGGTTACTTTAATCAGAGTTCAACAGCAGGTCAGATGATGATAGGTGTAAAATATCAAAATTGGTCTAATTATAATCAGGATTGGAGAACTAATAATGGTGGTAGTAATTATTGGAGAAATGAAGGCACATATGCTGAATTTTGGGTATATAATAGAGTGTCTAAACCTCAATGGCATGGATGGGCAGGTTATAGAATGGTAAATAATGATTACGGTTTTAATTTAACAAATCTTGCCGATCCTACAACATTTTCAAATAGTTATGGTTTTCCTAGAAATGAGGAAAGACAGACTGTGACTAATCATCCAATGGGGTGGAAACTATCTACTAATGGTAATAATTTTGTACAAGGTGTTTGGCAAGTTTATGCAGTATTTAAAGATGGAGTAATATAATGAGTAAAGTTGTCGTAAATCAATTACAGCATTCAACAGGAGGTTCAGCTCCAGCATTGACATGGTTTACTGCTGATGGAACTAACAATCAACACGCTTATTCAACAGATACATCTGGAACATTAGCTTGGAAAACAGCCAATCCTCCACCTAAACAAGGCAATAATGTTAAAATGAATTTTCCAAATTCAATTACAACAGGTAAATCATTTCAAACTGATGGTTCAGGTAATTTAACATTAAGATCAGCAGCGGCTCCCTTTACAACGCCAGACGGAAGTGAAGAAGGTTGGAGATTGTGTGATAGATTTGAAGTAGCAACCTCAGGTGGTGCTGGCACTGCAACTCTTATTATGCCTACTGCTTATACAAGTAATTTAGAAAATGTAATGGCTTATAGAATTATAATAAAAGGAATAAGATGGCCTTTAAGTTCGTATTCTACAAATTCTTTAAAAATAAGAGCTACCAATCAAAGCGGTAGTACTCTTAGTGATAACAATCAGGCTCATGTTGGTTATCAATGGCGTAGAGGAAGTCATGGTGGTGGCACAAGTACAACAAGCGGTGCAGGTAATATGAGTTATTCTAATAGTATGGAAGTGAGACCTATGTATAACTACGATATGAACAGATATTACCCAAGCACTTATAGTTTTGCGAACAACAACGCAAATAACACTACACAAAATCCAAGTGGTGCTGAAGGATTGAACGCTCAATATGATTTTTACAATGGTAAGGTAGGTCCAATGGGTCATTTTTGGTCGTGTTATCAAAAAGAAAATCCAAATTCAACACAAATGACACAATTTATTATGAGGGAAATGTTTACATCAACTGGTGCTATGTATGATAATGCAAATATTGGTGGTTTTCAGATTACATCTACAAGTAGTGCTACTATGATGGATGGTTTTATAGAGCTTTATGCAGTATTTAAAAATGGAGTAGTAACATAATGGGTAAAATAGTAGTAAAAAATGTTCAGTCTCAAAATAGTGCGGTATCCTTTAAATTACCTAGCACTGACGGATCAGCTAATCAAATAATGAAAACTGATGGTAGTGCTAATCTTGGTTTTAAAGACGCAAATGATAGTTTTCCTAGTGCTGATGGATCAAGTAAAACTTACACACTACCAAATACTGACGGATCAGCTAATCAAGAATTACAAACAAGCGGAACCAGTGGTGCAACAACTTTTGCTACACCACCTGCTTCACCTTTAACAAGTCCAGATAATACTCATCAAGGATTTAGATTTTGTGATAAATATTCTCCTCTTACAGATACACCAGCTAACAGCTTTACTTTAACAGTTCCTACTTCTTGGACAAGTACAGCATCAGATGTAATGGCTTTTCGTATACAGTTTTGGGGTATGAGAGGTTTAGGTGGAACAGGTCATACTACGCAACCTGTTATTAAATTTATGCAACAAAATGGATCAACTACATCAATATATGATACCGGCGGTAACAGAGGCGGTGTAAATGGTTTTAATTCATTTTTTGATGTTTCTGGGAACCAAACTAGCAATCCAAGTCTTGCTAAAAATTCATTTCAACTTACTTCAGCAGGTAGATTGGCTTTAAATATGAACAATGGAAATGTTCAAAATGGTTATAGTGATGCTCCTCCTCTTTTTACTACAAACAATGATTCTTGGTCTGGTTTAGGATATATGGCAACTTTTGATATGTTTAATCACAGTGCTGTTCCACAATTTTGGATAAAATCATCAGCTATGAGTAGTAATTATAACTCATCTGGTACTTGGGGAACATCGTTCTACGAACAAGTTTGGGGATCAAATGCTCATGTAGGATCAGCTGATACTGTGCAAGTTCCTTTTCATAATTCAACAGCAGGTCATACAATGGGTTTCCAAATACAAAATGAAGACGGCAACAGTACTAATTGGGTAGATGGATGTGCTACTTTATGGGCTTGGTTTAAAGACGGCGTTGTGAGTTAAAAATGGCTAGTACGAAAATACAAGTCCCTTCAAATGCCGTAGCTAAAACTTACACCTGGCCCGCAACAGACGGATCAAATGGTCAGCACCTTACAACAAATGGTAGTGGAGAATTAAGCTGGGCAACTGCTGCTAGTGGTGGCGAACAATTTATTTCTTCTCTTGATTATACTAATACTTTACCACCAAATGCTGCACAAAAATTTGATTTTGTAGTGCCTACATCAAAATTTACAGATGATGGTGATACAACTAAAGCATACAAAATAACTAGATTTAAAGTTAAATTTAAAAATCTTACATGGTCAGTTACTGCTAATCATCCAGGAGTTTTCTCAGGTCAAATAAGATTATTTGCCTCTGCCGCACCTTTAAATGCATCTAGTAATCTTATTTTAAGCAGTAATAATAATTATGTAACTCAAGATTCATGGCAATACACAAGCTCTGGTGGTCAAACTTGGAATGATTCTTACACAACAACAAGTTCTGGTAATGCTGGCACATATAGTAGAAGTGGTGGAAATCCAACTAATTACCCAAGATCATCTGTAGGTTATGTTTTTGTTAGAAGTAATCAAAATCTTTATGCTTACAATGGAAATGCAGGTTTTGCTAATCAAATTAGACAAGGTGTTGATAAAGTAACTAGAACTGATAATTCAAGAATGAATGGTTTTAGAGCAAATTTTAATGGGGAACTTGTAATTCAAAATTACAAAAATCAATGGGATATGACTTTTGAAGCTACTACTCAAGACAATTCTAATTCTAATACAGGACAAGTTTATGTAACTAGATCAAGAAATGTTTTAGAACAAAGTGGATCAACTTGGTATGAGTCAAATACAGCTCCAGCACAAGGTGTAAGGTTGTATTTTTTACCTCATGAATTTAGTAGTGCTAATGATGGTACAGGCAGTGCAAATCAAATTGAAGCAAGTTATTGGGGTTTATCTGGTGGAACAATGGAGTTCTATGCAGATATTAGTGATTAAAAGTTGATTAAATATATTAATTGATGTAAAAAATTAAAAAGGAGTATTAAATATGGCAAGACCAACACAAGATGATTTCGCGGTCTTTACAACTAGACCTAAGATAAGTACTAGGGATAATGACGAAAGTTCACCTACTTTTGGACAAAGAGTTGTAAGAGATTTTACTGATGCAGAATGGGATGATGCAAAAGCATCAGCACAATATGAAATTGATAATTGGGATGAAGCTCAGTTAGGAAGAATAAGAGGTGAGAGAGATTATCTTTTACAACAATCTGATTGGGCAATTAATAATGATTCTCCGTTAAGTTCTGCTGATCAAGCATCTGTTACTACATGGAGACAAGAGTTAAGAGATTTACCAACATCTGAAGCAGATGTTGCTGATATTGTAATACCTGCTTGTCCTGTATCAGGTGTAGTTGATAGATAATGTCAATACTTAAAGATTTAGACGAAATTCATGGTAGAAATCATTTACATGAATTTGAAGTTAGTTTTTCCGTAGAAAGTAAATCAGGTCATTTTATTGATGCTTTGTTAGAAGTAGATTCTAAATCATTGGGAGAGCAAATCAAAAAATTAATAAAAGACGAAAATGGACAATACACAGTAGAATAGTGTAAATTGTCTATATTAGGAGTAATTTAGACAATGTCATATGGATTCACATCATATTCAGAAGACACATACGCAGGCTCTGGTGAGTTTATAAAAAACGAAACTATTGCTGTAACTGGTTTTTCTTTAACAGCAACTTTAGGAACAGTTCATGCTGGTGAGTTTGTAACTGTACTACCTACTGGCATTCAAGCACAAACACATCTTACAGGTCCTGCTGTTCAATTTGGCGGTGTATTTGGCGTTACTGGTGTCCAAGCTGCATTCCAAACAATTGGACCTTATTCTGTACAAGCTGTTGGTAATGAAACTATATTCGTTACAGGTAACAGTATTGCAGCTACATCTGCATTAGGTAATGAATCAGTATTATTAGCTCCAAATGTATTCCCAAGTGGAGTTGCAATAAATGCTGTGCTTGGTGATGAAACTGCAAAAACTGGTGTTATTGCTAAGCCAAGACAAAATCAAAATTTCTCAGTTAAAGTTTCTAGCAACGCTGGTTCAGGAAACAAATATTATATTGATGGTGCATTATCAATGCCAACTACATTGCATGTAGGGTTTACTTATGTGTTTGATCAAACAAATAATTCAAATAGTGGCCATCCTTTAAAATTTTCAACAACACAAGATGGCACACATGGTGGAGGGGTGGAGTATGCATCTAATGTAAGTATTTCTGGTTCTCCTGGTTCTACAGGCTCTACAACCATAACAATTACAGATTCTACACCTTCAACATTATACATATATTGTAGTGCTCACTCTGGCATGGGTATGGCAGTGTCTGTAGCAGGTAGTGTCGATTTAGGAATGACAACTACAGAAGGAAATGTTAGTGTAGGCGTTGGTGTTGGCGTATTCCCAACGGGAGTAAGTGCAACAGGAGATATCGGATTTATCCAAATAAACTTTGGAGCTGATATTTTCCCAACTGGATTAAGTATGACAGGAAGTATTGGCGACATAGCTATTTGGCAAGAGGTAGATAGTAGTCAAACTCCAAACTGGGTAAGGATTGCTGCGTAATGGCTACATTTAGTAATTTAGGTATAAAATTAATAGGTACAGGTGAGGAGTCAGGTACTTGGGGCACAAGTACAAACACAAACATGGAATTGGTTGACCAGGCAATATCTGGTTATATTAGTCATGCACTAGCAGATGCTAACGCAACTTTAGCTATTGCTGACGGTTCAAGCTCAGTTGCAAGAAATAAATATATTAATTTTACTGGCACTTTAACTGCACATAGAACAATAACACTAAGTCCAAATGATTTAGAAAAAACTTGGTATGTAAAAAATGCTACAACAGGTGGTTTTAATTTAGTATTTAAACAAGGCTCATCTGGTACAACAGTAACAGTACCAAATGGTACAACAGCTATGATTTTTTCTGATGGTCTTGGAGCAACAAACGGTAATATAAAAAATGGCATAGGCACTCTTTTAACAGAAGGTGTTATTCCAGCAGCCGACAACACACATGATTTAGGTTCTGCAACACATGAATTTAGAAACTTATACATTGATGGTGTTGCTTATTTAGATCAAGCCGATATTGATGCTGGAACTATAGATGGTGTTGATATTGGTTCTAATACACCTGCTACTAATTTAACTGTTGATAGTGTTAATATTAACGGAAACGAAATACAGGCAACATCAAATCAATTAGCTTTTGTGACTGGTGGTTCAGCTGAAAGAATACGCATAGATAATACAGGTAATATTTTTTACGCAGGTAGAACAACAACAGGTGCCACAACTAACGCTACATCTTATTTAGATACAGATGCTATGTATAAATCTTATCAAGGTACTGGTATACCACATATGACATTTTTAAATGGTGCAACAACTGTAGGCACTATTACAAACAACGGCACAAACGCCTCCTACAATACAACTTCTGATTACCGAAAGAAAAATGTAATTGGTGATATAGAAGATGCATGTGAAAGGGTTCTCGACCTTCGACCCCTTCAATATGAGTTTAAGGATATTATTAATCCTACAAAACAAGAAGGTTTTATAGCTCATGAAGTACAAGAAGTTGTGCCTCATGCAGTTACCGGTGACAAGGACGCTGTTGATCCAGTAACAGACGCACCAATTTTGCAGCAATTAGATCACTCTAAGCTGGTTCCTTTACTTACTCAGGCATTGAAAGATGCTATCTGGAAAATCGAAGACCTCGAAGAGAAAGTGGAAGAACTACAAGATGCCGTTAGCGAAATTTAATTTTAGACCAGGAATAAATAAAGAAACAACAGATTATACAGACGAAGGTGGCTGGACTGATGGTAATCTTGTTCGCTTTCAATCTGGTCTTCCTCAAAAAATAGGTGGTTGGGAAAAGTATTCTGATAATACTTTTGTAGGTAGTTGCCGAACATTATTTGAATGGTCTGATTTTGACGGCAATCAATATTTAGGTGTAGGCACTAACCGTAAATTTTATGTTTTAAACGATGGTATTTATTATGACATTACACCATTAAGAGCTACACAAACTGTAAACAATCCTATGACAACAAATGGCACAACTTCTGTGCGGTTTACTGTCACATCTCATGGTTGTGCAACTGGTGATTTTGTTACTATATCTGGCCTTGGAGCACCAGTTAATGGTATTCCAATTGCAGAAATTAATAAAAATCATACGGTAGCTGTTGTAGATGCTGATAATTTTGATATAACAGTAGATACGACTGCTTCTGGTTCGACTTCCAATACTGGAGGCTCTCTAACATTTAAATTTGAAATTCCAACTGGAGAAGACCAGCAATCCTTATTAGGTGGTTGGGGTGCTAGTAGTTGGAACTCAGGCTCTTGGGGGTATGGTACTCCTACAGAATTTAGATTATGGAATCAGGATAACTACGGTGAAGACCTTATTATTAATTATCGGGGTGGAGCTATTTACAAATGGGATGAGTCTGGAGGGACGGCTTCCCGTGCCACCAACATTACGGCTGATGCAGGTGCCAACCTTGCACCAACTAAAGCCAATCAAGTTATCGTATCTGAAAGAGATGGACATGTTATAGCACTTGGTGTTGATCCAATATCTGGAGCGTCAAGAACTGGAACAATAGACCCTATGATAATAGCAATATCTAACCAAGATAGTGCTGTTGATTGGGAAATAAGAACAGACGGCACCTCAACTGCCGATCAAATAGAATTAAACTTAGGCTCAGAAATTATTGGTGGTCTACAAACAAGACAAGAAATATTAGTATGGACCGACATCGCATTGTTTTCATTGCGATTCGTAGGCGGACCCCTTCCCTTTACCACTTCTCTCCTCGCTAGGGGTCCGTCGATTTTAGGACCTAATGCTGCTGTCAATGGTGCTGACGCAACATTTTGGATGGATAAATCTAACTTCTATGTATATACAGGTTCTATTCAAGCGTTACCTTGCACTGTTAAAGAATATGTGTTTGGCGATCTTAACTACGATGAACGATATAAAATATTTGGTTTTTCAAATCAGACATTTGACGAAGTAGGTTGGTTTTATCCTTCCGCTGGTTCAGCTGAAATAGATAGATATGTAACATATAATTATGTTCAACAAACATGGTCTATAGGTAAGTTAGAAAGAACAGCTTGGATTGATTACGGTATCTATCAAAAACCAAGAGCTGCAAAAGGTTCATCAACTGGATATGTGTATGCTCATGAAACTGGTTATGATGATGACGGTTCTCCAATGGATGGTGTGTTTGTACAATCTGGAGATATAGACTTACAAGATGGTGAACAATTTGCCTTTGTTAGTAGAGTTATACCAGACTTTAAATTTATTGGAGTAGACGGAGCAGGTGCACAAACTGTTGATTTACTTGTACGAATGCGTGATGCACCAGGTGGAAATCTTGTTACCGATGCAAATGTTGCAGTTGACTCAGAAACACAAGTTAAGAATATTAGAGGGCGTGGTAGACAATTTGCTTTAAAAGTATCAAGTCACAATGATAGTTCACAAAATACAGCAAACAGATTAGGTGTAGGATGGCGATTAGGTTCTACACGATTAGATGTTAAACCAGATGGGAGACAATAATGCCAAGATATGACATAAGACAGGCTTTCTCTTCTCTTCCTCGATTTAATAAAGATGATGTAGATGCCAATACTTTGAATAGGTTAGTGAGAACAATTGAACAAAACCTTTTTCAATTGGACTTAAATGTAGTACCTTCCTACACAACAACGGAAAGAAATAGTAGAAAATTTAGTCCAGGTGGGTTAATATTCAATACAACGATCGAAGTACATCAAGCGTACGATGGCAATGCTTGGAGAAATTTGTATGAACCGGTGTTTTACCCGACAGGGGTAAGTGCCACTAGTTCATTAGGAACAGTAACAGTGGTGATAACATAATGCCTTTACCAGCAATCATAGCATCAGCAGGATTACCAGCATTAATAGGAGCAAGAGCAGTGGTTCCTCATGTTGCAAAAAGAGGGCTTCCAGCTTTATGGAGTAATGCTAAAAAAGTGTTTGGACCTTTTGGTGGAAGAGCAGGGGCAAGTAAAGCAGCATCAAAAGCTGGTCAATTTTCTGGTCTCAGCGGATTTATGGGAAAAGCACTTAGCCCATTAAAAAGTCCTTATGTTCATTCAGGTCTATTATTAGCTCCAACATTAGCTGACCCTAAAAGTGGTCTTCGTAAAGATTTTCAAAAAGGTAATTACGGAAGAGCACTAGGAACAATAGCGGGAACAACTTTAGGTGGTGGATTGCTTGGAAAATTAGGAGGAAAATTAGGAAGTAAATTATTTCCAAGATTAGGTATAGGAGGATTAGCAGGTGGTACTTTAGGTCTTTTAGGAGGAGGAATAGCAGGTGGTATTGGTGGTTATAATGCAGGAAATATTATGGATGCATTAACTGGCTCTGGTCAAGCACAAGCTATGCCTAGTCTACAAAACATAGGACAAGGTATAACTTCTTTAGCTGGAAATTCAGAAAATTTACAAAATACATTATCAAATGTAGCAGGAATGTATGCTCAAGGTAAATTAATGGATGCACTAGGTTTCCCTCAAGCTGATCAATATACAGATATGCAATTAAAAAATTACTTAGGTTCTGAGCTACTTGGTAGTGGTTTTGAACAAATTCCTAATATTGGTTTATCAAGTGGTATGGGAAGTATTGGTCAATTTGATCAAACATCAAACACTTACGCTGATATAATTAACAATCCATATAAAGAACAAATAAAAAATGATTCTGGTATGACAGAAATTAGTGATGAAGATATTATTAATTTTATAGCAAAATTAAATGATAGAGAATCTGATGTCTATGATGATGATGGTAAATTAAAACCAGAATCTATAAGAATGTTGATGTTAGTACAGGCATTACAACAGCCAACTAATTTACCAATTAGAAATGCACAAACAAATATACAAGCAAGAAACGCACAAGCGAGAATGGATATACAAAATCAATTAGGTGGAAAATTTAAAACAATTGATCCTAATCAATTATATCCTACTTACGCACAACCTAATGTTCCAATTAATACACCTAGAATGGGTTATGCCGCTGGTGGTGTAGCTAATTTAATAAACGGTGGAGCAGCTAATGGTCCAGGAACAGGAACAAGTGATTCTATACCAGCCAGATTATCAGATGGTGAGTTTGTTATGACAGCTAAAGCTGTTAAAGGAGCAGGTAATGGAAGTAGAGCAGAAGGTGTAAGAAAAATGTATGAGTTAATGAATAGTTTGGAGAATGCATAATGGTTGATGAAACATCTACAACGGGATTACCTCTCGCAACAGATTATATACCTCAAGGTGAGGTTGCATATCAAATGGCTGACCCTTATATAAGGGCTCTTCAAGAATTTTTATTTAATCAAGCCTATGCTGTTTCTTCTAATCCCCCTCCAATTGAAGCACTTACAACTCAAATTGCTCCATTTAACCCTTTAGAGCAAAGAGCTTTAGATTTAACCTCAGTAGGAGTAGGTTCTTATTTACCTTACTTTAATAGGGGAGTAGAATTAGCTGAAGGTGCCCTTCCTTTTATTGGAGAAGGTGCTGCTGTAATGAGAGATGCTTATCCTCTTTATAGCGAAGCAGTTAGAGGGCAAAGAGACGCTGCTAATTTAGCAAGAAGTGGATTACAACCAACTGAAAGAGGAATTTACGAAGCAATTAATATGCTTAACGCTGGGCTTGGTTCTTTTGATCAAAGAGCAGCTAACTATTATATGAATCCATATGTTAATGCTGTTTTAGAAAATCAACTTGAAGATATAGATGAGTTTTATAATCAAAAAATAACAGACTTAAATACTCAAGTTGCCGGTTCTGGTTTAAGAGGTTCTGCACGAGCAGGTTTATTAGGTTTACAACTACAAAAACAACAACAAGAAGCAAGACAAGATGCTCTTGAAAGAGGATTAGGTACAGCATTTAATCAAGCACAAAATCAATTTAACTTAGAACAACAAGCATTAAGAACAGGTGCCCCAACTATGGCTAATTTAGGTCAAGCCTTTGGACAAACAAGAAGTGGTTTAGCGGCCCTTCTTTCCAATCTTTCTACTGGAATAGGTGGAATGGGAGGTAGTTTTGCTCAACTTGGACAAGGATTAGGAAACTTTGCCCCAGTTATGTCAGGACTTGGAAATACATTTAATCAATATGGTAATAATTTACAAGGATTACAATTTAATGACATTAATGCTTTAACTTCTGCTGGACAAAGAGCAAGAGCTTTTGAACAAGCTGTTTATGATACGCAAAGAGCTAACGCTATGAGCATATATATGGACCCATTAAATAGAACTGCGTATCAACAAGGGTTCTTAGGAATGTCTCCTAATACAATGAGTTATGGTATGATGCAACAACCAGCTCCAAGCCCAATGCAACAAACATTTGGTAATCCATCTTTTACTTCTCAATTCCCCACAGGAGTAGCTGGTCCTGGAGGAGGATTTTTTAACACAGCTTTTGATTATTTAGGATTCTAACCATGAATAACCCACCAATCATAAAGCCAAAAATATTAAATATGGCAACTAAATTTGCTAAAAGTCCTGCTGGAAGAGTAGTAGGTCTTTCCCCAATGGGAAGAGCAGCAATGGGTATTTTAGGTTTAGGAGCGGTTGGGCCATCAGTTATTAACGCTATGGATAATGCTGAAAAGCGTTCTGCAAATTTACCAAAAGATGTTGTTCTTGCAGGTGGTGGAACTGATGCTATCATTCCAGATTCTCAACCTTTAGAAATACAAGATAGATTAAATAATCTTACAAAAAGTATAACTGCATTATCCGGACAAGAAAAAAAGAAAAAACCAAAAGAAGTAAAAAAAGATGAATTAGCAGAATTTGATGATGCTAAAGATTTTAAAAAATGGATAAAAAAGAATACAGAAACAGACGATGATGGAAATGTATCTTTTATTCAACCTATAACAAAAGAAAAAATTGGTATTGAAAGTAATCCTGAGAGCAATGTTTTGTTATATGAAGTATTTAAAGAACAAACGGGTAGAACTGGTGAAGCGGCTGAAGTTATAAAAAATATGGATATTGCTGAATTACAAGCAGACCCAACTCCACCAATAAATTCTAAGGCTTCTTTATTACAAGATATACAATTATTAAGAGGACAAGATTTACCGGCTAAAGAAGCAACTGGTTTTCAAAAATTAGCAAAATTAGGTGGACAAGCTGTTGGTGCAGTAGGTGGGATAGGAATGACTTTAGCTACAAAAAATCCAAGATATTTATTACCACTTGCAGGTGGCGGTGGATATGCGGGTGGTAAAATTTCAGAAGGTACTTTTGGTTATGGTGAAGATGCTGTTGAAAGTTCTCAAACACCAAGAGCAGAGCAATACGCAGAAGCACAAGCTAGAATGTTACCTATAGATTATAATGACCCAGGTAAAACAATGTCTAATTATCAAAATGCTAAAATTTTAGCAGAAATGCAATACGAAGATCAGCAAGCTGCTAATTCACAAAGAATGGCGTTTAGAAAGCCTGGTGAAGAATGGCAAATGACTCCTACAGCTATAACTCCATTAGAAGCTAGACAATTAGAAAGTCTTGGTTATGAATTTGGTCCAGCAAACTTAAATGATGAAGAGTTTATGAGAGAAGCAATGTTAGCTGGAAGAATACCAGCAGGGCCAACCGCATTAGAAATAGAAAAAGCTCAATTAGATAATGCGTTAACTCTTTCTAAAATAGAAAAAAATTACGCTGATATGCAGGCAGAAGGTGGTGCGTCTCCACTTATGCATAAAAAAGCATATGGAATAAAACTTCCTGGCATGTATTCTAGAAATTCTAATGAAGGATTAGAATACAAAGTAAGGTTACTTGAGGATGATCAAGGAAACACAAGACTTACTGCTGATTTAGATTTAGCACCAGTTATGGCTGAGATTTATAGAGCTGAAAGATACACTGAAGAAACACAAGGCGAAATTGAAGAGATAAGAAATTTATTAGGACCTGATACAATAGGTTTAGCTCAAAGAGTAAATGATGTTATTAGAGGTATAAATGCATTATCCGGAACATCAAGAGGATTAGATGTAGAAATAGAATTTGAAACAATGATAGATGATGATGAAACTTCTCCAACTTATGGTCAAGTTATTGATGTAACTGATGAATTTGGGCAACCAGTATTAACTGAAAAATCACAAAAAGTAGCATCAGAAGTTATGAGTAGATGGGCAAAAAGATTTACTGCACAAAACATTACAACATTATTAGGTGAATCTAATAGAACAATATCTGACGCTGATAGAAAAAGAGCCGATGATATTGTTAATGTTTTAAGTACTACTACAGATATGACATCTGCTTGGATAGCGTTAGATGAACTACTTCATATATTTGAAAAACCATCTCAAAACGCTAATACAGCTTTACAAGCTCTTTATGCACAAGCTGAACAAAGTGGATATATGGATGAGGTTTTAGAAATAGAAAAAGGGCTTTCTGATGAAATAAAAAGAGGTGGGACAAGACTTTCAATTCCTCAATCTAGTAGATTTAAATTTGAAGCTGTAAGTGCTTCTGATATTCCAAAAGATGCAGTTATAAGAACAATTAATGTAGCTGGAGGCTCTTAATGGCTGTTGAAAAATATTATAAAGATTCAAATGGTGAATATATAAAAGTTATTCAAGAATCAGAAAATTTAACTCAAACAGAAGAAGCTAAACTTCGCAATCAATTACAAGGAAAAAAACCTAGCATTAGAAAACAAACTTCTGATTTAAAAACTAACGCCGGTAGAAAAATATATAAAGACCCAAAAACTGGAGAAAATTATTCTGAAAAATCCACAACTTTTCAAACTGAAGATGGTAAGTGGATTACTATGCCAACAGTAAATACTGAAGGTGGTCAATTTGATGTAAGTTTTTTAGAAGATTTTGTAAAAAGAAACGGAGCTAAAGACCCATTAACAGGAAGAGATATTCCTTTATTTGAATCAGAAGAAGAAGCTGTTAATTATGCAAAAGAAAGAAGTAATTCTTTAACACCTCAAAGAAGAATATCAAACAAACTTTATGACAGCAGAGGTCGCTTTAGAGGAGCTGATTATAAGACTGGTGTTAACAATGATATTTTTAGAATGGGTTTTTCTGGAACAAATAACTTTAAAGAAAAAGTTAATTTTTTAGATAAAGAAGTTGGAAAAAATGGATATATCGTTGATAAGATGGGTAACTTTCTTTTAACACAAGAAGGCAGAAGTAAAATTGGTCAAGAAGGTTCTAATCTTCTTGCAATAGATGCCGAAAGATTTGAGTCAGAAGATTTTTCTGATTTCTTTGGAGAGTTTGGAGAAGTTTTAGCTGCATCAGTAGTTGGTGAAGTAGCAGCGGATGCTGGCTTTAGAAAGGTAGCTACATCTAATAGCCCCATAGGAAGATTACTCAGAAAAGGTCATTTAGGAAAAGCAAATAAATTAGCAAGTATTTTAGGGAAAACAATGAATATTGTAAGACCTACAACAAGAATAGCTGCTAATGCCGCAGGTGCTGCTGGCGGAGCATATGTTGGTAATGTTTTAGCTGAAGCAGAACAATTACGCAAAGGTATTAGTGAAGAGTCATGGAAAGATATTCAAGCAAGAGGTATAACGGAAGCAAAATTAGCTGGAGGTTTTGCAGTGTTAGGACAATTAGCAGGTAAAGGTATACAAACGGCTATAAAAACAAAGGGTGCTACAAAATTTACAAAAGAAGTTTATGGAGAACAGGCGTATAAAAATTGGCAAGAAACAGGAATTTTAAAAGCTGACGAAAACAGTATTATGGATAGAGTACAAAGAGGTTATCTTGTTGATATATTTAATGAAATGGAATCTCCTGTAAGAGGAAGAATTATGGCGGCTATAGATGCTATAGGAAAAGGTAATCTTACAAGAGATAAAGTAAATGCACGAGTTGCACTTAAAGAACTTAAAGAACAATTTCCGTCTGAATTAAAAAATTTTACAGATAAAGAATTAATTGAAACACTTCAAATGCACCTTAATGGAGAAGGAAAACTTTTACAAAAGGCATTAAAAACACATAGAGCAAATCTTGGAGCTGCTGCGGCTGATGGTTTAGGAGCTTTATTAAGGTTATCGCAAAAAGGTGAAATCCCAATAAATGATATAGCAGATATGTATGACACTATTAATCAAGCTGTTGCTTTAAGTAGTGTGGAAGCAATGAAAACAGCAGAGGTGCTAGGTAGAAAAGGTCTTCAAAATGTTGATGAATTATTTGTTGGTTTAGATGAGGCTTTAGATACCATGGGTGCTAGAATTAACGATATAAAAGGAAGTTCTAGTGCCATAACTAATAATTCAATGAATTATTTACAAGGTTTAAAAGGAAATAAAAATGTAGAAGATTTAAGATTTTTAATTGGTGATAATGGAGATGTTCTTTTAGTAACTACTGGTGGTTCTCAAAACTTTATTGGAACTCAAAGAATTTCTCAAGAACTAGCAAAAGTAAAAGGTTCTTTTAAAGATGTAATAATTGAAGAAGGAGGCCCTTTAGCAAAAATTTGGGATAATATTGATCCTGAAACTGGACAAGTTATTAAACCATTATACATATCTCCAGCAGAATCTAATTTACTTATTCAGCAAATGAGAAAAATTTCTTTAGATGGGGTACAAGGTTCTAAATTTGATACACGAAAATTGTGGGACGCTGCTATTGAAGATAATGATATTGCAACAGCTGCATTAGATAACGCAATAAATCAAGCAAGAGCCGGAAAAATAAAAGCGAAACCTGGAGCTGATAAAAATCTTATTAGTAAGGGTTTATCTCAAATGGATGAATATAATGCTGCTATTAAAGACATAACGATTGACAGCAAAAATCAAATGAAAATATTTGAAGAGTATGGTTTAGGAGAATTAGCAATAAGGGTTGCTGACGGAGAGGTAAATTATAATAACTTAATAGATGTTTTATTAGACCCAAACAATCCAGAAAGTTTAGAATCTTTTATGAAGTTTTTTACTGAAACTATTAAAAAACAAAGAAAATCTATTTATCAACCAAGCAAACAAATGCCTGATGAATATCTTGATATTGCCCTTGATGATGCAGGTCAACCAATTAGAACTGTAACAGGTGCTCAAAAAACTGCTTACGATGCAATACAAAGTGGTCCAATGGATAGTGATGTTGCTGAAGCAGTGTTTAAACCTGGATCAAGACCAGCTGATAAATTAGCACAACAAGATAAAATTAATTTTGTTGATAGTAATATGTCTATTGATGAAATAGAAAATTTTGTAAGAGATGAACTTAAAAGAGCTACGCTTAGAAGAATGATTAATGAAGAAGGACAATTAAGTTTAAGAAATATTAGAAAAGTTATTGATGAATTAGGAGTTGATGATGTAGGAAAACCTGGAGCCAAAAGTTCTCTTGTAACTATATTTGGTGAAAAAACAGCAAAAGAATTATTAGATTTTTCTAATAAACTTGACAATGTTGTATCAGGTATTGATGTGCCACCAGATATTGCAAATAGATTACAAAATGGTTTAGCACAAGTTAATCGTGTGCTTAATGACGCTAATCCACAAGGATTAGATGAAGCATTAGAAAATTTTTCAAAAGCTCAAAGAGATTTAGATAAGTGGAATAATGATCAATTTATAACAAAGTTAAGAGATCAAGATTATAAATTAACAAATGATTCTGATTTTAATCAATTTGTTGATGATTTATTTAATAAAGATAGGTCTACAAAAGATATTGAAAAAGTTATTAATAAAATGGCACCTGAAGAATTAGAACAACTTCAATCTCGTGTTATGGATAAGTTTATAAAAGACCTTGGGTTTGAAGGTTTAGATGCTACTGACCAAATAACACTTCAAAGCGTTGTTGATTTATTTAGTGATGCTAATGTTCAAAGAGTAATAGGTAATATGGACCCAAAAAGATTTAACATCGTCTTTAAAGGAACAGGAGGTAAGGGAAGTTTTAAAGGAAAAAATCCTTTTGAAACATTAAAAACAATTTCTAATGCAGCAAAAAAATCAAATAAAAGCACTAGCATGGGAAGTATTGTTGCTGCTGCTTTTGCTATGCAAGTTGCAGGAGCTCCTATGGCAATAGCTGGAGGTTTATTAGGTCTTAATGCAGCAATGATTACTGGTGGTGCAAGTTTAGTCTTAGCTGGTGCTGCTATAGTTGCATTAAGCAAACTAATGTTAAAACCTGAATTTATGAAAATTTTAGCAAAATCAGCATTGCCGCAAAAAACTTTAACAAAAGGTGAATTAGGCAGACAAATAACAGCAAAAACTTTAAGAGATTTAACTTACCTTACAGCTAGAGATAGACAAGGTGATAGAGATAGAATGGGTCCGTCTGCAACTGATATAAAAAAAATAAGAGATGCACAAGGTATTAAACAAAGAACATCAAACATAGCCGATAGACTAGCAAACACAGGTTCGCAAGTATTAGCAGCTGGTCCTAATATAGCTAATAATCTTGTAAATCAATTTACTGGTGGCTCAAGAAAATTTTCATCTCGATATAAAACTCCAACTAGACTTCCAAATGTTCAAACTTTTGATGATACAATATTTACAGAAATAGATAGACGAAGGGCTCTTGCTGGAAACAACCCAAAAAATCAAGATTTGGTGAGGAGAAGATAAATGCCACCTTTAACTAATCCACAGCTTTTTCCAAAATCATCTTCTGCTTACGGATATAGAAGCCCTTCACGAAGAAATGTTTTAAGTTCTGATATTGTAGGATTATTACAAAGAGACCCAAGAGGAAGTGCAAAAATACCTACTAGCGGTCTTCCTTCTTATGCTTATGCAGACCCTAATTATAAAGGTGTTCCTTTAAGGCCAGGTGTAGGATTAGGAACAGGACAAGGTGTAACTTTTGGAGGCACACCTCCAGGTCTTGCAGGTAACACACCAGTGCAAAGTTATAATCCTATGGATAATTTAGGTTATGAATCTGGAACAATGGGTTTTGGAACTCCATCATTAGGAGACGCAGTAAAAGATGCCTTAAAAATTGGAGCCGCTACTACTGGTGTTGGAACATTATTAGATTATGCTGGATTACCAACTCTTGGTTTTGCATCAATGAAAGGTAATATGGGTTCTTTAAATCCTTTAAATTGGTTTAAAGATGATAAAGGATTTTTTGAAAAAGGTGGAGCACTTGAACAGTGGGCTCGACCAATAGATTCAGCTATAGCATCAGGTATTGGAAGTTTAGGTCAAGCACTAGGAAGTTCTAATTTAGCTCCTGCAATGGCAGGAGGCACACAAAACATTTTGTTAAATGCTAATGGTTCACCGGCTATGATGAAACCAGGAGCAGAAATAGCAGATTTTTGGAATTACATTAGAGGAAAACCAAGTGTATTTGGTGGTGATTTAGCTCCAACAGCTAATCAATATATTTCTGGTCAAACGCCCAACCTTACAGATGCCGACCCTGGTTTTTTCCAGCAAGTAGGAAATTTCTTTAACGCACCTCGATCTTGGATTCCTGGTGTTTCAGGAACTGGATCGAATGCTACTGGATTTTTAGGCGGCGGAAACCCTGGTCAAGGTATAACAAGTATAGGTAATGTTCTCGGAACTGTTGGTGGTGTATTATCTTTAGCTGACTTTATTGACGATCCATCTTTAGCATCTGGGCTTGGAACTTTAGCGGGAGCTGGAGCCTCTGGTATAACTGGATTGTCTACAACAGCAGCTGGAACACAAACATGGCTTGGAGCAGCAGCCCCATGGCTCGCAGGTGCAGCTTTAGTTGCTAGCCTTTTAATGAACAAAAAACCATCTAACAAAACAGGCTACACATCAATTGACTTAGATGAGTTTAAACCATTAAGTTTTGGTATGGAGGGTAAAAAATATAGTCAAGAAAATGTAGATCAAACTATGAAAATAATGGAACCAATTATTCCATTAATTCAAGAACTTGAAAAACAATATGGCGTTGATTTAAAAGGTGATATTCAAGTTAACTATGGTGGTAGAGATGGTCTTGCATATAACATTGGTAACAGAGATGTTACAGGATTTAGACAAAGATTAGATTATTTTGATGGAAAAGATCAATCAACAAGAGACGGTGGTAATATTTATAGAAGAACATTTAAAGGTGAAAATGCTGGAAAAGATTTTTATAAATCATTGATAGGTGATTTAGAAACATTAGCTAAACAAAAACAAGCTGGTGGTGGAGGAATTATAGACCTTGCTAATTATAGTGGCGTACAAAAAGCACCTCAAAACATTTCACCAGAACAGTTAAGAGCATTAGCAGCAAATGTTAATTTCTAATGAAGAAAAAAAATGTTGTAAAGAAGTGCCTTTAGAACAGAAAACGGTTGACTATAAGTGTCAAGGCGTGTGTAAATCAGAGAAAGAGGAGAGTAAAGAGAAATGAGAAATGAGACAAACTTTACGAGACCTTTTAATTATTTTTGTATCAGTAGCAGTTGTTAGTTCTATTGTTATAGCTGAGGACAGCAACATAACAAATACGACTACGACGACTTCTACTGTTACTAGCAATAATACCAACACCAATAATAATACCAATGTAAATCAAAGCACTAGCACGAACACGAATACTAATTTTAATACCAACAACACGACAATTTCTCAGACTAATAATTCTACATCGAACAATACAAATGTGAACACATCAACGGTAACAAGCACGATTAATCAGACGCAAAATGTTAACAACACTTCTTTGATAACTAACAACTCTACATCAGAAAATACCAACTTGAATACGAACAATTCAACAAGTGTTTCAACAAATACTAACAACAACAACAATGTCAGCTCATCAACTTCCGATGTTACAACGAGCAACCAAAATGTGAACACAAATAACAATACTTCACAAAATGTGAACACAAATAATTCTACAAGCCAAAGTTCACAAAAGGTGACACAAAGAGTTAAAAGTCCGCCTCCGTCAGCGGTGGCTCCTTCCATCATGTCCTATTCCCAGGACCTATGCACTTCGGGGGCCTCATCGGCAGTCCAAACACAGTTCTTTGGTATATCTACCGGAAGAAGTGTACGAGACGAAAACTGCGAACGCTTAAAACTTTCCAAAGGTCTCTATGATATGGGGATGAAGGTCGCAGCCGTTGCATTACTTTGTGAGGATGCTCGCGTGTGGCGTTCGATGATGCAAGCCGGCAGTCCCTGCCCGTATAAAGGTAAGATAGGTGAAGAGGCAAAAGTTGCATGGGAACAAAATCCAGAAGACAGACCAGACTGGGACGAAGTAAAAAAAGAACTTACTGGTTATGAAATAAAAGCATATAGAAAAGGCGACTTCTGTAAGAAGTATCCTAAGCACAAGATATGTTCCGGCTAATTACACTATTATTTTTAACGACATCTGCCTGGGCGACAGACCCTGTATTCACAATTGGTTCTGATCCTGTTATTGATATAACTGGAACTGGCCAAGGATTAAGCCTCGGCGACGATTCGATGTCTGGGATGAAAAATATCGGTTTCGATTTTACCTTTTATGATCAGACCTTCTCTCAAGTAAATATATCTATGAACGGGTTCTTTACTTTCCAGTCAAATTTTTCTGTGCCAAGGGTAAGAAATTACAGATCGGAAACGCTCCCAGCTACTTCATTTAACTATTCTGTCTTTCCTGCATGGTCTGATTTTATTAGAAGGTCTAGTGGCAATCAATCTCCCTACATACAGACCTTTGGACAAACAGCAGATACAGATCAATATTTTGTCATCATGTGGGACAATGTTTCTGAATACAGTAATGGGTTAAAAAGTACTTTCCAAGCTATATTATATGAAACGACTAATGAAATTGCTTTTCGCTACGATGAGCTTCGTATCCAGAATCACGATTTGACCATCGGAATCCAAGGCAACAATGAAGCTTTAACTTATATGCGGTATGAAGACACTAATAGTACAACTTTTATTGAGACAGATGATTTTAGTGTAAGTACAGCTATTGATGAGTCTTTTAGCAACCTTTCCTCTGAATGTTTAATTGATTCTAGCTTTTCTACACTGTGTGATGTGTATGATTTAGGCAACAATTTTGAGGATGATGACTATCTTTATGGGATAAGTGAGGATATAATATATGGATATGATGAAGATACGACATTTTACGGATTCGATATGGACGAAGATGAACAACCTTTCGCCATTTCAGTTATTTTTGCGGATGACGGTGATTGGAGTGATGATGGTCATTATGATGATACTTTTCTTATCTTTAACGATATTGAACCTAGTCAAGAGTTTGAATTAGAAGATGATACATTATTTATACATCTTGATGGCGAGTATGATATTGAGTATTTTGATCCATTGCCTGATTTGGAAGAAATCGACTTTTTAGAAATAGTCGAAATTGAAGAAGAAGAATTTATTCAACATTTTGAAGAAGTGCACGAAAGAATGGAAGAGGACTTTCTTGTGTTTATGGAAGAAGAAATTTCTGAGGAAGAATTTGCTGAAGTTGTAGAAGAGTTTTTTGATGAAGAGGAAGCAATAGAGGAAGAGGAAGAGGCATTAGACGAAGCTATAGAAGAAATAACACCAGAGGAAGTAGAGGAAGAGCAAGAAGAAAAAGGAGCTACGAGAAGAAATATAATAACAACAAGAAACCTTGTCTCTGACCTTGTTACAAGCGTTGTTAGAGGTAGTTACACATCAGCAAATAGCACAAGTAATGACAGTAATAACAGTGGTTCTGTAAGCGTTTCTGGTACGACAGTAGGGAATGTTAATTCACCTACCGTGTCGAACCAAGTTGCTGCTGATCAAGTGCAGACCAATACTGTATTGCAATCTATTACTGTAATGCCAATGCCTGGTGTTGATAATACACCATCTGTTGCTATGGCTGAGGTCCAAGTAACAACTATGGAGAACCAGATAGAGAGCGTTACATCTTCTGTTATGACTGCATCGGAAGCAGACCAAGTAGCAGACCAAATTGTAGCTCAGAATATACAATCTCAACAGGAAGAAAACGAAAGAAGCCAAAGCGAGTCTGGAGAATACAGCACGCAAGGGCAAGCTAACTTATTGGCTTATATGGGTTATTCAGCTGGGTTCAATGCTTATCAAAATATGAACATACCAGATGGTTCAAATTGGTATGAACCAAGAACTATATATGCAAATGTAATTTTAGATGATAATATAACCGGATATTATAGCTTGGTAGGAACAAACTTAGATCAACAAGCTAACTTGATACAAACACAAAACATGGAGTTTTTTAGATGACAGAAAGAACATACAAAACAAATTTAAAAACTTTTCAGTTTCCTTTGCTTCATAAAGAAAAGGGTCTGGATAAAAAATATAGAGGTCTTGATTATCCTTTAGTAACAGTTCACGAGATAAGTTCTCAGCTGGGTAGATACAGGGGTATAGAACACCAGGTAACTGTAAGGTCTTAAATGTCTGAAGAAGTTAAAGTAGTACAAGTAGAAAAAAAGTCTTGGTATAACAACGCTGAAGGCTTTGACAAGTGGAGAGTTTTTCCACGAATATTAATAACATTATATGGCATTATGTTTTATAAAACATGTGATTGGTTTATGACTTTACCTGACCCAACTAACTCACAATCAGCTTTTGTATCTGTAATTGTAGGTGCTGGAGCTGCTTGGTTTGGTCTGTATATCGGTAAAAAGTAATGTCAAGAAATATATATGGAGTAAATAATGAAAAATATCTTGCCTAAATTACAACAGTACATCACCATAGTAGGGGTAATCACTGCTATAGGTGGCGGTTTTTACACCTGGGGACAGTTCAATTTGCGTCTCGATAATATTGAGAAGAAGAAAATTAAAGCAGTTGATTTAACCCCACTTAATACAAGTATTGCTGAACTATCGACAAAGGTCGACAACATAGAACAGAGATTAGATAGAACAGAGGACAGGATTGATAAGCTCGGCAATAACGATAACCCACTAGCTAGGTAACTTTACCTGCTCTCAATTCCCCATATCCATGAGCAAATGGCCCTTCAGGTACATCAAGGTATTTTGCTTGACCTGTGTTTTCTTTAAGTCTTGCACGGACAATTTTTCTGTCGTCAATAAGTTCTGATACATATCTTCTGAATGTACTTTGAGATACACCTTTTAACTCAGGAGGCATTTCGCCCTCACGAGCTACAAAACCATCTTCGCCTGTAACTGTAAAAGGATTACCTTTTTGTGCTGCTAACTTAATTATTTGAACAAGGCTTCTAAGTCTTATAACTTTATCCTGCTCGTCTACAACAGATATATCTTGTGAAGTTCCTTCTAATAAACCAGACTCTTCATCTCTAACAAAGATACGAACCTCTCTATTAACAGGACCATTAGATTTAACAACGGCACCATAAATAACTTTATTCCTTTTAAATGGAACCTCCATTTTATGACAGACTGTTTTAGCCTCACTTTCTGGAGCGGGCCATAAACCAATAGCAAAACGAACACCGTCAACAAGTGCCGATGTTCCTCTAATTAAATTTCTTGCATGTTCTGGTGTACGAACAGGATACTTCATATCAATCTTGGTCATATGATGGACCATGAGAAATGTAGCTTTAGTCTTTGTGGCTAAACTTGCAAAGTATCCTGTTACGAATGCACCATGTGAAGGGTCAGCGTTGATATCTGCTAGAACAAAACTAGCAAGAGGATCAACAACAACGAGAGCCAAATTATCCATTTGCAATAATTGTCGCTCAATCTGCCGCCACTCATCTGTGATAACAGGTCGACCGTTTTCGATTGCAACGATAGGAGTAACTCCACCGTGGTCTGGGAAAGGGACAGTATATAATTCACACCCTGTTTCCCTAAATCTACGACCTTCAGTGTCCAGTTTTTCAATTCGTCTATGTATTTCATCTTTTTCATCCTCTGCGGTTAAAATGACGACATTGCCATTATTTACTATTGTAGCATCAAAGGCAGTGTCGATGCCGATATTACCATATGCTATCTTCATACCCAAGTCTAAAGTCAAAAGACCTTTACCTGTGTCCCCTGATGCCGCTAAAATACCGGCAACGCCTTTAGGTAATGTTGATTCTAATAAATATTCATAAGAAGGTGCTTCTCCTTGCACTAAATTTTTAACAGATAATGAGCTATTTAAAAGGTTAACAGGCGAAGAACCTTCCGTTCTAAGTAATTCATCAATGTCATAACCTTCTTCTATTGCGTCAGCAGCGTCCCAACCCTTTTTCTTTTCTCTTGGTATATCTATTACTCTGATAGAAGAACATATATCTACAAGGTATTTAGAGAGCTTTTGAGCGTATTTTACGCCAGCATCATCATTATCTGGCCATATAATCAAATGTTTACCTGTGAGCACACTCCAATCTGTTTTATCTAAATTAGTATTAGCACCACCCATAGCACTTCCTGCTGCTATATTTTTCTTAGATAAATAATCAACACACTTTTCGCCCTCAACAAAGACAACTGTATCAGCGTCTTTTATGTTTGGTATATTATATAGAGGTCTAATCTCAGGCATTTTATATTCCCCTGTAACTAAACGAGGTCTAAAAGTTTTTTCTCCATTGCCAGACTCTATTCGCATAACAGTGCATATCAAATCATTGTTACGATCATAATATTTGTATTCTAATGTTTGAGGTTTTGGTGTTGGCTTAGGTGCTGTATTAATTACAGGGATAGAAAATTTTTCTGATATACCTTTAACAGCTTCAGCAAAGTTACATCCATATACTTTTTGCCATACATCAATAAAGTCACTGAAAGATTGACCACCATTAAATTCGCTACCAACTCCGTCTTTATCTAAATTAAAAGAACAGGAGTCTCCTGGAGCTCCATTTAAATCGCCTATAATAAATTCGTTTCCTCTCATTTTTCCTTGAGGAAACATGTGTGTAAATATACTTTTTATTGAGCCTCGTGCTCTATCTTTGAATCCCTTTACATCAAATTTCTCTGGCTTATCACGCCCACTTGGGTTGAAGTCCAGTATGCTCTTCTCTTCGTTCATTTATATTATCCCAACATTTGTTTTTAAACTCACACCATTTACATAAAAAACTATCACTCTTCGCCGCAACCCTAGGCATCAGTTCGTTGTTCTCAACGGCTTTTAAAATACTAACTGCTGAATCTGACACTCGCTGAGCCACTTTAGCATCAAACGGTACTTTTTCAAAATATATCTCCTGAGTATTTTTGTTGACAACTGTAAAAAGAGCAGGGTTATCCATTAGGCCCATGTAAGCCTGGTACAGAACAACCTGAGCGTAATAAACAACATTTGCTTTCTCTACGCCTTTTGATTGAAACTCTTTAAACTTCCTATCGTTAGCGGATTTACATTCCCAAAGAAAAGGATATTCCCAAGAGACAGGTCCATCTGTAATAATGCCATCGACATGTCCTTGTATCTCTCCATCGGCTGTATCAAAGCCAAATTGTCTTCCTTGTTTATCATGTGTAAGTAAGTTAAATCCTGCTTGCACAAGCCATGCTACGGCAAGCTCTTCAAAATTATGACCGACTTGAAATATTCTCAAAGTCTTTCCGTCAAAATCTTTTCCCTCATCCTTTTCAGTCTTCATATATCTATATTGTAATTTTCTTTTACAAGGTTCGCCAAGAGATGATGCACCTAAATATTTTCTTTCCGGTTCTCTCTTGTTAGCTTCAACAAGAGCTTTATCTATAAAAGGAGTAATAATCTCACTCACATCTCCTTTATTTTCTGGAGGATTAAAATCTAAAGCCATGGTATATCATCATCAAAAGGTTCATGGTATTTTTTGTTTTTACCAGAACCTGTTACTTTGCCTCTTTCTGTTGGTATCTCTACCCCGTTAACATTAAGAAAATCTTCTGCTTTTTTATCCTCAACACCAATATGTTCATGGAGATGATCTCGATAAGAGTTCAAAGTTGTGATAATAATTTTTTGTATTTGTTCTTTAGTAATAGCAGATAGTGGAGTACTCCAACCTATCTCTTCTAGTACTACAGCTAAATCCTTTATAGTGTCATCAACTGCTTTTCTCTCTGGTACTAAATCTTGATATGACATTGTTCTTTTTTCCTTATTGTATTTAGACATTAGCTTCATTGCAGCATAACATCCATAAAAACCGACTACTTCATTCTGCTTAAAATTAACATTATCAAATAAAATGTAAGGCACAACCCTACTATATGAACATAACCCACAGACCCTTCTCCTTTTTAGATTCATTATAAACTACCCTTGGTTGTGGAGTTTGTGACAGACAGGCACTCCACAAGCCTGCAATATAGGTCAATGAAGAAAAGACCTTCTGTCTAAGCCCAAGCTGGTTTCTCGCCCCCAGACTGATCGCTAGTTACTTGTTGTGGGGAGGGTTGTGTATCAGTCTGTGTAGATGGTGCGGGAGCACTAGCCTTGACTGTTCCATCTGGACCTAATGGTTGTTTATACTCTGGCATGCCAGGAGTTACAACCCTTGATAACCTATTGTTATCTTTGTCGTTATAGGTTTCTATACCTACTTCAACTTTTGCTAATAGATTATTTAAGTCCATATAAGATGATAATGTTCTCGCAGCTTTCGCTGGCTCGCTCATATCCTTCGGTTGAATGGCATAACAAGACTCTAATAAAGCACGAATAGTTCTTTTAGAAATATTACCTGCTTTACTTTGTCCTTTATCATCAAGGCTACCACCGGCTACAGTTAAGTTTGACCAGAATTTTCTTCTTTCAAACTCTCCTGATGTTACCGTAAATTCGCATTGCAGATATTGTGCGTCAGATCGTTGTGATTGTGTCAACGCTCCGTCAGGACCTGCTCCGCCTGGTTTAATTGTTAATACTGTATCAACAATTGTGCCGTCTGGTATTGGTGAAAAATCAGTTGATGGTCCATCATACTGTTCTTCGGCTGTGTTAAAATCTAGTGTCATTATGCTACCTCTTTCTTTTTAGTTTCTTGTGTTGGAATTGTGTGATCAAATTTTTGCGTTACAGTACCGCTCTTAGTTGGCATTAACTTTGTTAATAACTTACCAAGATGAGGCTCTTCAATCGCATTAAGAAGACCACTTCTATCTTTAGCTGGATAATTATATTCATTGTCAGTATGACATATAAATTCACGCCATGTTTTACCCTGCTCATCTTTATTTATGTGCATAGTAATAACTTCATCAACAATGCCTGGTAATTCCCTGCCTGTTTTTGACCCTTCAATCTGTAAAGAATAAACGGTCTGATTAAATTCGTCTTGATATTCATCAAGTATGCCGACGAAAATAATATTCTTGTTACGGATATGCTGTAAATGTGTCAGCCAATCCATCATTTCACGACCATGTAGACCATAAACTGCAAAGTTATTAATCTTTCTGGTCTTGTCAGTATAAACTTCGTCTTGTTGTTTACACCAACGGAAACATAGACGGCCCGCAACAGTAATTGAATCAATAAACAATGTTGAATATTTACTTATTGCCTCTGCTGGATCGCCATGTTGCTTAACAAGATGATCGAAATGTGCCTGAGAATATGGCTG
Source organism: Rhodopirellula sp. (assembly GCA_002698965.1). Lineage (GTDB taxonomy): Bacteria > Planctomycetota > Planctomycetia > Pirellulales > Pirellulaceae > UBA721. The sequence goes on along the minus strand of PAAT01000035.1, from coordinate 4,282 downwards.
ATCATCTGCAAGACTTGGGTTAGGACCTCCGTAATAACATGCAAAGTCCCTAGCCTCTTGCCAAGTCTTAGGACGGATAGTATCACCTTTCCACCCACCGTTCTTTTCAAGGGCTAAATCGCCAGCTTCAAAGTCCATAAATAATGTCCCCTCGTCTGGCAATGTATAAAGAAGACTAGTTTTACCAACACCCGCTTTACCGGCGATGACAACCTTAGCCCCTTTATCTTCTCTTTGTCGTTCTGATGCTTTAATTATTTTCATAGTTTTACCTCTCTAATTAATTAAATTTTGATTTATGTTTATTAAATTTTTTTCATCATCTTCTTTAATTGGTTCGATGATGATACGAACAGAAGGGAGGTGTATACCAGGTGTAAATTTGTCTTTGTCGAAGACATGCACAACCTCAATAGTTTTTTGCATTTTATTTTGACCAACAAAAGAACAACCACCCGCAATAAAAGCCTCCCCTAACGCAGAAAGAATATTTTCAATATCTTTCTTAGTCATGAGGTTTCTCCTCAATACTAATATAGTAATCAGGACCTTTAGCCTCAACTGTCCGTGCATCGTCAAGAATAAGACGGACTTTAGTTTCTGCATCCTTATACTTATTCTCTGGGATTTTAACAGTAACATCAGAAATATTTTTTGCGACTTCTGATCCAAACTCTTTCGATATTTGGTCCAGTGCTTCCCACAATGTATTCGGTTCCCAAGTTACTGCCTTTCTCACAGTAGCTTTGACACTAAAACCTTCTTCGTCAAAAACCACTGTGCCTGTATCCTTATTATCTCCTTTAAGCCGAGATTCAACACGCTGCCCGTATTTACGGTCGCATGTTTTCTTCTCTAAGTTACGGAAAAATTCAGATACGCCTTTAAAATATTTACTTTGCTCATGTAAATCTTTTAAAAGTTTTGGATCGCTTGCAATGTCATCAATGTTTTTTGAATCCCAATCACTCACAACCCCTTTCGCTATATTTTTCATTTCTCTACCTCGCTAATTAATTTATTTATCTAATTTACTTTTTACTTTATTTACGCTATATATTGTTCCGTTTGTGAAACAACTATGGGAGTTTATACTACACATGATAACCGCAAGTCAACTAAAATTTTCACGAAATATTTTAAGGTTATCCACAAGAGAGTTATGTGCTCTTTCCGGAGTATCGCCTGCGACTATATCAAGGGCTGAGAATGGAGCCGATGTCAAGTATTCGACTATTAAAAAACTTGCCAAAGTTTTCGAGAGTAAGGGAATAACTTACCCGACTAGTAAGTCCTTAAAACACCAAGGAGTGCTCGTTGACTTTGATGATTCTCACAATCAATCATGCGAAACCAAAAATTACCTGAGCGAAGGCTCTTATTTGTCACGCTCTTAATAAACATATTGATTATCTTTTCAAATTACATAACTGACGAAAATCAAAACCTAGTGTTTTTCGGTCGCCGTCGTGGTATTAATTCTGAAATAAATTATTTAGTGGAGGATTAATTTTCGTCGTCTTGATTAAAATCCATGTAAACAACATTGTCTTCTCTTAATAGATCATCTTCCATTTCAAAAACAACATCATTCTCTTGACTGCCTTCTGGCATAAAACCAGGTACACCCGTAACATCAACTTCTTGCTGACCATTAGCAATAGCTGCCGTGCATACTTGTAACAATGCAATGCCAGCCGCCTCACCTCTCTCCTCAATGAAGCGACTGATACATATCATTATGTTCATGATAGCAACTTGACCAATAGAAAAATCTTCTTGCTGACTGTCTATCAGGTTCCTTGTTTCTATTGCAAGTTTTGTAAGGTCTGTAGGCCCTTTAGGCATTGGGAAAGACTTCGCTATGTCTTTTCTCAATAATACCACCGAGCTCACGACCTATTGGTCTATTCTCTTTTTCAGCAACCTTTTTTAACTTAGAATATAAATCTACTCTAAGGGCTACGCTTTTATATGATTCTTTATCTGGCATAATTTTACCTCTCTATTAAGTTATGGAATATTATATAAACTATTGAATAAGATAATCAAGCATTATTTGCAGCGTGCTTTAAACCCCAACATTTAAATGGACCGCATTGACCTTCATTGTCTTCAGGTAAACCAGCTCCACAATGCATACAAGTTCTAGACTCTATAGCAATTTGCCTTCTTTCTTCTTCTTCAGCTAATTCAGCTAGATGATCGTTTTCTGTCATCCAACATTCTTCGTAATCATTTTCATTTATCATAATTAAAATCCTTCGTTAGTTAATTTATATATCTATATATATGTTCCCATATAATAAATCAAGATGTAATGTAAAAAAAATGAGGGCCGGCTATGTTGTTAAAGAAGGAAAGGATGTCCGGCCCTCGCAACGAAGGAACCACAATTATATTGGGATACATAATCGTGGGAGCACCCCATATCTAGTATGTTCGCAACTATCCGTCAACTAGATATTGCATCTTTTTTCATAAAGTTATATGTAGGTAGGGTAATTTTTGTTAAATGTGGCGGTCTGTGGGAGGTTAAACCTAATCTATGAACCTTTCCTATAACAGAATTTCTTGATATATCACCAAAAATTATAGCTATTTCTTTAGCTGTTTTGCCTTCTGCCCATAATTTTTTTAATTTTTCAATGCGTTGATTATCCCAATGTATCCTTGTCATCGTTACTCCTTTGTTGCAAGCGGTTAGTATATATTATCAGAGACGGGAGGACAACCAATTTCATTAACATATATGGCTTCTGTCATTCCATCCTCGTCATAGCCTGTGCCAATGTGAATTGGAACGCAGCCTGGATCATTAGGAGCAGTGCAACCCACGAGAAAAACAATAAAAAAATAAAAAATTAACATATTAATTATAACTTTTATCGCAAACATTATCTTTTCCTCTGGTAGATATCAATGAGCCTGTTAAGAACAAACAATACATCCTTATCGTTTTTCCAATAATGTCTCATGTTAGTGCCATCGCTTTTGCTAATCATTATATAAAGATCGTTGACCTCAACAATTGTATCATCATCGTTCACTTTAACCTCCTCTGTCATTGCGTAAACTCCCACCTTATACCTCGCCTTGCCGTGCTGTGCTGTGCAACGCTATGCGTGGCCATGGCGGGCAGTGGATTGCCGTAATTTGCAGGGCACCGCCTAGCACAGTTATATCTTTAATTGTTCCCATTTAAATTCCTTCGCTTTTTTCCTTGCCAGCGATTTTGTTTTCGCTGTACCTATGCAGACCCATCGACCTGAGTACCAGGACCAATAAGGCCAATCTTCTAATCTTAACTTAACCCAAATATTATATATGTCATCATATGCTCTTTTTCTTAATTCAATAATTTTTGGCTCTACGAACGCTTTCTTTTTACCTGCCATTTATTTACCTTATACTTTCCAAATGGTCCTTTCCTATCTGGTCTGTAATCGCCCAAGCCAATTCTTTTCCCTGCGTCGTCTATAATCTCCCGCATTAAATTCACGGAAATAATATCTGTATCAAGTGTTGCGTCAAATTCCAACTGCCAATCGTTAAATTTAGGTCTATATGCCAAGATACGACCTCCTGTTGCCGGTATCCTTACGGGCCTCTCATCAACTTCCCATCCTTTTGTTTTAATAGGTAACATAATACCTTTAATATCAAAACAAGATGGAATCATGGATTTTTGCATTGTCGTTACCGATCTGTTTTTAATTTTATGGAACCGTCCGCCTTCTATAATACTTGCTAATATGTTTGGCTGAGGAATACATGCTTTCTTTTTTTCCATGTATAACTTCTCTTCAGCTTGTTCATGTGGTGTTAAAGGCTCTCCTCTATTGTTAGAGCTAACTCCGGTGGTTGCAGCAAGGGCTGCTTTATCTGTAAATTTATTACATATCAATGGCGTAACACCATTAATGGTTATCTTTATATCTAACATATCTCTCCTCTACGCTAGTGTAGCGTGTCTCTCTTTAGTGCTAAAAAATTATATTCGTTTTGGACAACCTTATAAAGGTTCATTAAACTTTCTGCCTTGTCTTTATTGAATACGCCTTGGCATAACTCCATTTCAAGTTCTTTAGAATAAAGCCTTATTGCAGTAGCAAGAGAAGCCATAGCTTCTTCTTCGGTTGTTGCAAGTGGCAGGAATTTAATTTCATCTGACATTTTCTGCATTATAATCATATTTGTCCCTTTTTCACAAATGTTGGATGAATTAATAATATTTCATGTTCAATAATTTCTCTTCCGTATTTTGGATGCCACTCGACCT
>PAAT01000034.1 GCA_002698965.1 Rhodopirellula sp. | reverse complement strand
TTATTCACTGAGACAAGCTTAGATGCATTAACACTTGATGAACTGGTTGATTTCATAGACCACTCAGAACTAGACGGAAGTTGGTCTGGTGGATTGGCGATGTGTTACAACAATGCAAATGCTGAGAGTCTGTCTCGTGAACAGCTACGGAACTTTACTCGTATTAGCTCTGAAATCTATCCACAGCTCGAGCAACATTATGAGCACGTGTTTTATGAATGGGTAGCAGAGGAGGGGGAAGAAATTGCAGCATGAAAAATAAAGGCAACAAAAGGAAGGGTATTAAATTATTGAATGAAGTATACTTGAACGTGATTGGATCACTTGTATTCGTTCATGGAAAACAGCACATTTAAAGTAGAGGTTTAGAATTCCTCTGTTTTGCGTAAAGGTCAGTCTGGGGAAACCTAGGCTGGCACTTTTTTATAAGTTTCATCCTCTTGCAGCTTTCAAGGAAAGTTCTCTTATCGGTATATCTAATATTTTTGAAACTGCCTTTAATGAGGCAAAATCTACTTCTCCCTTTACATAATTAATTTGTACTTTTTGCTTTCCTATTATCCAGACTTGATGATCACCAGGTCCTTTGTTTGTTTTAATAAATCCGTTCTTTTTTGCAAATTTTTTCCAACGCTTTTCGTTTGGCATGGGTAACTGAAACTGTGATAAGGCTCTATTTGTGAAGGCAAAATACCCTGGGCATTTAGTTCTTTCTCTGCTATATTGAGTTTTGGGTATGAAAAGATCAGTCACCCATTCGTTTCTGTTATGATTATCTGATGTGCATGCGATTTGGGTCCCCAATCTTTGATGTGCATCTTTTGGTCCGCCTGTCCATTTGCATTCATAATCTCTGTACCCTGGGCCAAACTTTTTAAACTCAAATTCAAGGATTCTATTAATTTCTTTTTTTGAAAAACTTGTTTTACGTTGAAGGAATGTACTGTGTAAAACTACAGATTGAGCTAAAGCTTCTTCTAACCACTTGGAAGTGTTTGCTACTACCTTTCTTACATGCTCAACATAAGGCCGATAGTGCGGAACCCTATTTGCCACCTCTAACATGAAAGCATATGACTCTACATGGTAATGGAATAATTCGTGCCTGTAAGTTGCCCAGTATAAAAGATTAAATAATTCAACGTAATCTTGTACACTAGTTCCACCTTCAGTTTTAAAAACGATATCAGTCCACTTAAATAATGCTTCTGGAATGATATACATTCCCCATGGGTTTTTCTTGCTTTGTCCAAAAGCGTGATAAGGTAAGTAGTAACCAAAAGCATCCGCTGATAATGTTGTGCTGAGATTTGGTTCGTTATTAGATTTAACTCGAATAGATATTGCCTTTAAAATGTCGATTCCTGTCGTTTCAAGAATAGCCTCAACTAGATCAGTGCCTGATGTTACTTTTCTATCATTTACAGATTGAATGCCATCTATTCCATTCCAGTCTTCATCTAAATCAAAGAAATACTGATCTTCAGTATTAACGGGTTGTTTATCATTATTTAGATCAGTATTTTTAGTATGCTTCTTTTTAAGCCATTCTAGTAATTTTTTTGCCCATTCATTATAATTAGATTCTGGAGATTTGTTAAACTGTTCTCCTATATTGAAGCCGTAACGAAAAGTTTCAAAAAAGAAATCATCAGAATCTTTTGCTTCATATATTTTTCCAGCGAGATTTTTTATAGATGTATTATCATATGATTTAAAAAAAAATTCTTTTATGAAGTTATCAATCTTTTCTATTATTTCACTACCTGATTGGGTCTCGCTTAACTCTATGATTCTCTTTCTTAAAACTTCAACCCATTCGGTATCCGGGAAGTTCTGATCTACATATTCTTTGCATTGATCGAGAGCTTCTTCGTGTGGTAGCCGTTCTAAATCTTCATAAACTGTTTCTTTATATTCATTCTCATTAGTGAAGAAGAAATTTTGGTTTTTTTCAGTCTTGAGTCTTCCATACTCTTCTTCAAATGTTTTATTTGATCTCATTATTTAGTCATTATTCACTAATTCAAATTAAGGTCTGGTTTTAATATATCTTAATCTATTAATGCACATTGAATTCTGGTAATTCCTTTTGTTGTTTTAAGAAATGCTTCTCCTTTCCCACTCAATTTCTCTGCGCCGGATTCACCAATTATGATATTGCTGGCAGTTGAATCCCGAACAGTCAATGCTAATTGAGCTCCAAGCTGATCCCTTATTAAAGGAGTAACTACATCTGCGGATGGTCTTTGGGTTGAAATAATTATGTGCAACCCGCAACTTCTTCCCTTTTGAGCCAATACTGAAAGTTTTTTTTCAACCTCTTGCCTATCTTTTTTATCGGCTCCGGTTACTAGTGCTCCATATTCATCCATTACAATGATCCACCTCGGATATTTTTCACTTTTATTTACTAATGAGTTATAATGAACAATATCCTTTGCTTTTATATTTCGTAATTTTTTAAAACGACTATCCATTTCCCTAATGCAATCATTAAGCAATTCTATAGCATCCTCAGGTTGAGACCCTATGCCTCTGTCTAAATGAGAACCTTCATCATATTCCATCAATTCATTGCCTTTGCCATCCCACAATAGAAGTAGCAGTTCATCAGGGGAATAATATTTAATCATATATTTTAATATCGCGTTGAGTGCTGTTGTTTTTCCCATGTTTGTTGCTCCGGCAATCAACAGATGCGGGGAAATAGAGCCAAAATTAATCTCAACTGCTTCACCATACATATTTTGACCGATTGGAACGGAGAAATCATCTGGATTACAAATATTTCTCCATTGGGCCCACAATTCTTCCGCATAGACTGTATATCTATGTTGATCATTTTTGGGTATTTCCAGTTTCATGTATCCCGCATCGATGAAGTATCTAATCCCAGAACCTTCCGAAAGGCCAAGTTTCAACTTAACATTCTCTTCTTTTGAAGTAATTTTATTTGTTGTTATTCCTTCGCCTGGTTTTATCAAAAAAATTAAGGATGATGGGCCTTCAATGATCTTTTCTACATTATCAGGAGGTGATGATACATTGATTTTAAATTCATCGTAACATGAAAGAACAGATTCATACATGGATAGTTTTTTCTCATTAGACATTCTGTTTTTTCTGTCATGATTTACATTAATTATTTCAGTTTTATTATTTGTTTCCTTAGCTTGATTGACTTTGGCCGCTTCATTAATGGTTTCTGTGTCTAAAGAATCAGGTGGGAATTTTACCAGATTTCCTTCATTTTGATCTTTGTTATCTTCCTCTTCTTTTATATTAATTTCCTTATTCTCATTGCAGCATTGCAGTTCCCAGTCGCCGATGGCTGGTTCTAACCTTAACAAACTACTGATTTGTTTGTCAGGACTGATTAATATCTCATCTATCTCATTTTGTTTAATTACTATCGTTTCACGAAAACCATCATCATCCACATCTCTCGTTTGAGTAGTATTGGACCCATCAATTGCAATTAGCCTGCCGCGTAAGTCTATATCAACGTCGATATTTCCAGATAAGGCAGCGTGGACCGCTTTTGATTGGAAAGATGAGTCATTTGAATTCTTATTCATTAATTGTCCAAAGGACCTGTCTATCCAGTCGCTTAGAACTTGGTTAAAAAGAAGCTTCCAAAGACTGCTGCCATGTTTGTGGTTTTGAATTTTCTTAATTAACCTTGAGAATTCTGCCGCCTGATCATTTAGTGCGGCGCTTCTATCTTTTCTTGATAATCTTTCTTTATCTCTAAACTTAACTTCAATTGGGGTTAATTTAACTTTAAATGATCCGGTTTTAACTTCGCAAATACTTATGGAAAGCAGGTCTGGTAAGGTCATGATTCCTATATTCATGTGCTTTTTACTTCTTAGAAAGTTCATCCTTTCTTTGTAGGGATCAAGAGGTAACAAGAGATTGTAGGGTTTGCCTTTGATACTAAATGGAAACTTGGGATTATTTCTGTTAATGAGAGGTTGTAGTATCCTCATTGATGCCAGTACGCATATCTCTCCAGCTGCTTCACTTGTGGCACCAGACAACTTGTGTAAGTTAGGCAGTCCTCTTTGGCCAAATTCAGTCAAGACACCTTCAAGTACAGCTCCTGAATATCCATTTTTTCCGGTTATTCTTTCGAGGGCATATTTTAATTTTTCAATAGCTGAAATGTTTTGGCTAGTTAGAAGATAAAAGCCGTTGGAATTTTGGCTAGTGGAATAATTAGGATATTGAAAATTCCACATTATAGCATTGCTAGATAAACGAGACAATGAACTAGGATTGACTGCGTCTGATGATACTGCACAAAAAATGTCAGTCTTCAAACTATCGCTTATTTCCTGTGTCATAGGAGTGAATTGTAGAGACTTTTCTTTTTTGTCATCAGTTTGGCAAATAGTTAAGCTGCATTTAAGTAGGGCTTTCTCTAGTGCATGATTTGCGTCATTAGGGTTGACGTGTGTCCTGCTTAGGCTATCGCGAGAGGTGCTTTTTTGGATATTAGACCTAAGACGACTGGTTATTAAAAGAGCTTTAGATGTAGCGCTTGTCCAATCTGGCGTATCCTCCAATCTGTGAGAACTTGACTTCAAGTTTGCAATCAAATTTATGTCGGCACAACCTGTTGTTTTTGTCGACCATGTAACTCGGTTGCTTGAAGCCCATGAGATATCTGCCATTTTTTCGTGCGATGGCAACTGGAATGATTCTCGATTATCTTGGATTGAAACTGTACATGGGGAATTGCAATCAAAGTAAGTTGTGTTTTTAGACGCCGAATCTGGAATCATATTATTTTCTATCCACGTAATTAGTCCGTCATTGCAATCAGGCTTTGTGAATCCGGAAGAAGTTAATTTGATATCTAGCGTTGTTCTTGCCGATCCGAGTTGAGTTGCCTCTTTAATTGATTGTGTAACTTGATTCTTTGAAAGGCCTTGTGAAAGACCTTGAATATCAATCCCAATACAATCGGGAAAAATTTCTTTAGACCAAGTGGTGTTTATTTCATCTAGTTTTTTAATATTCCACATTAACCCCCAATAGGGAGAGGAAGTTGGAATTGAAACATAAGGTGTTGACTCGATTCCTCCAGGTTTTTTGCATGGCATCTCAATGAAATCTAATATTCTTTGAGGCGTTAAAGCATCAACAACTGGGCAGTGGTTATCTTGGGAAATTTCCTCTTGCATTATGCCTTGAGCAAATACGTGCCAACCTAGCCTCATTGGGTGAAGAGGAGAAAATAAAATACAATCTGGTGGTCCTCCTATATAACCTCCCGAGTCCTTAATATATAATGGAATCGTGTAAAACCACTTTGCTTTATCCGGATCTTTCAATAACCACTGTTCGTATGATTTGATATATTTAACTATTTCATCACATAAAGTTTTATCATTATATATTCTTGAAAGCTTGATTGCCTCTATTGAAAGGTCATCTTCATTTTGTAATTTAGTGACTAGTCCATTTTTCCCAAATAATAATTCAAGGCATGCACGAATATCATTTGGAATTGAAAAATCCTCTAATTTTGGGCACGGATTTTGATCGTTAATGAATTCATGGCCTGTGAATTTATGATCTGCCCACGAGTCTGGTTCACCGAGATAGGCTGCAATATCATCAGAGGCTGGAAGAGGAAACCAAGAGTCGGGTTTAATTAATTGCCAATTCCCAATTCTTGCAATGACAGAGTCATTTATCGAGGCGGTTACTTCTGGAACTTTTCTAGGAACTTCAATGTGTTGTTTTACTAAACAATCGTAATAAGAATCGGCAGAATAAGTATCAGGATCATCGGGCGCTTTATTTAGTAATATGTATTTTTTAGAGCGCTCGTCTTTATACTTGTAAATAATTTCATATTCCGAGTCATCATCAGTAATCATTTCGAATGCCTGATGGCCAGGTTTTATTTTTTGAACATCATTGACTTCTTGATCGGTGCCTTCCGTTTCGGGGGTTATATTTTTTCCAATTACTTTTTCTATAACTACTTCTAAATCGTGAAATATATTGACTCTATATTTGCCCTGAGATCGCAGACTAACATCAGAAACTAATGAGGAACCTTTTAAACTAGGGAATATAACTGTGTCTGCCTTGGGAACATCAACTAAAATGCGATGGGTAAATTGGCCAATCGATACTAGTTTTTTTGATGCTGACAAATCATCCTGTCTTGCTGAATAAATTAAAGGCTTAAGGTGATCAGTGACGGATGCATCATGAAGATCGATATCGCCATTTTCTTCAATTAATTCATCCCCATTTCCAGAATTCCGTGACCATTTGAATTGTCCTTGTCCCCCTTCAATTTGTAACGATGGATATTCTCCGTTTTCTACTATTTCAAGTTTTAGGCCATCAAGCTTTCTTGAATTAAGGCAATTAATTTTTATTTTACTGCCATCTGAAGATCCTCCCGATTGAAAAATATTTATCCAAGTTGATGTGTTAAGTGTTTTCCACCACTTCGGAATTTCTTGGCTTCCGTTTTTTATTAAGTCCATAGGGCAGTAAAAAAACGTAGGTCCTGTTGCAAATGTGGGGCCATCTACATTATTTATGAAAAGATGATTCTTAAGCGCATCAAGAGCTTCTATTGTTCTCGTATCCCCATTTGAATTTATTTTCCAATCATTAATTGAATTGCTAATGCCATGCTTTTCTAAACTGTCTGAAATAGACTTCATTACATTGGTCATTCGATGAATTTGATTCTTATCAAGATTTTCACTGCCGATACTCGGCCATCCAAGCAATGCCAATAAACTTTCACGTGGATTTGAGTTTATTATGTTAAGATCATAAATGGATTTCAATATGTCCCACTTTTTATCCTGAACTTGTGAATCTCTAAATTTTATTTTTCCCTCACTTATCTTATCAGTCAGAAGATCTTCGAATAATTGGCGATATTCTACGTTACTTGGGAATAAGTCTTTGAGTTTTAAATGATATAAATCTTCATAAGGATTATTAATTACTTCAGTATCACTTGATTTTTCAATTATTTCACCGGGCCTGATGCAAATAAGGCATGTCGGATCATTATCATTTCTTTTTCTAACTATTTGATCTTCTCGAAGCCGTTGGCCGTTGCAATTACTATTTAGTGTTTCTTGGCTATCTTGATCTCGCAGAATGAGTGGAAGTGTACCTTTCGCAGTTACGATTGGATTTTTTTTAATGTAAACAAGTAGTTCATCAATAAATTTATTGGGTAAAAAATTGAAGATTAATCTCTTGGATTCAGTTGAGGAATGCCATCGCTTTTCAGCTGAAACCGTTAAGTGTTTTACTATCTCTAAATTAAACATAATCAAATATTTTTGAAAGGTAAGCTTATGACCATGCCTCCCTCAGCATCCGGACTGTCAACTACGAGACCAAGTCCCCTGAGTTGTTTTCCGAGTTTCCCTTCAGAAAGTTCCCTGACATCTGCATTGATGCCAAATTTCAATAATTGATTGCTAAGATCAACTACAGTTGCTTGCTGTCCTGCTCGAGAACAACAAGCTACCATCGATAATATGGCATTGGATCCAAGGCTTACAATCCATGGGGCAGCTGGATAATTACCTGATTTTTCACCCCAGAATCCTTGGTCAACATGTCGCTTTTCTTTATTAATAGGGTTGAATTGTCCTAAAGCGTATCTACAGAAATAGAATAAGTTGATCGAGTAAGTTCCGGACCCCTGAAGCCTTGTCAGCTTTGGGTATCTATCTTTTACCTCGGCAGTAAATTTATTCACATCTTGTGCGGAAATCTTACCTCTTAATTGCTTAACATGAGCAAGTAACTCTTTAATGCGTTCAATGCTATTTAGGGGGGCAGTTCCATTGCAAAAATTCTTCTGCTCCTCTCCTATTGCAGCTAGTTGATGAAAAACAAAATTTAAAGATGTTCTGGATGTTACATATTTTCGGCAATGTTCTCTTAAGCTATTCTCTAAATGTTCACCTATAGATAAAAAATTCAAAGGTCTTTTTAAATGTTCGCAGATCTCTTTGATGTCATAGTTATAATCGTCTGATAGTGTATGCTCAACAAGGTACCATATTCTATTGTTCATTTCGCAGGTCCATAGGGCTTCACTGACACATGAAATTCTAAAATATGAATCTACTATTGCCATCCATTGTTTACGGGTTAGCAAATTTTTTAACTTTAAAATTTTAGGTAATGATCGACAGAACTCCTTGGAAGGATAGTCAAAATCTAGCTCTAATTTTATTGGCTTTGCGTCGTCTTTGCCCCAGCCCTTAGTCAGATCTGCTCTATTTGAATCATTAATTTTACTCGAATCTAAAATCCATTCATCTAACTCAGTCGTAAGGAATCTAGACCATATATCATCAGTACTAGATTCGACCTCCAAGGCTTTTGCCAATTTTAGCCATAGTTCTTTAGCCTCACTCAAATCACTGCAGCCCTTAACGATCATCCCTCGAATTAATTCGCCAGGATTCCAGTTGCCTTTCTCTCTTGCTGCAGCTGAAATTTCAGCCAACTGAGGAATTAATGGTTCAAGGAATAAGCTGCTAGATCTTTGTGTGCTAGTTTTAGGTCTTGAAAGAATATTTGTTACAAGTGATCTCCAGACTTCTTCATCAAGATTGTTCGGTGATTTTCTTTTTCCTTCATAGGCATTTTTTAGACCAATTTTAGTGTTTCTATTAAATTCCTTAGATTTTGTTGCTGCATTATTAGCACTTGTTTCGCAAAGACCTAAAGCATAATAAAGTGATTTAATTATGAAATCACTGGTGCAGTTATCAGGGGCTCTGTGTATTTTTAAGATGCCATTTTTATATAATTTAGAAAGATTTTCATCTTTATTGGGTTCGGCCAAAAAGTTTTTAAGTAAGTTAGGCATAATAATAATCAAATCATTAATTTAGTGTTTGAGATCGATGACTGATATCTTCCCTCTGTCATCACCAAAATCTATGGAGCTGTTTGGATCATGAAGTGAATTTTCATCCCTAACTGCTAATCCTCCAAGTGACATCAGCATATTGTCCAATCCTCCCATTAGATCTCTTGGTAAACATGGCTCTAATATGCCTTCTTCTCGCATAGTTATTGCCTTATAGAGTGAGTAGTTAATGGGTATTTTTACTTTTCCATCTGCAGTTTCTAAAAATGCGATAGCCCAACTAGGATAATCTATGCCTTTGGGAATAATGGCATGTTTTGTGACAGGTGATGGGCAATTAAATTTGGGAATAGATTCATTTGATAATCGTTGGCCGATTGTGGTGGTCAATGGAACATTTAGTTGATAGTTATTTTTAATTATTGCTTCAATTTTTCCTTTGAGACGTATAAGTTTTTTATCGTCTTCAACAGTTTCAATGAATGTTTTTATTAATTTGCTTTCCCTCCCAATTCCTTTTCTAACTCCGTAAGATCGCTTAAATATAATGACAGCTAGTCTTCTTATAGAGCGGCAACATTTTAAAGCTTTATGAGCTGTCAATTTGTTCATATGCCCTGAGTTTGGTTCTAATATTTTTTCCGCCTCAATTAATTGATCGAAGAAAATCTGTTCGATTTTTGGGATTTCAGATTTAACAAGATCAAAGCCTGTCTGTACGTTCACACTAAATTTACGCTCGATATCAAGCATTGTTGACACATCATTAATATCTTTTATCTCCCAAGTCTTGGAATCTACAAGTGCAGGATCAAGTAGCTCTCGAAATCCATTTTCAAATGTTTTTTCCAGTACGTTTCCTTTTCCTATCTTTCTTTTCGATAGGTAAGACATTAAGGCTGTTGCCCGATTCACTGTATTAGGAAAACAGCTTTGGCACTCTATATTAATTTCTCTAAAGTCAGGGAAATTTGGGAAAAGTTTATGGTAATATAAGCAGTCAAGAAGATTGCCTGATGCCTCGACCATGAGAGCTGGATCACCACTATTAATCTTATGTTGTCTTTTCTTGGAGTATTCTTTTGGTGAATTAAATATTTTATTACTTTCAAAGTTCTCCTCTGGTCCAATCATTAGATATGACAGTGCTCCGAAGATTTCTCTAAATGTCCATCTCTTACCAAATGCAACTTGATAATTACTTAACAATGACGACAGGGCCTCTTGTATCGTTTTGTTGTTTAATAATGATCTATTGGCGGCAAAGGGGCAAATGGACTCATCGTCGTAGCCATTTTCCCAGCTGTCTGGCTCTAAAGCTAAATCCATTATCTTGTTATATGTTGATGGGTTGCCATCGAGTAAGCTGTCCACATCCATGGGCCATGCATACACATCGCCATTTGAGTTCTTTATTGGCCAAGGGCTAATTAGATCTGAAGAAGGGGTTATTGCTTTTGTAAGATCGTCTAAAAACTTAACAGATTGTTTATGTGCATTATCTCTTTTTGCAGTATGGCGAGCGTTATCCAATATGCCCCGATTAATACAGCATATAAACAAATCTTTGTTTGGATTGCCAAGATGGTTTTCTAGATCCTCAAGGAATAGTTCATGGGATCTGGATTTAGTGTCATCACCTTGAGAGGCATCTTGGACTAATAAAATTGATGATATTTTTACTGGTGAGTTTCCTCCAGATAAAGGGACGGTAATATTTACTTTTCGCTTAGACTCAGCCGAGAACTCTTTTTTAAAAGCGTTTAATAATTGATCTTTTAGCCCCATCTTTTTATCAAGCTGGATTAAAAAATTTTCTATTGAATCAGTCTTGCCATTGCCAGGGCCTCCAACTAACAAAAGGGCTTTGCAAGTAATTTGACCTTTAGCAATTTGGTCTGCTAGAGATTCGATTCTATCCAATATAGGTGTTCTTATCTGTTTGCCAGTTGGCCTTCCTGATTTATTGTGGAATAGACGGCGAACACCTCCTTGAGTGCTGGCTGTCCAATTGAAGAAGGCTTCAGGATATTTTTTATTGGATACAGATCGTCTAGGCTCTTCTTTATTGGCTGAGCTTTTTGTGCTGCCAGTTTCATCTTTACTCATGCTATTATTTATTTTTTTCTCTTTCCATAACTTAAGGCACAGCTTGTTCATTCTGTCCCTACTGTATTTTTCTCCCTCTTCTGACCTTTCAATGGCCCTAAACATGAGAAGCTGGTTCTCGACTGATCTTACACTTCTGCCAAGGAACTTTGCTAATTCTTGAATCCTCGGATTGCGTTCGTGGATTGATTCTCTGCATTCCCCATAAATATCTAGACACGCCTGTAATTCCTCACGAGTCCACTTAACTCCTGACTTCTCTGTCTTTTCCCCACCAGGGACTCGTTTATACTTAGCCATGAATGCAAATAGCTTATAATAATGATAGTTACTTATAAAAAACTAAATTAGAGTTTGATTCAAACGATTTTCCTGAAGTGCTTACCAATTTCATAAGCTAACCTCACTGGCACCGCATTACCAATCTGAGTGTATCTTGGGACTTCTCTCTCCCAGTCGTCCTTGCTTGGAGTTCCAGCCCTGCGTCTTCCTCCAGTCGTCCTTGGGCCACGAAAAACATACCAGTCTGGAAATGTCTGAAGTCTGGCCCACTCTCGGACAGTTAGGATTCTTGGTTGCTCGTAATGGACAAAATCATCTGGCAGGGAGGTTACAGTTATATTGGGTCCGCTTTCATCAAGCCATTCTGGGCGTAAAAGGCGTTGGGCGAATTTGTTGGTTTTTAGTTCTTCGTGT
>PAAT01000033.1 GCA_002698965.1 Rhodopirellula sp. | reverse complement strand
CTCTTTGCACCTTTCGATGCTTTATCCGTCTCGGCATTAGCGCCATCGGAAATGTCTCCCTGATATTTACCTTGGTTAATCCAAACCTGAACTCCAATGTGCCCCTGAGCCGTCCATGATTCGGCAAAACCGTAATCAATTTTGGCGGACAAGGTACTCAATGGAATTGATCCGGTGATTTGTTTTTCACGGCGAGCCATCTCAGCCCCGCCTAATCGACCAGCTAACTGGATTTTGATGCCTTTAGCACCAGCATCCATCGTTTGCTCCATCGAACGCTTCATGGTTCGGCGGAAACTCGCACGACGAGAAAGCTGACCGGCGATATCTTCTGCAACTAGCTGCGCCTGTAGTTCTGGCCGGGAAATCTCTTCAATTTTCAAATTGATACGACGTCCAACCAGATTTTGCAGCTCTTCCTGCAGTAATTCGACTTCCTGACCCTTCTTACCGATAATCAGGCCAGGGCGAGCAACATGCAGGATGACTTTCACTTCATCCCGAGTTCGCTCAATCTCGATGCGGTCAATACCGGCATTACGGTACTGGGGACGCTTCGGGTGTTCTTTGATAAACTCGCGAATCTTCTTGTCTTCAAGAAGCAGGCCAGCGAATTCCTGCTTGGAAGCGTACCAGCGACTCTTCCAACCTTGAACCACACCTGTTCTGAAGCCGATAGGATTTACTTTTTGACCCATAGTTTCTTACTACTCTCTGGGGTTTCTTAAGGCCGCCTCAAATTCAAACCACCAAGGTTTGATTACAGGAAGCCTTCCCTTGTATTATCTAGTCGTTACTTCCGAGTATCACTCGGATGTGAGCTGTTCTTTTCTTAATGACAAAAGCCATACCACGAGCACGAGGTCGCATACGTTTAAACATGGGACCGCCGTCTATCCGCACCTCAGAAATCACAAGGTCTTCCGGACGAACCATCTGGGATTCAGATGATTGCTCAGGATCCATTGCGTTTCCTAACGCACTTTCAATAACCTTCTTCAACAGGTATGCTCCCCGTTGAGGTTGGTACTCAAGGATACTCAGTGCATCAACCACGTTCTTACCTCGCACGAGATCGGCCAATGGCCGAACTTTACGAGCACTAATGCGTGCGTATCGATGACTTGCCTGGAACTGTTTGCCTGCCATGGGCCTGTTCCCTCTTTTAACTAACTTGCTAAATGTTACTTACTACTTAGCCTTTATGGCCTTTGAATGTTCGCGTGGGAGCGAATTCACCCAACTTGTGTCCGACCATATCTTCAGTGATATGAACTTCCATATGTTGGCGACCGTTATGGACTAAAAAAGTGAAGCCAACAAACTCAGGAACAATCGTGCAGGCACGAGCCCAGGTTTGTATAGGCTTGTTAATCCCTTCCTCAATTTGACGCTCTACTTTGCGAAACGTCTTAAAATCTACGAAAGGACCTTTTTTCAGAGATCTACTCATGGTTGACCTTCTATGGTTTGTTAAATACTACAACGAGTACTATTTTAGTTTCAGTTGACCGTAACGACGTGAACGTCGACGACGGACGATTGAAGCGTTCGATGGTTTACGACGCTTACGTGTTGCACCACCCTTGGCTGGAACACCTGTTGGACTCACAGGATGACGACCTCCTTTAGTTCGGCCTTCACCTCCACCGTGCGGATGATCAATTGGATTCATTGCCGTACCACGAACGTGAGGACGGCGGCCTAACCAACGCTTACGACCAGCCTTGCCAAGCACAATTGCATTATGGTCTCCATTGCCGACCTTGCCGATTACAGCACGGCACTTAATTGGCACACGACGAATTTCACCGCTTGGTAATGACAATTGAGCCCACGTTCCCTCTCGAGCCATCAGGACAGCACTTGTTCCGGCACTGCGGCACATCGTTGCACCACGCCCCGGATACAACTCGATATTGTGAACGGCCATTCCGGTCGGAATATTCTTGAGCTGCATACAGTTGCCAACTTTAGGCTCAACAGAGTCACCACTGACGACTGTCATCCCTGCAGTTAAACCATCCGGAGCAACAATATATCGCTTCTCACCATCGGTGTATTTCAATAGGGCAATGCGAGCACTGCGATTAGGATCATACTGAATGGAATCCACACGAGCTTCCACACCATCCTTATACCGCTTGAAGTCAATCACCCGAAAACGACGCTTGTGACCACCACCGCGATGGCGAGCGGTAATCTTACCCTGATTGTTACGACCACCATTTTTTGTGATAGGACGAAGTAAAGATTTCTCTACTTCATATCCTGGCGTTAGATCCTTAAAGTCACTAACGGTAGCACCACGACGTCCTGGTGTTATCGGCTTGTAATGTCGAATACCCATGTCTATTTCTCAATTCTCTCAATCTCAGGCTTGCAAAAAAGGACATCCCAATCAGTCCCGGAATTACTAACCATTAAAAGAATTCAATTTCTCCGTGATTTGGATCCAACGAAACAATTGCTTTCTTCCAGTTCTTAGTTTTACCCATGCGGTAACGATAACGGCGAGCTTTTCCCTTGCGGTTCTGCGTCGCTACTTTCGTGACAACAACATTGGGGTACAACGCTTCAATCGCTTCACGAACCATAATCTTATCTGCCAGAGGATTAACCTCGAAAGCATACTGATGATGACGCGTACTGCGGTGAATTCCCTTCTCAGTTACCAGCGGACGCAGGATAACCTGATGCGGCTCTAAAGTGAGCCGAGATTTGGGTTGTCGATTTTGAATACCGGATTGAGCCATTGTTAAACCTGTTGTTTAAGGCTTTTGTTTTTCAATTAAAAGGAAGCGTATTAGGCATTTAACTTTGCGTTTAGTGCTTCGACCGCTTCCCTAGTCATAACAAGTGCATCTACTTTCAAAACGCTAAGGGCGTTCAGGTTGTCCAGAGTGGAGACATCCACTCGCTGGATATTGCGAGCACTCTTGTAAATATTCGTGTCATTCTCTGCGGTGGTGATCAAAGCACTTTTACCACAAAGATTTAAGTTGCTGATCAGCCCTGTAATCTCTTTAGTTTTAGGAGATTCCAGGCTTAGCCCATCCACCACGACAATTTCGTTGTCATTGATTTTTGAGGCAAGTGCCATGCGAGTTGCTTTACGAATTGCCTTGGAAGGCAGGCGGTAGTAAAAATTGCGAGGCGCTTTGGCAAAAATGTGCCCACCACCACGGCGGACACCACTAGTGCGGTGACCGGCACGGGCATTTCCCGTACCCTTCTGGCGGTACATCTTACGACGTGAACCGGCAACTTCAGCACGAGTCTTCGTTTTGGCACTGCCCTGCCGCAAATTGTTTTGATACATCACAACAACGTCGTGTAGCAATTGCTTGTTGATTGACGGAAGTTTCTCCGTGTCAATTTCAATGCTGCCGGTAACATCGCCGGACAAGTTGTATACGTCTAAGGTTGCCATTGTTATATGCCCTAAAGGAGCTTTTCTTTTATTGACTTTCACTAACCAACGTGGTTTGTTTCATTGACAACCACGTATCCACCGTTTGGCCCGGGTACACTTCCCTTTACCAACAACAGGTTATTGTCTTCATCCACCCGAACAAGTTTTAGGTTTCGATTGGTGGTTTGTTTTGAGCCATACTGACCAGCCATGCGTTTTCCTTTGAACAAACGACTGGGAGAAGCGCTCATACCGGTACCACCAGCGTGACGGTGGACCTTCTTCACACCATGCGTGGCTCGCTGCCCTGAGAAGTTATGTCGCTTCATAACACCAGCAAAACCGCGACCCTTACTGGTCGCCTGAACGTCAACACTAACAACCTCTGCCAGATTTGCTACGGTGACTTCCTGCCCGACTTCATAGCCTTCCGCCGAACCGCGTAATTCACGTACGAATTTCTTAGGCTCACATTCAGCCTTAACAACGGCTTCAATTCCAGATGCAGCACGGCGTTCACTGCGTTTACTGCCTAGCTTGCCACTGACATGACCACGCTCACTGCGACGAGCCTGACTTTGGTTTATTCGCTTGCCCTGAGGACGCTTCTTGTCATCAAAGCCGAGTTGAACAGCTTCATAACCGTCTCGGTCAATCGTCCGAATCTGCAGAACGTGACAAGGACCTGCCTCAATCACTGTGACAGGGACAGCATTGCCCTGCTCATCATAAATCTGCGTCATACCGACCTTACGGCCTAGTATTCCCTTGGTCATCGCAATTTGCCTCGTGGTCTTTGTCGATCAGGACTGCCCCGCGAGTCTTTCTCGTGGGAGGAAGTTACCTGACGGACTTCCATTCATATAATTGGTTTGTCTCTTGGCTTTTATCCGTCTGATGACAACTCATCACCAAACAACCCCTGCGCCTCACCCGCTAGTTCTTAACGGGTCGTCGCTTTAATTTTTACCTCGACACCTGCTGGCAGGTTGAGCTTGTTTAGAGCTTCAATCGTACCACCGGTCGCTTCGACAATGTCGATGATCCGTTTGTGAGTACGAATTTCAAACTGCTGCCGTGACTTCTTGTTTACGTGAGGACTGCGGAGAACCGTATATCGCTCAATACGAGTTGGCAATGGAATCGGGCCGTGCACTTCCGAGTGGGTTCGCTTGGCTGTGTCTACGATATCAAGAGCGCTCTGATCCAGAATCGCATGATCGTAAGCTTCCATTCGTATGCGGAGGACTTCAGTTTTCTTTGCCAAAATGTAAAACTCCCTAATGAGTTTAATAAGGTCCAATAAACATATGTCTACACTCAGCACTAACAGCCTTCAGCTATGCCAGGGCGTAAAACACCCCTTAAGGCAAAGCGACATCCATTGTCAGCGCCTCGAAAGTTCTTCTGCCGTGAAGCAGAAGGCACCCAATTGCCAATCGCTGTTAACACACTTACCAAACCGTCTCGGCCTGAAAAAATAAGTGCCCTAAACAGGTCACAATAATGTTAGGTGGGGAAACAGTCTAAGTTACGTCCGTATCGGGAGATCGTCAACAGCGAGATTTTCAAAAAACCCCAAAAAAATTCGAATAGTAAAACGGGGTTTTAAGCCGGTCTCCATCGTTCACAAGTATCCTAGCGTCATTTTTTTACCTGGGTGAAAAACCAGCCTTAGGCAATAGCTTTCCACCTCAAAACTGCCTAATGAGCATTAGAAACCAAGTTCGGCAATATCCTCGGAGGGTGCCGGGCTATATTGCAATGGCTCAATACTGCAACCAGCTCTACCCTGACTTAAGCTTCGCATCGCACTTGAATACCCAAACAATTCCTTCATGGGTGCATGAGCAATGATATCTGTCCGGTCTCCACGTGGATCTGTAGATACAATAGTAGCCCTACGCATTTGCAAATCCCCGACAAAATCTCCGAGATAGTCTTCAGGGGTTGTGATTGACAACCGCATAATCGGCTCAAGCAGGACAGGTTTTCCATTTTGAAGCCCTTGCTCAAACGCATTGGAGGCTGCAATACGAAATGCAATGTCATCTGATCCTTCTTCTGCTGTTTCGGCATCTAATACCGTTGCTTTAAGCCTCATTAGAGGAAATCCGGCAATCGCTCCGCCGCCAGATGCACAATTGCGCAACTCATCAAACGTAACTTCGAGTAGTTCTGCTCCTAACGTCTCCGGAGTCATTTGATTCATGATTGCTACACCCTGAGTCACCTTTTCATCCGGTTCAAGTCGTAATTTTACGCGAGCAAACTTTTGTGCTCCATTGATCAGACGATTGCACTCACCAATTACCTCAATCGATTGCTGGATGGTTTCACGGTAACTGACCTGCGGTTTATGAAAGCGAACGTTTAGATTGAATTCGCGTAGCAAGCGATTCTTGATGACCTCCAAATGTAATTCACCCATGCCTCGCATAAGTGTCTGCCCAGTCTCCCCGCTAATCACTTCCAGTGTTGGATCCTGACGAAGCAACATTTCTAACGTGGATTCCAGCTTATCTCGTTCAGTCGTGTTCTCAGGCTCAATAGCCATCGAAATAACCGTTTCAGGAAACTCGATCGTTTCAAGCAAAATCGGACTACCTGCTTCACATAACGTGTCGCCCGTGATGCTATGCCGCAGACCAATGATTCCAACAATATCACCGGTTTCCACCGAATCAACCTGCCCTTGGGGGTCTTTCCGAGTGGCATGGATTTGCCACAACTGAGCGACATTATCTTTCTTGTCTTTACCCGGGTTATAAACACGCGAGTTCGCTTTAAGCTGTCCTGAATAAACCCGCACCCATGAGATATCCCCGGTTTTGGCAGGAATTACTTTAAATACCAATCCACAGAAAGGCTCACCTGCTTCCGGCTTACGAGAGATTGGGCCTTTTTCACTTTTTTTGCCTTTTCCTACAGCTTCACCTTCGACAGGAGGTCGCTCCTGGGGGCTGGGCAGGTAGTACTGGACTGCGTCGAGTACAGGCTGAACACCGATACCATGCAGGGCTGAACCGCACATGACAGGTTGAATGGATCGATCGATCGTCGCTTTACGAATGACCTGATGGATCAGTTGCTCGGGAACATCTTCTTCCATCAACAGTAATTCCATCAGTTCGTCACTGTATTCAGCAAGTTTTTCGAGCATGGTTTCTCGCCAAAGCTGAGCGAGAGCTATATGTTCTTCGGGAATGTCAGATTCACTGATATCAGCCCCTTCGGATGCCGACTCAAATCGCAGCATTTTCAGACGAATCAGATCGAGCACACCGGAAAATGGTTCATCGACATGAGCAGGTCCCGCTCCGACAGGAACCTGAATAGCGACAGTATTAGCTTGCAAGCGGTTTTCGATTTCATTGAATACATGTTCAAAATCGGCACCTTCACGATCCATTTTATTGATGAAAGCCACGCGGGGCACACCATATTTATCAGCCTGACGCCAAACCGTTTCACTTTGAGCTTCGACACCCTCACGAGCACTAAAGACGACAACGGCTCCATCCAGCACTCTCAAACAACGCTCCACTTCTGCTGTGAAATCGACGTGACCGGGAGTGTCAAGCAGATTGATATGGATATCTTTCCAGTTAAATGTGACACAGGCTGAGTAGATTGTGATCCCCCGCTCCTGTTCTTCCGGATCGTCGTCCGTCGCCGTCGTTCCTTTATCAACCATCCCGACCCGGTGTTTAGCACCACTGTAGAACAGCATTCGTTCGGTTACAGTCGTCTTTCCCGCATCGATATGGGCAATGATTCCGATGTTGCGAAGTTTGTCGATTTGACGAGACATGATCGTGACTCTGATTTAACGGAAGGAGAAAAAGTTTGTGCACGGCTTTAGCTGAGAGCATAAAAAAAGCCGCGTGACGGATTCGACAAACGCGGCTTGATTCGAATTAGCATGCTTACCAGGCAAAGTGAGCAAAAGCTTTATTTGCTTCAGCCATGCGGTGAACATTTTCACGACGGGTGATGGCTGCGCCTTCTTTCTTATAAGCGGCTACCAACTCGTCGGCCAACTTGAGATGGGTTTGACGCCCTTTCTTTTCACGAACCGCCATTAGGATCCAACGGAAAGCTAAAGCCTGCTGACGGTTACGGTTGACTTGCATTGGAACCTGATAAGCAGCACCACCAACTCGCTTTGAGCGAACTTCGAGGTGTGGCTTTACATTTTCTACGGCTTCGGTGAATACATCCAATGGCTCAGCATCCGTGACTCGCGTACTGATTTCTTCGAGTGCTGAATAAAACACGTTCTGGGCAACGGTCTTTTTGCCATCGAGCATCAGGCAGTTGATGAATTTACTGGCTAGCAGAGAATTGAACCTTGGATCAGGCTTCAACTGCTTTTTACTTGCGGTAATTTTACCCATCTTGGATTATCTCTTAACTCTTTTTTCGTTGGCTAAAAAAAACTACTATCGGTCGACTGATGCTAGGAACGTTTTACACCATAGCGACTTCGTGACTGCTTTCGTCCGTCCACACCCAGCGTATCGCGAGCACCACGAACAACCTGATAACGCACACCAGGCAAGTCACGGACACGACCACCGCGAACCAATACAATCGAGTGTTCCTGTAGATTGTGACCTTCACCAGGAATGTAAACCGTAACTTCCTTACCATTAGAAAGGCGAACACGCGTGATTTTTCGTAGAGCCGAATTAGGTTTTTTCGGCGTCATTGTGCGAACCTGAAGGCAAACACCCTGTTTCTGAGGGCAGCGTTCTAAAACAGGCGCCTTTGACTTACTGCGTTTCTTCTTACGTCGTTTACGTACGAGTTGATTAATTGTTGGCATGGGGTATTTTCAAAAGCCGTTTTGTTAATTGCGTTTTATGATTTGTTCGGATTTCCAGCCCATAAAAAAGGCGCGACCCTGCTGAGAGCGGTAAAACTCCCGGAAACTACTCAAGTTACACTCTTTGACATCGTTGTCAATTCCCATTCGACGTTTTTCAAGAACAACTTGTCCGGCGATCCTTGCCTAAAATACCTAACACCAACACGGATATCAGGATTATCTAGATCACAGTAAATGAATGCGATCATGTGAATTTACGTTAACTAGCGATACTGCTGTTTGCCGTCATCGGAACGGCAAACAGCTTATACCACGATCAGCTCATTCTATTCTTCAGGATTTTCTGTACTTGGAGCATCCGTTTCACCGCCAAGTAGAGACTCCAGTGAAGGAGCAGGTGTTTCAGCTTGGCCGAGCATCTCTGCGCCTGCCTGAAGCAGTGGGAACTGAGTTACCATTGTTTCAGCTTCTTCGCTAATAGCTTGAAGAGCATCTGGCTGATATCGAACTTCACTTTCCTGGAACTTGCGGAATCCGGTACCGGCTGGGATTAGGTGTCCCAGGATAACGTTTTCTTTTAGCCCCACTAAACGGTCGACTTTGCTCGACAAAGCTGCTTCAGTAAGCACTTTAGTGGTTTCCTGGAAACTAGCCGCCGAGATAAAGCTGGAACTTTGAACGGCTGCTTTGGTGATACCTAGAAGCTGTGTACTGGCGGTCGCTGGCTTTGGCTTAGTACCTTTTGCAGGCGTCTTCCCTTCCGCTTCCAACTGATCGTTGGTTTCCTGGAATACGTCTTTAGGCACAATGACACCTTCTTCAAATCCGGAGTCGCCAGAGGATTTGATTTTTAAGCACTTGCTGACAGCATCGTTTGCTTTACGGAAGTCAAATTTATCGACGACCATACCTGCCAGCAGATTTGTGTCGCCAGCCGTTTCGATTTTAATTTTACGCAACATCCGAGCGACAATGATTTCAATGTGCTTATCATTGATTTCCACACGCTGACTTCGGTAAACCTGTTGGATTTCACGAAGCAGATAGCGCTGAACTTCTTCTTCACCCGAAACTCGCAGGATGTCGTGAGGGACTAATGGGCCGTCAACTAGTTCTTTACCGGCCGTCACGATGTCACCCGAATGAACAAGAAAGCGTTTCCCTGGAGGTACGAGGTGTTCTCGTTCAACGCCAGTTTCTTCATTGCGAACGATAATGGAACGTTTACCGCGTTTCTTTTCACCAAGGATTTCAACCACACCGTCGATTTCAGCAATCACGGAAGGATCCTTTGGTTTTCGAGCTTCGAAGATCTCGGTAACCCGCGGAAGACCACCAGTAATGTCGGTAACCCCAGAAGCTTCACGAGGAGTTTTAGCCAGAATGGCCCCCGCCTTGATGCTATCCCCCTCTTCCACTTCAATGTGAGCACCTTCCGGCAGATAGTATACATCCTGAGGACGACCTTCGGAATCTTCTAAAACGATTTGCGGATGCAACTCGCCTTTATGATCCATGATCATTTTACGCAAACTACCACCGGCGTCTTTCTCCAGCCGTAGAGTTTCACCTTCCACAACGTCTTCGTAGCGAACCTTACCGCCAACTTCGGCGATAATTGGAATACTGTGAGGATCCCATTCGCAAAGGATCTTCCCTGCTTTTACTTTATCATCCTCAGATACTCTAAGAATTGAACCGGCAGGAACAGGGTGTTTCTCGAGTTCCCGTCCCTTTGGATCAAGAATTGCAACTTCACTATTTCGTGTAAGAACGATCTTTTCCCCGGATTCGTTTTCAACGTATCGCAGGTGAGTGTATTTGATGATTCCAGCCTTCTGGGATTTGATATCACTCTCTTCCACACTTGTATTTACCGTACCGCCAATGTGGAAAGTACGCATGGTCAATTGGGTACCAGGTTCGCCAATACTTTGAGCGGCAATAATACCAACAGCCATACCTTCCTCCACGAGTTGCCCTGTTGCCAGATCCATACCGTAGCAGGTGCGGCAAACTCCAAGGGGAGCCTCACAGGTCATAGCTGAACGAACCTGAATTTTGTCCACACCCAGTTCCTCGATCCTGCGAGCACTTTCGGTGGTGATCATTTCGTTTTCAGCCACGATAACTTCACCGGTGACAAGGTCAGCAATCGGCTGGCGACTAACACGTCCAAAGATCGCGTCAGCCAGTTTAACTTCAACTTTTTCACCACGGTAAATAACACCTTTAGTGATACCCTGCGTGGTTCCACAGTCTTCCATGGTAACCACCACGTTTTGAGCAACGTCAGCCAGTTTACGCGTAAGGTAACCAGAGTCTGCTGTTTTCAACGCCGTATCTGCCAGCCCCTTACGTGCACCATGAGTTGAACTGAAGTATTCCAGTACACTCAGGCCTTCACGGAAATTGGCTTTAATCGGAGTTTCGATAATTTCACCGGTTGGCTTAGCCATCAGACCACGCATACCAGCGAGTTGTCGAATCTGTTCAATACCACCACGAGCACCGGAGTGAGCCATGAGGTACACCGGATTTACATAGCCGTCCCGAGTGTCTTCACGATAGTCATGCTCCATGGCTTCCATCATCTTACCGGTGATCGCTTCACGGGCATGAGTCCAGGTATCAAGTACCTGGTTGTATCGTTCCATCTCGGTAATCACACCACGCTGATAAAGCTTAGAAAAGCGGAGTACCTTTTTCTCGGCATCATTAATTTCGTTATGTTTCTCTTCGGGGGTGACAAGGTCATCCACGGCAAAGGAGAGGCCGGAGCGAGTGCTTTCATGGAAACCGAATTGCATCATATCGTCGAGCAAATCAATGGTGGCTGCTCGCCCGAGACGCTCATAGCAGTCTGCAATAATGCTGGACAGATCACCACTACGCAATGTTTTATTGTAGTAATCCATTCCTTCAGGCAGCATCATATTAAAGCTAATTCGACCGTAAGTCGTTTCGATGACAACCCCAAAGTCAGCACTGTCATTCTCAGTGTTTACTCGGCGAGATTTGGGTAAACGAACTTTGATTTTTGCCTGCAGATCAATGGCTCCCTGAGCGAATGCGAAGTCAGCTTCATCCGGATTGGAAAAGATCATTCCTTCACCTTTCCGGTCATCTAGAGCGAGCGTACAGTAGTAGCAACCCATCACGACGTCCTGTGAAGGACTCATAATAGGCTTCCCATTGGAGGGAGCAAAAATATTATTCGTTGCCAGCATAAGAGTATGAGCTTCGACTTGAGCTTCGACTGACAGAGGCAGGTGAACCGCCATTTGGTCACCGTCAAAGTCAGCGTTAAAGCCTCTACATACCAGCGGATGCAGGTGAATTGCGTTCCCTTCAACCAGCGTTGGTTCAAAGGCCTGAATACCCATTCGGTGTAGCGTGGGAGCTCGGTTGAGCATAACCGGATGGTTCTCAATCACCATTTCCAGGATATCCCAGACTTCTTCGTCCTTGCGTTCGAGCATCTTTTTCGCGCTCTTGATCGTATCGGCATGACCGAGTTCTTTCAGCTTGCGAATAATGAATGGTTGGAAAAGCTCCAACGCAATTTTCTTTGGTAGCCCACATTGGTGTAACTTCAGTCGGGGACCAACCACGATCACAGAACGGGCGGAGTAGTCAACACGTTTGCCAAGAAGGTTTTCCCGGAATCGACCCTGCTTACCTTTAATCATGTCGGTAAGAGATTTAAGTGGCCGGTTGCTGCTACCGAGCACGGGGCGTTTACAGCGGTTGTTGTCAAACAAGGCATCAACCGACTGCTGCAACATACGCTTTTCGTTTCGGATAATCACTTCTGGAGCATTGAGATCAACCAGTTTACGTAAACGATTGTTACGATTGATGATTCGACGATACAGATCATTTAGATCGCTCGTTGCAAAGTTCCCGGAATCGAGCAAAACCAAGGGACGCAGATCCGGAGGAATTACCGGGATTACTTCCAGCACCATCCACTCGGGTCGATTTTCACTATCCCGAATAGATTCGACAATCAACAGACGTTTGGTGAGGTCCTTTGTCTTCTGCTTACTGTTGGTAACTTCCAACTCCGCCCGGAGATCATCTGACAGCTGTACCAGATCCATTTTAGAAAGGAGTTTACGAACAGCCTCGGCTCCCATGTCTGCCTCGAAAGCTGTTGGCCCATACTGTTCGCGTGCTGCGCGATACTCTTCCTCGGTTAGGAGTTGCTTGAATTCGAGATCGGTTTCACCTGGATCCACAACCACATAGTCCTGGAAATAAATTACTTTTTCCAAACTAGTGGTTTTCATTGCCAGCAGATTACCAAGACGACTGGGCATTGCTTTGAAGAACCAGATATGGACAACGGGTGCTGCCAGTTCGATATGCCCCATCCGTTTACGTCGTACACGCGAATGCGTAACTTTCACACCACAGCGATCGCAGATCATCCCTTTATATTTCATTCCGCGGTATTTACCGCAGGCACATTCCCAGTCCTTTTCAGGGCCGAAGATGCGCTCACAAAACAGACCGTCTTTTTCCGGACGATACGTTCGGTAGTTAATAGTTTCAGGCTTTTTGACTTCACCAAAAGACCAGCTACGAATATCGTGTGGTCGCGCCAATGAGATTTTCACTGAGGCATAGTCATTGATTCTGTCGTAAGTATTTTCGCCAACTGTCATTTAATCGTGCTCCGTTTGGGATCACATTAACCGTGGTTTACGGTTAACAGGGTTGGTTGTTTATATAGGAAATGGAAACTCTCAATTACACACGTCGTTTTTCGAGTTGCATATTCAGAGCTAGACCACGTATTTCGTTGGTGAGCACGTCGAAGCTGGCAGGTGTACCTGCTTCTAGTGTGTTTTCACCTTTCACCATCGATTCGTAAATCTTAGTTCGACCTTCCACGTCATCACTCTTTACGGTTAACAGTTCCTGAAGAATGTAAGCCGCTCCGTATGCTTCCAGAGCCCAAACTTCCATTTCTCCAAACCGCTGTCCACCGAAACGAGCTTTCCCGCCGAGTGGTTGCTGGGTAATCAGCGAGTAAGGTCCGGTACTTCGTGCGTGGACTTTGTCATCCACCAAGTGATGCAGTTTCAACATGTAGATGTAGCCAACCGTGGTTTCCTGGGCCATCGATTTGCCTGTACGACCGTCGTATAACGTCACCTTACCGTGTGATGGTAAGCCGGCCTTATCCAACCATTCATTAATTTCATCTTCTTTTGCACCATCGAAAATAGGTGTCTGAAACTGAGTTCCGAGTTTGGCACCAGCCCACCCCAGATGAGTTTCAAGAATCTGACCTACGTTCATCCGTGAAGGTACCCCCAGTGGATTGAGCATAATCTGGATGGGAGTTCCATCTTCCAGAAATGGCATATCTTCCACTGGCAGGATCTTTGCAATCACTCCTTTGTTACCGTGACGCCCAGCCATCTTGTCACCCACTGAAATAGTTCTTTTCGTGGCGATGTAAACCTTCACCATCTGCAACACACCGCTGCGCAACTCATCACCACGTTTCATGGTATTGAGTTCGCGGTCACGAACGTCCAACGTTGCTTCAAGAGCTCCCAGATGCGTTTTATAAATCTTAGTAACTTTACTAACCGCATCTTCGCTTCGCATGGAACCAGTGATACTATCGAGTCGAAATTGTTCTGCTACATCAACCAGATATTTAATATCATCATTTGTCCGGTAAGGTGTACCGTCTTCGTCACTCAACTTGCGACCAAGAACACTTTCAATTTCGGCAATCATAGTGAGGAAAGTCTCAACGACGAGCGCGTTGCCTCTCGTTTCGGCTTCCTTCAAATCTTTCTCAAAGATCTTACGTTCCGCATCGGAAAGACTCATGCGTCGCGAGAATTTCTCGGTGTCAATTACGATCCCTTCCACACCAGATGGTACTTCTAAAGAATCGTTCTTCACATCTTCACCGGCGCGCCCGAAGATTGCATGTAGAAGTTTTTCTTCCGGTGTTAGCTCGGTCTTGGACTTCGGCGAAACCTTACCGACAAGAATGTCACCAGGTTTCACATAAGTACCTACCTGAACAATTCCATTGTCATCGAGGTTGCGAAGCATTTTCTCGCTTACATTTGGGATATCCCGAGTAAATTCTTCCCGGCCAAGCTTCGTTTCACGAATCTCCACATCGTATTCTTCGATATGAATGGAGGTGTAGACATCGTTTACCACAAGCTCTTCGCTGATGATAATCGCATCTTCAAAGTTGTAGCCTTCATAAGACATGAAACCTACTAGAACATTTCGCCCCAAGGCTAATTCACCTTTGCGGGTGGCAGCACCGTCGGCAATAACCTGCCCGGCTTCGACCTTGTCCCCTAAAGCGATGATTGGCTTTTGGTTGTTACAAGTTCGCTCGTTTAGCCCAACGTATTTTTTCAGTTTATGAACCGTTGTTCCCACAGTAATTTGTGTTGCGTCGACTTGGTTTACTTTGCCAGAAACCTGAGCACGGACAACCATACTGGAGTTCTGAGCAATATGACGTTCCATGCCAGTACCAACAATTGGTGGCTCAGCTTCGAGCAGCGGCACCGCCTGACGTTGCATGTTTGAACCCATCAAGGCTCGGTTTGCATCGTCGTGTTCAAGGAACGGGATCAGGTTTGCGGAGACCCCAACCATCTGACAGGGAGCGATATCCATGTATTGGATTTCTTCCGGATTTACGATGCGGAAGTCACCACGAATACGAGCAATCAGGTTGGGACCACCCACGATTTTTTTTCCGTCAACCACGATGTCTGCAGGGGCCACGTAGGCATTTGCTTCTTCGTCTGCACGCAGAGTACAAATCTCGTCAGTCACTTTACCGTTTATGACTTTTCGATAGGGTGTTACAAGAAATCCATAATCATCAACGCTGGCGTATATAGCCAAACTGGAGATTAGACCAATGTTGGTACCTTCTGGGGTTTCAATCGGACAGATTCGACCGTAGTGCGAAATGTGAACGTCCCGCACTTCGAAACCAGCTCGTTTTCGGTTAAGACCACCGGGGCCTAAGGCAGAAAGACGGCGTTCGTGAGTTAGCTGACTCAATGGATTTGTCTGGTCAACAACCTGAGAGAGTTCGCCTCGGCCGAAGAAGTATTCGATCGCTGCAGAGATACTCTTCGGATTGATGAGACTTCGGGGAGTCATATCCTCCTGATCTTTCAAGCTCATGCGTTCCTGGACGGTACGCCGGAGCTTCAGGAAACCCTTCCGCAGTTCATCAGCGGCCAATTCGTCGATAGTTCGCAAACGTCGGTTACCGAGGTTGTCGATATCGTCGACGTAAATCCCTTCTTCCTGAACAGTCAGGCCAATCAGGTATTCGATCGAAGCGATCAGGTCTTCCGGACGCAGCGTCATTTCAGTTTCAGGAACTTCGAGGCCAAATTTGCGGTTGATACGGAAACGACCAACGCGACCCAACCGGTATCGATTGGAATCGAAGAACTTCTCTTGAAACAGAGTACGAGCTTTTTCAAGCTGCGGCGGGTTACCAGGTCGGAGGCGTTGATAGATTCGCAATAACGCTTCTTCATGACTGCTGGTAGTGTCATCAGCAAGTGAATTGAAAATCAAATTGCTCTTAGTGGCTTCCATGACTTCGATACTATCCAGTCCAGAAGTACAGATCAGCTCAGCGGCATTGCGAGTGATCTTTTCACCTGCTTCGAGAATGATTTCACCAGCTTTTTCACTACCGCCGGGATAAACGACGTCATCGACAGCAATTTTCCCTTCAATCTTGCTGACACTTCGCCCATCCTTGACGGTCTCTTCGCCGGTGTCATAAAAAGTTTTGATAATATCGGCGTCAGAACTGTATTGCGGCCCCATCGCACGAAGCAGTGTCATCGCTGAGAACTTACCACTTTGGTCGATTCGGATGCTCAGTAGGTCTTTCTTCGTAACGTTGACTTCGATCCAGCTTCCTCGTTCAGGAATCACGCGGCAACTAGCCAGCTTACGATCGGTCGTGGTGTCCGCTTCCATAACGAAGTCCACGCCAGGCGAACGGTGAAGTTGACTCACCACAACGCGCTCGGCGCCGTTGATGATGAATTCACCACCACCCATCATGACAGGCAGGTCTCCGAGATAAACTTCTTCCTCGATAGGTTCCTCTTTGTTCAAACGCAGGCGAACTTTGAAGGGACGCCCATAGGTAAGGCGAAGCTGACGACATTCTTCGGGGGTATATCGAGGTTTACCCAGATCGTAATCGAGGTAATCAAGAGTAAGTTGTTTGTCGTAGCTCTCTACGGGGAAAATTTCCCGCAGAACTCCTTCGAGTCCCTGCTCTTTTCGCTTCGACGAATCTATATCAGCCTGCTGAAAAGCTTCATAACTTGCTGTTTGAATAGCAGTTAAATCCGGAATGGGATGAGCATCATACCCACGGCCGAAGCGGTGAATATTGGTAGGCTCAAGGCGACGTTGTGCTTTAATTGGCATGTTGTTGCTCCGTGGTAAAAAGTCATCTTCTCGCCGGAAGACGACTTACGGTTTCACGTCGTTAATGGGTTGGGTAAAAATTACTATTGCGAAGATGGCTGGGTAACCATCTCAGCAGAGACAAAATAAAGCGAGTACTTCCACGCATTCGGGAGGTATCGTGCTTGATTGGATTTCCTGCTGTGAGTTTGCTCTGGCCAGTCGGAAGACTAAGCCTAGGGTTAAACAAAGATGGTCGATTCGGAGTTATTCCATACGGAAATCGTGAGAGGTACTGAGATGAGTGGCTACGAGAGGTTTTATAAGAAGATTGAGAAAGCCGTCGAGACATGGAAGCAGCGCGCAAGTTCTGCGCAGTTATTCCGAGGGCCCCGTAATCGTCGAAGAATTTTTTTGAAAAACTTCTGGCGACACTAACCTGAGTCAAGCGACCACCTTTCACAATCCCGGTTTAAACACTCAAACCGAGGCTGGAAACCCTAACTTGGGCTGCCAATGAACTAGTACCGGAAATTCAAAATGCCAGCGTTTGTTTCAAAAGCACTTAGGACGCGTTGTCCTGCTTACTAATCTAATCCAAACATTTAGGCATTCCCATTCATTGCCCACTTTTGGCGTTTTTGAATCGACGCTTTAAGTGTAACGACAATGCGGGGTGAATATCCACCGTATTTAATGGAATCCGAAAGCTAAATCGAGCGCAGAAGCCTGCGCACGCTTGCGCAATCTGGGAAAAACCAGAGGGATATCGCATTCGGGGCTGATAAGAAATCTTAAAATTAAGTCAGGAAAATTCCGCACAATTACAGTCCGGGCATCCCATTCGAATTCCAAGCTCGTAACAGCCTTGCCACATCCCTAGTCGGGGGTGAACCGTGAACTACTGAAGTTCGACAGTTGCTCCGGCTTCTTCGAGTTTTTCTTTGATTGATTCAGCTTCGTCTTTAGCTGCACCTTCTTTAACTGTGGCAGGTACACCTTCAACCAACTTCTTGGCATCCATCAGACTTTGGCCAGTGATGTTCTTAACTTCTTTAACGACATTTAATTTCTTGTCGCCAAAACTCGTGAGAACAACATTGAACTCAGTTTGCTCTTCGGCTGCACCACCGTCACCACCAGCACCGGCTGCGGCTACGACAACTGCACCACCACCAGCAGCGGCTTCGATACCGTGCTCGTCTTTAAGATAGTCACTAAGTTCTTTGGCCTGCTTGAGAGATAATTCTACAAGCTGATCACCTAAGGCTGAGATTTCAGCAGATACTTCTACTGTTGCTGCTTCTTCAGACATTTTCAGATTAAGCCTTTCTAACTTTATCTG
>PAAT01000032.1 GCA_002698965.1 Rhodopirellula sp. | reverse complement strand
TTTGGTGAGGCTCTTAAGAGCACGAGCCGATTCTTGAATGTCTACAACAGCACCGACCCTCTTCTCAAACGATATCCAAAACTCTACCCCAAAGGGAAACTGCGTCCTGAAGCAACTGGATATAAGGGACTGTACAGCCATGCTAACCTCGCAACGTTTGGCGTCCCCGTGGAAGAGATCAATGTCTCTGCAGCAGCCGGTAAATCGCATGACATAAGATATATCACACGTGATAGTGAAACTCTCAAAAAGATTTGGGGGCGTTTATTGGAGCCCGTATTTAAGGACGATTAGTACCAGACGCTCAGGCCCTCGTTACTTTTGAGCAGCTTCGAAAACATCCTTGGCCAGCTTCTCTTGGGCCTCAGATAATTCCGGATTAGGTTTTGAGTCACCCTTTTCTTTGCCAACAATCCAGCGAATACCTCCCAGGATCGATTTCTGAAAGGTTGGGCTTGTCCAGATATCTTCTCGATGCCCAAGGCTCATATGAAATACTTTTCCCTGCCCGTAGCTCTTACACCAGCAAATCGGGATATGATAGGGCTTCTTTAAAGACGTTTTCTCCATATTCAGACTCATCAGCACTCGAACTTTTTTAGGCTGCCAATTCTTAAACTGGTAAATCTCGTCTTTCAGAGTGACTTCCTTACCCCAGGCCTCAACGATGGGGTGTTTGGGCTCGTGATTGGTAATCGTGACGGTTGACCCGCTACCCCAGGGGTGACCATTGAAGGAGCCACCAATCATGTCCCAATAAGGCTCATAATCTTTAAACGTGTCTGCGGCTGAGTGCGTACCGATAAACCCATGCCCCTTTTGCTTGAGCCACACATTAAAAAAGTAATCAAGATTCTCTTCAGTTATCGGGAGCTTGCCAGTGGTGTAAAACATTACGATATCGTAATGCTCAAGCTTTTCTTTTGTGAAGTCTTTTGTAACATCCTGCGTGCAATCCACTCGAAATTCATTACTAGCAATCCCAAGTTCTGTCATGACTCGCTCGGCAACTGAAAGATTCCCTTCCTTGCGCGTGACACTACCATGCCGAAAGCCTGCACTCTGGGTCACAAACAGGATATTTACGGAACCATCCTTCCCATTCGCTTTACTACCTTCACTAATCGCAGCGAAAATAAAGAGCAACATAAGCCCCATACAAATTCGTCGTTTGATTGACATATGATATATCCCTTATGAATTTTTATTTCTCGATATTTCGCTGAGGCCTTACAACGTTAAGTCGCATGGGCAGCGTACATTGATTACCTTCAACATTTGCTTGAGCATAGAAGAGCCGACTCTGTTGTGGAATCCAATCCTCTGCCGCTAAAAACACCGTTCGTTCTGTCTGCCCCTCCACAATCAATACGCCGTTAAGACCGATATCATTAACGATCACACCATGTGGCAGATTAAACACCTCAAACGCTATTCGACCATCAAATCCTCGACGTTGAACACTTAACCGAACTTGAGTTTCCTTACCCGGCACAATATCTATTTCAGCTACCACTGGTACTTCAACCGGTGGTGGCATCAATTCTTGATTGGTAGTCGATACCCTAAAACGACCAATCGTATGTTGTTTAAATTTAGCGCTGTGCTTAAATACGGCGAGCAGAGTCCGTCGGGCGGGAATTTGCATAGGCTCGGAAAGCTCTAGCTCCACAAAGTGAGACGGATCTTCGCCATTGCGTGGTACGCTGAATACATCTCCTTCTCCCTTTTTTGAAATTGCCCATGCTGTATCCGGATTTCCATCAACAATCCATTCCGACTTAAAACCTGCCTGGGTAAAATCGGCAAAAACGGAGGCAACCTGTATTTTCTGCTTTGCTGCTGGATTGGCAGGGTCGACGAGATACAAGTCCAGTTCGCTCAAAACGAAATTTCCATTTTCAGGATTACGGCCCGGGGCCCCTGCTGGCAAGGTCTCATCTCCGAGAACGTCTAGACGAATACTATTTATTTTTCCCTCGTGCAAAGCATATTTAACGCTGTAAAGATCGTTATCCGGGGTTTCTCCCGTTGCGAGCAAGGACTGATCCTCCTGTTTAACCAACTCCGTTTTGCCCTCTGCTAGCCAATCCGTTGGCGTCAACACTTGAAATTTACGGTCGTGACGACTCCAAAATTCAGTGACAGGTCGGTCTTCAACCGTGATTGGCGTCAGATGCGCAACGACCTTGGAAGCATCGGCAATCTTTAGCTCACCAAGCAGGCCACCGTCTTTGATGACTTCCTGTCCGGCGATCATTGCTTTGGACGTAATCATGCCCCATTGATTCCCTTCCGGAGCACGCGCGTACGCATGAGCGTGCACTACCCCCCGGACCTGGGTGTGCCCCGCCTGAATCACGAGAGGCGAGGTCACGGTAAATCCCGGTGGAAGGTTGGCGATCTGGATTTCAATAGGACCGTTATAACCATCAATCCGGTTTGCCGAGACGGTAAACGCTTTCCCACCACCCCGATTAACGGTAGGATTCCCACCACTAACCGAAG
Organism: Rhodopirellula sp.; assembly: GCA_002698965.1. Taxonomy (GTDB): domain Bacteria; phylum Planctomycetota; class Planctomycetia; order Pirellulales; family Pirellulaceae; genus UBA721. The sequence continues at coordinate 11,565 of PAAT01000032.1, read as the reverse complement.
TTTCATAAGAGGGCTCAGGACGTCGTGCAATGACCTCATAATGAAACGCATCGCCATGATGGTCGCGAACATCACTCAAGCGTAAAAAAAACCGCCCGTCCGCGGGCGCTGCGAAATGCAACTTCGAATCACTGCCCTGTTGACGATCCGACGAATCATCATTTTCGTAATTAACCGTGAAAACAGGCAGCCCATTATCTGGTACCACCGTGCCGACTGGATACGGTTTTACTACATAAGCAACCTGTCCGAGTGGATGTGAACGTGGAGTCGTATCAAAGTATCCCTGACGTGAACCATTCTCCGGATAGAACAAAGAATCGGAGTCAGGTCCGCGACGCTGTCGAAAATGCTTAAGGACTTCTCCGTTCACGTATAGATATTCATCTAGACGAGTCTCATCATAATTGGCAAATCGGAACCCTTTCTGGTCTGAACTGACCGATCGAAACTCAATCAGGCTATCTCGGACAGAACCTAGCACAACACGAGGAACCGGAGCACCTTGAGCATCTAAGATTTCGATTTTGGAGTCCAACATCGATTTATTACGACCTGCATTCACCTCAAAGATCCATTGATCGCCAGCGACTGCATCAAAGCCAAACAAATCGTCCTCGATCCAGACTGTCGAACGCTCCATTTCGGAATTGAAGATCTTACCCTGAAACTTAGCTGGTAATGAAATGACTTGAGCATCGGCCACGGAATCATTAGGCTCGATTTCCTGAATGGCAGGAATTTCCTCTCGAGGCGTCACGTTCTCATATGTAACCAAAGGCATGAAATCGTCCAAGATCTGAGGGTTAAACACCTCGCCGGTCTGTCCAGCGCCCGTTTGGTAAACATCCACGCTTCCATCCAGGCGACCGGCTACAAACCCGTGACTCACAATCGGGGAGACTGCTGACACCCAGTCAGATTCCGATTTGTAGGAAGCAACATTCGCCATCAATGAAGTATCCCAAAGCTTGACCAAATTATCTTCACCCGCGCTGAGCAACCGACGGCCATCCGCGGAATACGCGATATCCACTATGGCCAATTCATGGGCATAAACGCTAGTCAACAGCACATTGGTTCCCTCTTTGAAATCGTTGCTCAGACTCCAAGTACGAATTCGATTATCGACACCTGCCGCGGAAAGCGTTTTACCATCGGGTGCAATGGCAACACAGTAGAGTTCCTTCTGAGACTCCTTCAGGGTCTCCAGCCTTTTTCCCGTGCCCAAATCCCAAAGTTTCACCGTGCGATCACCGCTGGCAGTGGCCACCATTTTTCCACTCGGATGAAAGGCAAGGTCATAGACAGGTCCATTATGCCCTTGCACCTCCCGTCGCTTGGAACCGTCTACCAGGTCCCAGACAATAAGTCGCTTATCATATCCCACTGAAGCAACCAAGGTATTATCTGGTGAAATTTGTACTGCATAAACGCTATCACGGTGTCCCCGAGACTTGCGCACCAGCGACCAGTCAGCGGTCCTAAACAGCGATACTTCTCCAAATAGTCCGGTTTCACCGGAACCGGCGATTACCAACGATCCGTCCCTGCTGAATGACACTCCGTTGACGACTCCCGTCAAACCGTCTAGCAATGCCACCTGCGTGCCATCCTCAAGCCTCTTAATCTCGACACGACCGTACTGTGCAATCGCCAGCAGGCTTCCGTCTGGGCTAACCGCCACAGAATTAATGGGGTCACGCGCCTTGCCTAGTAGTTCAATTTTGGGGGTAATCAGCATCGGTTTGACAACCGAACCGTTTGGCCCCTTAGCGCCAGCGGAAATCCAGTTTTTTAATACCTCCAACTCACTTGCCGTCGGAACTTCATTTCCCTCCGGGGGCATTTTAGGCTTTGCCGCACCGCTGATCACTCTCACCAGCCTGCTCAAATCCGCTCGACCCGGCAGTAATATTGCCCCGCCTTTGCCTCCCTTCATCAATTCGTTGAAAGTTTCGAGGCTAAGACCACCCTCTGCATCTTCTGCATTATGGCACGCAACGCAGTACTTCGTGAGGATTGGAGCAATCGCTGCATTAAACTCAGGCTCAGCGCTACCTTGTTCAGTCTGACCGAAAAGATTGGTACCAAGAGCAGCAAACAAAAATGCATAAACAACTTTATTCATTACGCCGTGCCATCCTTTCTAATGGTTGAAAATAAACTCTTTGGAAGTCAGTAAGGACCAATAAAGATCCTCTAAAACCAATCGCTTTTCAGCTGGGTTGGACTCCGAATCAAAAATAGCAACCAAACGTTGCAACTCTAATTCAGTTGGTTCCCGGGCCAAAGCTTCCACATAGGCCGCCTTGATCGCGTCCGCAGGGAGAGTTTTTTGTGTAAAGAGTTTCTCGACATGTCCCTCCTTCGATTGAAGTTTGTGATTCAACGTATCGCCGTTGTACAAGTGCAACACCTGAGTGACGCTGGGCTCATCAGTCCGCTCGCATTCACAGGTAATAATTCGTTCCGGCCGGCCGAATGTAGAGAGGAAGTAGCTATCGATACTGCTGTCGGGTAACTGTAATGCTCGTGTCCCTGGCTCACGATCCTGGAAGACGCTCGAAACCCCCGTCACCTGCGAGACCGCATCCAATAGGACTTCCGCCTTGAGTCTGCGGGGATAATAACGTGAATAGAAACGCCTGTCACCAACATTGCCTTCGACGGCTACACTCGACCGTTGATAAGTCGCCGAGTTTAGAAATACGCGCATCAACTGTTTCAAATCAAATTCGTGTTCCACTAAATATTCGGAAGCCCGATCCAGCAGTTCCTGATTACTTGCCGGATTGGTCACTCGCATATCGTCGACCGGCTCCACCAGACCCACACCTAGATAATTGGCCCAAACCCGATTAGTGATCGATTTTGCGAAATAGGCATTTTCACTTGAGGTGAGCCATTTCGATAAAGTAATCCGCCTGTCCCCAGTGTCAGCAAACGGCAATGCCTCTGCGTCCAACGGCCGTGGGGGCTGAGGCTTCCCTGTGCTTGGCTGGATCAGTTCACCCTGGGTATCGGAAAAGACAATCCGGTTTCCATCGCCACTACGGAAATCTCCACCCCAGCCTTTAGCACGAACACGAGAGAACATATTCGCCATACCGTAATACTGGTCGTTCGTCCACTTTTCGAGCGGATGATTATGGCATTTTGCACAGTTAATACTGAGTCCCATGAAAGCCTGAGCGACCGTCTCCGCCATCTCTTCTGGTGATTGATGTAAAGCGTAGAAGTTTGCTGCACCGTTTTCTAATGCACTACCACTTGCTGTTACCACATCACGCACCATAACATCCCACGGCGTATTATCAGCAACCCGTTCGCGAATCCACTTGTAATACGCCTCCACGGCGGCGGGACGCAATCTAGCCCCCGTCACCAACAGTAAATCTGACCATTTGTAAGCCCAGTAATCCACGAACTCCGGACGGCTTAACACCTCGTCTATCAGTGCTGCACGCTTTACATCTGACGGACGCGTATCGGCAAGAAAAGCCCGATACTCTTCCGGAGTAGGTAAGACCCCCATTGAATCGACATACAGCCGGCGAATAAATGTAGGATCGTCACAGAGGGGTGAAACGGGCACTCTAAGGTCTGCAAGCTTGCGATTAACAATCTCGTCGATAAAATTATTTTGCTGCGGCGGTTCGCCGCCTAATAGTTCCTCGTTGAAACGCACTGTATTGAAATTGAGCGCATTTAGATTGAGGTACCATACTTTAATAGCGCCTTCCCCGGCACCCACAAATTTCACCTCTCCATGTTTACCGACATTAGCAACATTCAAATCGACGCTAGTATATTTTGCCCAGCGAGTAACATCTTCCGCGTGGCCATCACTAAAGTGGGCCATCACCACGAGTTGTTGTGTCGCTCCGACTTTCTGGGTTGTCAGAGGAGGAAGGACCTCTAATGTTTCAATAACAGGGTCATCATTTCCGGGCCCCGGTGCCCCGGCAGCGATCCACTCGGCCAAGACTCTATACTCGATTTCGTTAACATCCAGTCGCACTCCCCCCTTGTGAGGCAGAGCGCCTGTCGGTTTCGTCAGCAACAAGCTGCGTCCCGGATCACTAGGGACAATGCGTCGTCCCCTAGCCTGCCGTGTGAGATACGAGTAATCTGCAGCCAAATCGAAGCCAAAGAGCGTTAAGCGAAAACCGTTTTGACCTGCCCGGGCGCCATGGCATGCTCCTCCGTTGCAACCGGCCTTGGACAGCACCGATTCGACGTGATTACGGAAACTCCAACGGAATTCCTGACTTTGCCCGCTCACCTTAACCGGGATTCGCTTTGTCAAATCGCCCAGTGTGGCAATCAGGTGGGTCTCGCCGTCCATCACGGGTTTAACAAACTCACCTTCGAGAATTGCAACTTTCGGATTCTCAACCTCAAGCTTCAACCCTTCTCGCACCTGCCCTGCAACTACTTCGTCTTGATATTGAACAACAATCCGCTGAGAAGACTCTTGATGATGCAGGCGTACGGACGCCGGGTAGAGTTTCAATTCCACAGCAGCACCAATCGACGTAAATACGAACAGCAGCAACAAGCCAACTAAAAGCTTCAGCGGTTCGAATCTATTAATTTTACGGGGAATTTTTTGCATACCGCTTAGAACAATTCAGTGATTGCATCCTTACCGAAATCCACCAGAGGGAAGGGGCGGCCATTGGGTCCGGGAAGCATCGTATCGAGATCGAACCCGAGGCTGTGATAGATAGTCGCCACCACGTTGGCGGGATCAACAGCCCGCTCTGCAGGAAAGCCTCCGTTAGGGTCACTGGCACCCACCACCTGTCCACCCCGTACTCCACCACCTGCGAAATAAACGCTGTAGCACTGAGGCCAGTGATCGCGACCACCTGCCGGGTTGACCCGCGGTGTCCTTCCAAATTCAGCAAGATTACAGACGAGTGTATTCTCCAACAATCCGCGGTCCTCCAGATCTTCAATAAGCGCCGAATAAGCCTGGTCATACATAGGCGCTACGATGTCTTTCATACCCGCAATCGATGTAAACGGATTACTACCGTGAATATCCCATGTAATTTCATTGAAGACGGTCAAGAAGGTATTCACGGTCACAAATCGCACACCTGCCTCAATCAAACGACGCGATAAAAGGCAACACTGTCCAAACCGATTTAAGCCATATCTTTGTCGTACCTTTTCAGGTTCTTTGCTCAAATCAAACGCTTCGCGGGCAGCCGGACTGGTCATCAAACGGAACGCCGCTTCGAAATTCGATCCAAGCAACTCCGCATTTTCACTATTCTCAAATTCCTTAACCGTATCCTCTACGACATCGCGCAGCTTTCGACGGCGGTTCAGCCGCGCTTCCCCAATTTCAGGCGGTGGTAACAAATCGGGGACTTTGAAATCCTTCTTAGAAGGGTCCGCATTTAACACGAAGGGATCGAATGATTTTCCAAGAAACCCGGCATCCTGACCATGAGGGAGATTTCCACCGGTGGACCCCATAGGCTCAGGTAAAATGGCGTGGGCCGGCAGATCTGTCTTACGTCCCCGCAAGTACGATAATGCACAACCGGCATGGGGAGTGTTAATCCCACCACTAAAAAGTCGTCCGGTTTGCATCATTTGGTGCCCCGTATCATGAACGGCAGCTCCGGAATGGTAAACACTTCTGACGAGAGAGAACTTATCTGCGATCTTCGCATGTCGTGGCAGTATCTCCGTCAGGGTCATCTCCGGAGAAGCCGTCTGGATCGGCTGAAACGGACCACGAATCTCCGCGGCCGCATCAGGTTTCGGGTCAAAGGTGTCGATTTGACTCGGAGCACCTAAATTGAAAATCATGATGACATTTCTGTCGTCGTGTTTATCCTGAACGGCACCCGTTTCCTGTGCCTCCACTAATTGCGGCAAAGATAATCCGACCGCCCCGAGGCTCCCAACCTGAATAAAATCTCGTCTGGAGACCCCGTCACAAGTATGTGCTTTAGCATTGCTGGTAAGGTTTAGCATTGGCTATGTCGTTTCATTAATAAGGGTGATCCGCGTATCTCTACGTGCCATTTCCGGCAACATTCAGACACTAACTAAGTTACCAGAACGAACTACTTCTCTCAAACAGAGAAACCCTGCAACTCTACCTTGAACGGTTGCGTTTTAGCTTTATTTTCCTACCATTAGTAAATACCCGCCACCCCCTCACTGCACTTAACTCCATGCCCAAATTTCACCGATCAACACTAACGTTACTTTCCTTACTTTTTTGTGCCAACGCATGGGGTCAAGTGCCGGAACAGAAGTCCATCAACGACTACGATCAGGAAGTTTCCCAATGGATGATTGCCGAAGCCACTGCGAAAACATCAGGTCATCATGAATTAGCCGTCGTTGAACTAGCGAGACTCTATGGAGAACTTTCAAGTGACTCACGGATTAGACTAAGCCCCACACTCAATCAATTTCGTGTCAAGGTAAGAGCCCGACTCATAAAGGTTCTGCGGCAACTCGAAATTCGCATCTCGCGCAATCTGATGCCGCCTGATCGCACTACATCCGACAGATTGCAATCGACACTGGAGCGTCATCTGGAAGCCACATCACGTTCGGCCGGCGGAGCACGAGAGTTTCTGGCTCCGCGTGCCGGTGCCAACCTACCGGATTACGGTCCACACTTGGTAGCATTAATTCAACGAACTATCGCGCCAGAGCATTGGAGGCTCCATGGCGGACCGGGAGTCATCGTCTATTATCCGCCTTTGCGACTGCTTGTTGTTCGGGCGTCCAGCCAGGTGCACAGTCAGATTCGCGATCTCAACAACAAAATTCGATAACCCTCAAACACCTATACTTTTTTCCAAACGAGTTACCATGAATCCAGCCGATTTTTTCCCCGACAGTCTCACCTATCAGCAATTCCTCGAGCAGCACGGCCACGAGGGAGATCAGCGTCGATGGGAACAGGTTTATGAACAATCCGAATTGAACCGCGAACAAAGTGAACTACTGGTCTCGTTTGTACGGGAAATGAATGTCTTGGTTTTTGCCGGCGCCTGGTGTGGAGACTGTGTTGTCCAATGTCCAATCCTGCAGCGTTTTGCTGAAGCTGCTAAATGTATTAATTTGCGATTTCTCGACCGCGACACGTTCCCGGAGCTCAAGAAGAACTTAACCATTTGCGGTGGTGCACGTGTCCCTCAGGTTTTATTTTTCAACGAAGATATGCAGTACGTGGGACACTATGGTGATAGAACCATTTCAAAATACCGAGCGATGGCCGAAACGATCACTGGCGCCGCATGTAGCACAGGGATGGTCACACCTGGGGACAATGTGCATGAACAGGTAATTCAGGACTGGCTTCAGGAGTTTGAACGGATTCAGTTAATCTGTCGCACTTCACCACGACTACGCGAAAAACATGGAGACTAGTTAGCGGTTGCACGAATCATGTTCTGTGTGAAAATAAAAGCTGTTCTAACAATTATTCGATAGCATCAATCGCCCGAGGTCTTCCTAAGTGTCCAATCGAGTCGAATCCATTTCCGCTGAAGAGCTCATCGAAGAATTTGAACTCTTCGATGACTGGGAAGAACGCTATCGTTACATTATCGAAACCGGCAACTCCATGCCACCGTTAGAAGCGAAATACCAAACCGAGGAAAATCGCGTCCAGGGGTGTCTTAGCAGCGTTTGGCTTGTGATCGAAGAGACCGAAGATGGAAGCTACTATTATCGAGCTGATAGCGACTCTCAACTTGTTAAAGGTCTGGTTTGTTTAGTAATCATGCTATTCAGCGACAAGTCTGCTGACGAAATACTCCAATTGGACATCAACGACGTTTTTGAAGCGATCGATTTACGACAACACATTAGTCGTTCCCGATCCAATGGCCTTAATTCTATGATTGGCCGCATCAAATCACTGGCATTAGAAAAACTTCATACATAAATAGCCAACGGCAAATCTCCTGTCGGCGATGGTTGTTACCGTCTGTCTGTTCTTCTAATTTGAAAACAGACTCAAACAGACATCAACCTTGTGTTTGAATCTCTCACTACCTCATCGGCTTCCCTGTCTTTCCCGGGGGCGATTCCAGTCCCGGGACCTCATGTACACCGGAAAGACTAGCCACCCATCCGACCCAGCCTACAACAACCAGCCAGAGGCCCTCGAGTGGATAGACAACGGCCGGGGACTCATGAAACTCTCCTTGCACCGAACTTGTCACCTGCCAAATCAGCCCTATGCAGAGAATCGCTATCCCTGCCATTTGTCCGAGTGAACCCACCCGTGAATAAGATCTCCGATAAATGGCGACTATCATCATAGCGAGCCAAAAACTCATCACCATCAAAGCGGATGCAAAATAAAAGACACAGGCATCCCAAAAGGGGGGCAAGACTGGTGGGTACCCGAGAAACGAGAGAATCTCAGAGGCGTAAAAACGAAACCCACAGATGAACACCGCCAACAGGAAATACCCCGACAACCAACTCATACCGAAAACTACCTGTGCTAGGGCTAATAGGCCCCGGCCACGCGGATTGACTCGTCCCATATCCATTTCATGCATACGCCACCAGGTATGGGTAACGCCACACGGCCCTGTCAGCAGACCGAATGGAAGGATAAACGACACAGCAGAAAGCACAAGCCAGCGTTTACCGTTATGATCTGCCAGCGAATGCGGGTTAACTCTACCCCGATTCATATGCCCTTGCTTTTTCACCGGAACGTCACTACAGCGGCTGTAAAGATATAGCAACCCCATTGGAAAGGCCTGATACAAGGTCATCGCTAAGCCATAGAAGAAGACACCGCCCTCTCGCCATGTGCCTGATAACGGGATTTTGGTTTGCTGATAAATAACCCAATGAATAACGTCCGAAAGAAAAAGTAAAACAACAGCCGAAAGCGCCAAATAGATACCGATACCCCGTCGTTTGCGTATCAGTAGTGCGCTAAACAGTATCACCCAATATGGTACGGTACCTAACCAGAACAATTCCCCATTTAAATGAAACCACATTAGCGATCGGACACCGTACCTTAATTCACTGACGTTCGCACGTATCGCTCGGCCAGCACTCTGTTCGGGAAGACTTTTCTCTGTACCTGCACCTGGTCCCTGCTCAACTTTAGCTGCGTTAAAGTCTTGGCAAGCCATTTGTCAGCAATCTCATTGTCATGGAACACATTGCCAAGCATTTGCACGCCCCGCGGACCCTGAAACCGCAACAACAAGGTCACGTGCGGCCATTCAATGAACGGATCTTTATAAGGGAGCTTATTAACATACGGTACAAGTCGTGTTTCTAATTCAGCCAGTTCGATTTGATAATGCTTAGCAAACAAGTCCAGATGCTGAGGAATCCTTCCTTCCGCCGAGAGACGATAACTACCATCAAGGGGGCCAAGTCGTTGTAATTCCTGAATGTACGTCCTGAATTGCATCGGTCTTAGCTTCGCCAGATAATGCGTCAATAACCAAGCGGAGGCATAACCCTGCGAATCTAGCTGATGGGAACTAATCAACCCCTCCATCCAGGTCCCCGGCGACTTGGAAAGCAGCTCGGTGCTTTTAAGAAATTGTTCGAGTTCAAACATCCTGAAATCATTGACCGTCCCTGCGCCTTTCCAACGCATATATTGACCGGTACTGGTCGGGGATAGATATTCAGCGATCCCTTCAGTAAGCCACATTGGCCATTGTGATGTTCTGGTCTGAACCCCAACGTTATGCAATAGTTGATGAACTCCTTCATGAGCCACTGTATTGATCTTTTGTTTAATCGCCAACTCAGGTTTGAGTTCCGAAAACCGAGACTCTTCGTACATAACCACCCGATTCGTTAGCGTGTGGTAATACGCAACTATTCCCCGGGGCGTACTTCGATAACGCTGAAATTCAGCCTCCGTTGCAAACATCACCACTACAAGCGGAACTTCTGGTTCATGAACTTGTAATTCCAGATTTCTCATATATCCAAGAATGCCAGGAGCCATCTTTTCGAGGATTTGGCTGGTAGCCTGAGCGAAAGCATCACTAGTGTTATAAAGGTAGACATAACGCCCACTCTTCCGCACTTTAAAACCCGTAAACACCTGTTGCTTCAACAAATTACCAAGTTGCTGCTTATCCGCACCGGTAAACGGCCTATTCGTCTCCTTAGTCTCCGTTATCGATCGTCCTACTAATTGCCCATCCGGCAATAGCACAATGTGATAGTTGCCAACAGTTACATGCACTTTTCCGACAACCGACTTGCCAAACTCATCCATTGTCAGGACATTCTGGCCCTGCGAAGCAATCACTTTACCGGGCGGTATATTCAGACCGTACGCTCGTAAATCCAACAACTTACCGACGGGCTGTGCCTGCACAGCCAGAGGCATTAGGAAGAAGACGATAAGTATTCTGCTAATCAACGACATATATCAGTAAAATAAATGAGACTGGATAAAAAAGCATTAGGAATTGCAGCTGCGCAAAAACTTACTTCCTTTTTTTTATGTCAATTTGAATCCCAAATAACCGGCACACCCAACAAATACCCACCCAAACTTACCTCACAGTCATATATTTCCTACTTTCAAACCGAAACGTATAACGAATTTGCTGGTTAAACCTTATTATTAGGGTGATAACCGCCTATGGGCAACTATTGCGCATAAACGGTACGACCGTTCCCGATCTCGGTTTGTTGAATTTGCGCTATTTTTTAGACCGAAAAGGGGAAAGTGCTGTATTGATAGCTACGGCTCTAAGGGTACCCTCATGGTGCTATCGAAACAAAGAATCCTCCGTAATGGAAAAACTTCAATGAATACCTGTCGTTCTGGTTCAATTGTTAAGCAGATTAAACTTTCTCTCGTTTTGGTGGCCTTTGCACTAATTGAGTGCTGTGCCCAGGCGGCTGAATTCACGCCCAATCTGGGCGTGCTGGAGATATTAGCCGATCCGGCTCAACAATCGGAGACTGGACTTTCACCTGAACTGACCAAAAAGTTCCAGGTCCTCAAACGGCAGCGACTCGAAATTTTCGAATCACTCTACGACGAAAACACTGCAGTCGAGAGAGAGGTTGTTTCTCAGGAATTTCGCAAAACATCCGAGCAAATGGCATTGAGCCTCTTAACCGTGAGCCAGCGTACACGTATTAACCAGATTCAATTTAGGAAAGACGGTCTAGCATCGCTTCTTAAACCAGAGGTCCGTGTCGCGATAAGTATCAGCGACCAACAAGCGAACGCCATTCGTGCCCACGTTAAACACCGTAATGATCTGGCTGCCCATGCTACCGATGCGGAAAAGAAACACCTACACCAGGTAACCGAACGCAAATTAATCTCGGTGCTCAGCGACAAGCAGAAATTAGACTGGGCTCGTTTGGCAGGCATCGAACAACAACAAATAGCGTTCCTTCAGGATACCACTGAGGAACCAACAAAAGAACCCGAGGCTCCCACTGAAGAAGAACCTGCTGACCAGCCTGAAGAAGAACCTGCTGACAAGCCTGAAGAAGAACCTGCTGACAAGCCTGAAGAAGAACCTGCTGATAAGCCGGAAGAAG
>PAAT01000031.1 GCA_002698965.1 Rhodopirellula sp. | reverse complement strand
CGCCGTATCCAATAGTCTACGATCCCGCTATCCGATTTTGCGGGACGTCTGTCAACGAGTTCACGAAAGGCCCAATGCTCACGGGCCTGCATAAAATCAACGTCTGTCGACAGCAGCATGACGTCGTCGCCGTCCGGCATCTTCGCGCCACGGCTTATCCAGTCGACGACATTTTGGATTTCCTGGGCAGCCAACCGACCGGATGGAGGCATCTCTAATTCGTCATGAGTATATTTGATAGCCTCCACCATCAGACTCACTTCTGGCCTTCCGGCGACGATAGCAATCCCACGATCTCCACCTGACAACATTCCGTTGCGAGTATCCATATTAAAATTGCCTTCAACAACGCCGTGCTTGACGCTATGGCACTCATAACAATGCTCAACCATTAACGGGCGGATTTTAGTCTCAAAGAAAGGAAAGTCGTCTTCGGCACGCACCACAACAGTCGTATATGTCTGCGCAACTAGGCAAAACAACACGGGCCAAATTTTTCTAACGCTATCTATCAAGGAAATTCTCCCCACAAGCAGGACCTCTATTTACTTAACAGGGGATCTAAAACTTTCGCATAGGCCTCAGCGTATCGCATGAATCCCAAGTCATTTGGATGCGAACCATCGGTCGCTGCCTCACCGTCGTTCCCCAACAATTCATGTCCACGGAGATAATGGAGATTTTTAACACCTTCGCTGACAAGCTGCTGATAACCTTCACGAAATGCTTTCTGATTGCCTTCGTGTCTTCGGCGGGTTCCTCCAAAGAATTCGGCATTAGTAAACCAACGATCTTCAACCATCACTATAGGAGTATTGGGCCGATATTTTCGTAAACGTTTAAAGAACGGAACGGTTCGCTCAGTAACTTGGGGCGGATTTAGGTTTGGCAGGCAATCAACACAATAAACGGCCGCATCTACTTCGCCCATCATATCGGCCAGTTCTAGTTCTAATCGACCATTTCCCGAAAATCCGAGATTAACCGTAGGTAGGTCATAACGCCTACCAAGCAATGCCGAAATCGACATCCCTGGCCGTGATGCACACGCTCCATGCATAATTGACGTTCCGTAAAATAGAACTGGACGCTCCGAACGTGGCAACACCGGGGTAAACCGGGCTCCCGATGTCACCCCAATTTCCAGCTTCTCGAGGCCGTTATACAAGGGGAGATAGGCCGTGAATAACCGACCTGTCTCGGGTCCAGGATCGATCCCACTAATCACGTGAGCCTTAACATTTTGACTGGTCGGTCTGACCACTTGAACCCATCGATCCTCGCCTGAATTAGTCCTTCCATAAAAATCAATTCCGCTTACGCCTGTTGCCGGCATATGAACCATACTTAAGTTCGATGACCTCAAACGATAATCCACGTGGATATCCTGCGAATCCGTTTTAAATCGCACGGCCATACCAGCGCTATGCCGACTTAAACTCCAGACGGCATCTCGAACGACTCCCTTTGCACGTCGGGGTAAGCGGTCAAAATACGAGTCTGTATCACCAAACGCCCGGCCTTCTACACCCCAGCTCTCCACGTTATACCAGTCCAAGCCACCTTCCGTTCGTGGAGTCAATTCGGGACTGACATTGGCCTGCAACAGACCAGTGGAAACGGATGCGCCTGTGATGATTCCTGCCTTAATAAACGACCTACGTTTCATAATTCAACTATTCTCCAGTCAATTGGTTATCTTTGTCTTGGTCATACACGATTCGTCCCCCCAGATAAGTCTCAAGAACCTGAGTCTCTTTAACGTCATCGACGTCTACCGTCATGATATCGCGATCAAGGATCACAAAGTCTGCCAATTTCCCAGGTTCAATCGACCCCTTTTCTTTCTCCTCGAAAGTTAAAAACGCATTGTTAAACGTATACAACCTCAAAGCCTGTTTACGGCTAATTTTCTGTTCGGAATGTAAGGTCTCCGACATATATCGAGGTTGTCTTTTCAATGTGATCCACATGCCAAGGAACGGGTTGTACGGATTTACACTTCTTCGACTACCGATTCTTTGCATATGGTCAGAACCGCCGCCAACCATCACACCTTTCTCAAAGATTGTTTTGTAAGGTTGAAAATACTTGGTGCGATCTTCTCCAAATTGCTTTAAAAGTGTTCTACCATCCATGTAGAGCCAGGCAGGCTGCAAATCTGCGACGACACCTAATTCTGCCATACTTTCAATGGCCTCGAGGCTCATGAAGTTACAATGAGTAATGCATGGCCGATGCTCTGAAACCTGAAAGTCGTTTTCATCGATCGTTCGATAGGCCTCTAGCAATGCATGGACAGCTCCATCGCCAACGCTATGAGCCGTCATTTGAAATCCATTCTCCAGCATTAACTTGGAGAACTGATAGAGTCGTTCTTGCTCGATATATCGCATTCCACGGTATTCAGGATCCCGAATTGAATATATTTCACTCACCCCCCAGGGCTTTCGCATGTAGGCACTGCCAGTCAACATGCCGCCATCAAGAAACACTTTAACTCCCCGAAGCCATAAATGTGGATTATATTGATGAAGCGGATCTGCAGCCGCTTTTTCAATTCGACTCTTTATCTCCTCCGGACTCTTATTAGCATTCATTGAGTAAAACAGAAATGCACGAACGCTCAATTCACCAGCTTCATGTAAGGTTCGCCAAATCTCGAGTGCTGTATCGTTCGTATTTCTATCGGAAACTGAAGTGATTCCCACACGGTTATAGTCACGGACGAGTTTCTTCAACTGCGCGACTCGTTCATCATGCGAAGGGTTTTTTGTATTGGATTCGTATTTAAGCAACGAACTGCCACTTCGCAGGACCCCCGTTAACTTACCCTCCTCATCCCTCTCCAACTTATAGTTGGAGTCATCGGGTGGAACGAAACTGTCGTCTATCCCCGACAATTCTAATGCCCGGGAATTAACCGCCGTATCCGGACCAGTTCGAAACAGAACAGGATTATTTGGAGCCACTCGGTCCATTTCCTCTCGGGTTGGGAACCGCTGTTCCTTAAGACGGGTAATAAACACCTGACTCATGAAGATCCACTGATCGTCTTCCAGAATTTCAACACGTTTTTTTATATACGCCAATACATCAGCCATTTCATGCATTGGGGGAACTACGTGGTCATACTCATAAATCGCTGCTCCTGTAGAATGGACGTGCGAATCTATCAAACCGGGAATCACCGTTTTCCCCTTGAGATCGATCACGTCGGTCGATTTTGTCCGTCGAAGCAGGACATGCTCATTACTTCCTGCTGCCAAAAACCGTCCGTCCTTAACAGCAAATCCGGAGACGGTTTGATCTGCTGGGTTGACCGTGTGGACAATCCCATTGATAAAAATCGTGTCAGCGCGTGGGATTCCCTGTCCCCACGAAAAGCAAGGTAAATATAGAGCCGCACAAAACGTCAATACTAATCTCATCCCACTTTGCCTATTAGATTTCTTACCGTTCAACCTTGATAACAGTTATATTGGCTTTGGCAATTCCTAGCTCAGCAAACTCCTTTCATTAGAAACTATCCAAGCATGCCAAGCACTTTCCGAATATGCGTTTTCGCAATTTACTGTCTGGGTCTTCCTTCGATCCTTTTGGCTGAACACCCGAATATCATTTTCCTGCTTGCCGACGACCAACGTCCGGATACTATCGCGGCGTTGGGTAATCCGATAATCCAAACTCCGAATCTTGACCGTTTGGTGCGAGAAGGCTCTACCTTTACACAAGCAACTTGCGCTAATCCTTTGTGTGTCCCGAGTCGAGCGGAGATCTTAACTGGTCAGTCGGGATTCAGGAACGGCGTACATATGCCTCCGCTTAAACCCAATCTGGAACACACAACCTGGCCTCAGGCAATGCAAAAAATTGGTTACAACACGTTTTGGGTGGGCAAATGGATGATAGCCGGACGCCCCTCTACTCGTGGTTATCAAGAATCGCTGGGATTATTCGCCTCAGGGGGCAAGCAAACGAAGCCGCAATTTGATTATGCCGGCCGCGAGGTCACAGGATACCGCAGTTGGGTCTTTCAAACGGACGATCGCCAAACGTTTCCGGAAAAAGGAGTGGGCCTTACCCCGGACATCGAAAGCAAATTTGCAGATGCCGCGATTGACTTCATCAATCGAGAACATACCAAACCTTTTTTCCTTCACGTCAATTTTACGGCTCCACATGACCCGCTTCTAATGCCACCCGGCTGGGAAAATGTGTACGATGCCAAACGCATGCCACTTCCCAAAAACTTCAAATCCGTGCATCCATTTGACCATGGGAATCTGAAAGGTCGAGATGAATTACTTAATACATTTCCCCGTCGCAAAACTGACATCAAACGCGACCTGTCGACGTATTATGCGGTCATCTCGTACATGGATCAACAAATCGGACGTATTCTAAAAGCCCTCGACGATACAAACCAAACGCAAAATACTATCGTTATTTTCAGTAGCGACCACGGACTGGCACTCGGAAGTCACGGCCTCATGGGCAAACAAAACATGTACGAACATACCATTAATGTCCCGCTGATTTTTCGCGGCCCTGGTATCCCGGAAGGCAAGCAGTTTTCCGCCCAGTGCTATTTACGCGACCTCTATCCGACCTTTATGGATATAACCGAACAGCCTTATAACCCATCGATCGAGGGTACCAGCCTAATGCCCGTGATACGAGGTGAGATCGAGGCTGCTTATCCATTTATCATTGGGTACTTCCGCGACTCGCAGCGCATGATTCGCATGCATAACTGGAAGCTTATCGATTATCCTCAAGCTGACCACGTGCAACTCTTTCATCTGGGCACAGACCCACATGAATTGAAAAATCTGGCGTTCAACAAGAAGTACTTTGAATTTGCTGAACAGCTTCGCGAAGAGATGAATACGTGGTTGCAAAACCATGGTGATCCGTTGGCTCGCTAGTCATAGCCCAAACCGGAAAGGAAACACTATGAACGATCGTCGCGAGTTTCTGAAAGGCATCACGGGCCTTTTGCTTTCTTGCGCTTTACCGACCTCTGCAGGAGCCGCGTCTGCTGAAACCGCCCAGATTGCAATCACCTACGACCTGGAGATGAGCAGGCACTATCCAAAGCGTGGTAATACTGAATGGGACTATCAAAAAGGGAATCTAGATCAGGACACCAAAAGGTACTCTGTCGAGGCTGCTAAAATCGCCGCCGAGAATGGGGTTCGCCTGCATTTCTTTTTAGTAGGCCGCGTTTTAGAACAAGACAATATTTCGTGGTTACACGAAATCCACGAGATGGGCCACGCGATCGGCAATCACACGTACGATCACGTCAATCTTCTGGCAACCACTCCGTCGGAAACACAATTCCGTTTTTCACGCAGCCCATGGCTCATCAGGGACAAGACCGTCTGCGAAATACTCCGTGAAAACATACGCCTAACGGAAATCGCCTTAAAACAACGCGCCGGAATCAAACAAACAGGTTTTCGTACGCCCGGCGGATTCAATCAGGGCCTCTCAGAACGCCCTGACCTGCAGAACCTGCTTCTGGAACTGGGATTTTCCTGGGTCAGCAGTAAATATCCTCGCCACCTGGCCAAACGTGACCCACAGGGCGTCGGCCAGACCACATTCGATAACATCGTCCAGTCTCAGACTGACGCCCAGCCATTCAAATACAAATCCGGTCTGATTGAAATCCCAATGAGTCCGATCAGTGATGTAAATGCTTTTCGATCAAACTTTTGGACCCTCGACGAATTCAACCAGGCTGTATCACTCTGCGTCGAGGCGGTGATTGAAAAGAAACAAGTTTACGATTTCCTTTGCCACCCATCCTGTTTGGTAGTGGAAGACCCTGAACACAAAACATTGCAAACCATCATCAACCTCGTAAAATCAAATCCTGACTCCGCTAGCTTCTCGACACTGAACGAAATTGCAGAACGTATTAAGTAAGGAACTGGCTACTCATGATTCGATTCTTAACCACGAGCGTTCTCTGTTTACTGCTGAACGACTCAATCTTGTTGGGCCAACAGACGATTCAATACCAAAACACGTTAACACGGATCTCCAATCCACAACCGATTCTTGCGGACTACCCTGCTTACGTTGCTCCGGTGTTGGAACAGAATCACTTTCTTGCACCGTCATTAATTAGCGATCGTCAGGCAACATTAGCCGTCCGCGCCTGGCGTTTTTCCTACAACGCTCGGGGGATCATCGAAATACCCAATCTGTTGGATGCCAGACAAACCGCTGTCGTTTGTGTTCATCCCTGGGGCGTCGATGATGGTCAAGGTTGGGAAACACCTCGTCCTAACGGAGTCGCTTTCGGTGGCACGCCGTTAAAAAACGAGGGGATACTCAAGCATTCTCAGGAAATCATCAACCCTTTACTCAAATCACTTCGCCCACACGTCAATACAATTCTTTATAGTCTTCCCGGAGATGCCACCGCCCCTCGTACTGATGCGTATCTCACCACTATATCCAATCCGGATCGGATACTTCGCGACAAAGGTAGAGTGCGAATGTTGCGAAAGCTTAAGGACTACAATTATCAGGCCCAAGGCATTCCGACTGCCTTACCCCTAAACAAAGATCTACCCGTCGTCGACTATTTCAAACAGTTTCAAGGCATTGACTCTTCAGCGCACTATAACGGCGGAGGCTATTGGAAACTTCCCATACCCGTCATGAGTACAATTGACGTCTCGAAAGAGGATGTCGTGTTCTTTGACAACCAAGGGTACAGTGAATTGCGCGGATTTTTAAAGGGACGGGGTATACGCCACATCCTTTTAACTGGCTATGCCACGGACATGTGCGTTTGTAGCACTACCGCTGGATATGAAAATCTACGCAACGACTTTAATGTATTCCTCGTTGGGGACGCCACACAAGCAACACACCCAGCCAATTTGAATTCAGCTCATGCAACCAATCAAGCTCTAAGCTACGCCTCCCTGGACCTCCTGATTACACAGGTATCCTGGATTAAAACTATCAAAGACGAGAAACGCTAGATTTTATGTCCATCTGCCCGGAAACTTATTACCAATCTCTCACTGCCCCGATCGATCGCATTAAACTTGAGATGGCCGCCTGCCTTCGATGGGCAGACCGGCTTGGTCTTAGCGAGGGAATCTGCAATCACTTCAGTGTTGAAGTTCCCGATAAGCCAGGTACGTTCCTTCTGAATCCACAAGGTTTACACTGGTCAGAAATCCGCGCTAGTGACATCATCACCGTGGCTACGGATGGAACACTTCTAGATGGAAAACACGAAGCCGAGCCTACGGCTTTCTTCATTCACTCCGGAATCCACCGAAATGTCTCTAATGCCAAAGTCGTTTTGCACACGCACATGCCGAATGCCACCACTTTAGCCTGTCTGGATGACGGAGAAGTGATCCACTGCACACAAAATTCGTTAAGGTGGTTTAACCGCATCTCCTATGACAAAGACTACAACGGGCTCGCGTTAGACCATGCAGAAGGTAATCGCATGGCGGCGCTAATGCAGGGGAATCGCGTCTTGTTTTTAGCCAATCACGGTGTCATTGTTATTGGCCCCAATATGGCGGAAGCATTTGATGACCTTTATTACCTGGAACGAGCCTGTGAAATTCAGGTGCAAGCTATGCAAACCGGGCGACCACTGGCAATCATCGACGACAAACACGGTGAATACGCCTATCAACAGATCATGAACGATCGCTCTCAGTGCTATTCACATCTCGAAGCTATCATACGTGTATTACTTCGAGAATCTAAGGACCTTGCTGGGTGATTCCGCGAGAATATTGCTCGCATCAAAACAAACAGATACGGTAAAATACGGGTATGAAGTTTTACCCCCTTTTAGCCGTTCTATGTTGCTTTTGCAGCATTCAGCCACTCGTGGCGCAGCAACTCCATGAGTTCATTGACCAGCATATCGAGCGGGCTAGTCCGGAACCATTCGCAGCGGAATCTACTGATTCTGAATTCCTGAGACGGATTTACCTGGACCTTATTGGGCAAATCCCAAACACCTCAGAAACACTCGAATTCCTATCAGACACGGCAACAGACAGACGCTCGCACCTTATCGATAAACTGCTTGAAGATTCTCGATACTCACGGCGCATGTCCGAATTCTTTAATGTCATGCTCATGGAACGCAGGGGAATTGACCCGGATTGGCAACTGTTTTTAACCTCCAGCTTTAACAAGAACATGGCTTGGGACAAGATGGTGCAGCACATGGTTTCTCCAGACACCAGTAACGAAACCACACGAGGTTCAGCATATTTCCTCACAAAACGATTGGAGAAGTACGGTCAGAACCCAACCGACTTTCCCGGGCTTGCTCGCGATATTGGCCGTATGTTTCTCGGTATGGACCTCGCCTGTGCACAGTGCCACGACCATCTTTTTATTGATGATTACAAACAGGCAGACTTTCAGGGACTGTTTGCCTTTATTAACAATTCCTTCATCCGCAGCGATACGGATTATCCAGCTATCGGCATGAAACCAATCAAGGTCAGGCTGGAATTCAACTCAGTTTTTGAGGAAGGAACTTTTTCCACCGGACCAAAGTTACCTGGGCTGTCTGAAATCACTATACCGGAATTCATTGGCGGTGAAGAATTCGCCGTAGAGCCTAATCAAGAAACCAAAGCGCCGGGCATCCCTAAATTTAATCCTCTTGATTTCCTCGCTAAGCAATTACCGACGGCGACAAATGAATCCTTCAATTTAAATGCCGTGAACCGTATTTGGTACCTAATGATGGGGCGAGGCATCGTTCACCCGATGGATTTACACCATTCGGATAACCCACCAAGCCATCCGCAACTTTTGTCTCTCATGGGGCAACAATTTGCGGACAACAACTACGACATCAAGTGGTTGATTCGACAAATAGGCTTATCGAGAACTTACCAGCGTACGGGCACGATAACACCTTCGGTTGCTAACGCCAAGCGACATGAATATCGCGTTTTTTCTGAAAAGCCTCTAAGTGCCGAGCAGCTCATGTGGAGCATGCTCACCGCCACTGGGCAATTAAATCTCATTCCGACCCAAACCACTACAGTTGGGGCCGATTCCACCGAACCCCAACAAGAACAATTGGATGAATCGATCGATGGCATCCGTACAGATTTCCTGGATGCCTATGCCAATCCTCCACGTGAACCGGAAACTGAATTTGCCCCATCCGTTCGCGGGGCTCTTTTTGTGCTAAACGGGCCACGAGTACTGTCCTGGATCCCAGCAAAACCGGGTAATCTTGCCGACCTGCTCAACAAACAGGACCGAGAATACGCGGACACCTTGTATCTGGCAATTCTCTCTCGCAAACCAACACTCGATGAAACAAACTATTTCAATCAATACATCGTCTCCCACTCAGATAAGACGAAAGCGATCGAGCAGGCAATTTGGGCCTTACTCGCATCTAATGAATTTTCCATCAACCACTAAGCATTTAATATGCCCAGCCACCAAGCAACCAATCCGCTTTGCAAACCCGTTGAACACACGTTATCGCGGCGACATTTGCTGCATGCCGGAGCGGCCGCTAGCGCCATTGGGCTCGGAGGTCTGGGCGGCCTCGTTCAGCCGCTCGTTGCGGAACAACTGCAACAAAAAGAAAAGCAAGTGCTCTTCATCTGGATCGACGGTGGCATGAGCCAACTGGAAAGTTGGGATCCTAAACCAGACACTCAATTTGGGGGACCATTTCGCTCAATCGCAACTTCTATTCCGGGAGTGCACATTAGTGAATTGATGCCAAAAACATCACGGATTATGCACAAGCTGGCATTGGACCGAGGAGTTTGCACTTTTGATAATTCTCATTCGGCGGGTGTCCCTCGAATTAACCGAGGTGACCCTAAAGACCGAGGCGTCATCTACCCGTACTTTGGATCGGCAGTTGCCAATCTAATGGGGCCTAGCGACAGCGGTCTTCCACCTTATGTCTGGGTGAAGCCCGGCAGTGGGGGATTTAAATATCAGGACGCCGGCTTTCTGGGGCCTAAATACGGTGCGCTGGCTATTGGTGAAGGTGAACCGCCGCCAAATATTTTGTTGCCGGAGTCAGTCAACACTCAACAAAATGACGATCGCAATTCTCTTCGCAAATTTGCAAATCAACAGTACTCCAAAACGCGTCCCGCCACTTTTAGTGAAGCTCAGAATTTTGTATTCGACACTGCACATGCTCTTATGAAACGCAGATCGTTATTCAATGAACCGGATCCGAAAGATGTTGCTCGGTATGGTGATACCCCCTTAGGCCGCGACATGCTG
>PAAT01000030.1 GCA_002698965.1 Rhodopirellula sp. | reverse complement strand
TGGGGTCCAGTTCCGGAGGCTCCGCCTCGCTCATCATGGCATGGTTTCGTACCGATCTTTACCGCCGAGTACTCACCACCTCCGGCACCTTCGTGAATCAGGCCTGGCCCTTTGATCCCAAGTATCCTGATGGCGCCTGGGGATTTCACAAAACAATCATACCTTCCAGTCCAAAAAAGCCAATTCGCCTCTTCATTTCGGTAGGCGATCGCGATTTACTCAACCCAAACGTGATGCGTGACGGCATGCATGATTGGGTCGAAGCAAATCACCGAATGGCAAAAGTACTTAAGGCCAAAGGCTATGAATATCAGTATCTGTTTTGTCGCAATTCAGGCCATGGGATCCGCAATGCTAAAGCCCAATTCATGCCCCATGCGATTGAGTGGGTCTGGAAGGGCTACGAATCCAAACCAGTCAAATAACAAACTAGGATAAGTTCGCGCAAGCGTCATTCTTTTGCCCTAGGACATACGGATGGGTTTCGCAAGCTAGTGACGCGTTTGCAGTCCTCTTAAGTTCAATGACATCGAGGCCGCTAGTAAACCCCCGTTTTTTAGTTGTAGGGCTATTATATAGACGAAGCATTTTAACTGATGAATTAATCATCGAAATGAAAGGCAAAGGTAGACAGCATCCGCCCACAATGGAATGCGCGGACTCTTTTATGACGCTGTGCTAATTCGATTATCGTGAACACGACACATGCCACGAATTCGAACATGAAAACAGTGCACGGTTAGCCAGCACACGAACCAACCGAACCGTATGGTTGCTGAGAGACACCGCCTATCTGCGATGGTGTAGCGCAAGTCTCAGGCTTTTAGAACGCTTCATATTTCAACGTGGCAAAACCTGTTTCTGAGCAGGCGAAAGCCGACGGTCAAAAACAAATGGATCTTTGAGAGCGGGCTTTACAGTAATCTTCAATGGCGGAGCAAGGCCTCCCTGATCAACCTGCACACGCGTGATAAGCTCTGTTCCAAACGGCTTATCCTTAATCCACTTATGGCCGTCTCCATGAAGGTACAACACCGGCAACTTTTCCTTTTCGACGAGATCAACAAAGGGCGTGAAGAAATCATTATGCTTTACAATCGGATGCGCGTGACCAAAAAGCACGATGGCCTGATGCGCCCCATGGTTGGCCTTTAACACTTGCGTGAGCCAAGCGACGTTTTGCGCATGTCGTATTTTCCACTCCGCTTCATCATGCACTCGCCCACCTACTAGATTGATACCGACGAACAGAACGCCACGAAGCCGAAAAGAGAAGTTCTCGTTGCGAGCTTTTTGCCGTTTGACTTCGAAGTCATACTCCCAGTTCTTGTCAAAGTTGTGAAAGTGCTTCATCCAATATTTCCACGCAACATTTGGACTCGTGCAGTCGTTCCATTCATTGTCGCCCGGGATAATGAATGTCGGCGACTTGGCCTTCCGCAACATCGAACTAACTTTAATATATACCTCTTCAGCGCAGGGCGACGCACCGGATTTTATATCGCCAAGATGGATCAGGAATCGACCATCTAACGGTAACTCTTCTATTTGTTTTGGTAATATCAGATCCTCGTTTGGAGCGTACGGAACGTCCCCCATAGCATAAAAAGTCACCTCCGATGATTGCTCGCCTATTACGGAACTTGACGTCAAATTAACTAGTGGAGTCTCGGCTGCACTTTGTTGAGTTGCTAATAAAGCAAAGCTGAAGGTAACTAGGCCTGCAATTGTTCTCATGGCTGAAGTATCGTCCTTAAAAGTGCGGTGGTATTTGTCGACCGCGTGTGATGAAAAACTCCTCACGCCCGGCGATTCTACAACCCTTTGTCCAATGTAAAGTTAAACGCTAGGATATGCGCTCAATCACTTAGATATGTAACAACCGTTAGAACGGTAGCTGGTTCATGAAAAAGCCCATCGTAACAGATCTGTTTGTGATTTGACCATTTTTAGCATGGCCGCAGTCGAGGGTCAATCAAAGTGGCCCGTCCGGGGGAAAGGCCAAAGCTGTCGCATAAAATACGATCCACCCGACAAACGGTGTTGTCTGCCAAAGCGATGCTGATATGGCTTAAGGCCTAATTTTAGAATCCTAAAACAAATTCATTGTCTCTACGTCCGTCTATCGCACAGGACAATAATATTTTCTTCGGGTACGTTAATCCCGTACTCTTATGAATTGTGGTAACCAACTGGAATTGGGAACACTAAATCAACGCGGATTGGTTAATTCATGTCTCCAGAGCATGTATTACAATAGATCGCTGAAACCACATACCGGGATTTTTTGGACAACCACAGCTATGATTCATCGTATTGCGTCTTTGATTTACGGCCTGCTCTACACAACCTGCGCCTTTGCGCAGGCTAATACCGCAACACCTGTCACCGACATTACAGTCCAACCCGGATTCAAGGTTGAATTACTGAGATCTGCACAGGAAGGTGAAGACTCGTGGATTAGTATGTCGTTTGATGACAAGGGGAATATCATTTTAGGTCTGGATACTGTCGGTGTCGGGCATCTGGACATGATTGCCAACGGAGATGAGATTCCATTTAAGAGAATCAACAACTCGCTCAAACATTGCCGTGGCGTACTGTATGCCCATGACAGTATTTACGTCAGCGCCACCAACTCACAGGCATTCTATCGCCTGCGGGATACCTCGGGTGATGGGACTTTAGATAAAGAGGAATTGTTATTGCCGCTTGAATATAAAAGTAGATTCGGCCACGGAATGAACCAGATTACACTCGGCCCCGACAACCAGATTTACCTGGCCTGTGGCAACGATGTGGTCATGCCGGCAGAAGTTGCGAAGACATCCACATACAACAATGCCCAGAAAGACTGGCTGCTGCCAAATCCTCATGATGCCGGTCAGGACGATCGTGTTGGGTACATTTTGCGAATGGATCCGGAAGGCAAGTCATTTCACGTCATCGCGGGGGGACTGCGAAATCAGGTCGACATAGCATTTAATGCCGACAACGAGATGTTTACATTTGATGCCGATATGGAGTGGGATGTGGGGCAACCCTGGTATCGTCCCACTCGCATAAATCATATCGTGCCCGGCGGAGAATACGGTTGGCGTTGGGGCACAGGAAAGTGGCCTACTTACTATGCTGACAGCCTTCCGTCGACGCTCGATCTCGGCCTCGGATCCCCAACAGGATTGGTATCTGGACATACACTCGAATGGCCAAAACGATTTCAGCAAGGAATGTATGCCGCAGATTGGCAAAACGGACGTATCCTGCTTGTGGATCTGATTCCGGTTGGAGCGAGCTACCGTGGCGAATACGAATTGTTTCTCGAAGGTGCCCCATTGAATATTTGTGATATGGAAGTGGGATCGGATGGAAACCTCTACTTCATCACCGGTGGTCGCGGTTCACAGTCAGGCCTCTATCGCGTGACGGTTGATCCATTCATCGAACCGACTTCGTCCGGCCCTCAAATACACCGCACATCCGTGTCCATCGGAAAACGCGGACGCACTACAAGGCAAATCTTCGACAGCTATCAGGAGGGAGTTGGCAACACGTCTGATCTGGAAGCATGGCCAGTCCTTGGCCGCGATGATCGCTGGCTAAGATTCTCGGCTATGAAAGCTCTAGAGCGGCAACCGTTCCAATTTTGGCAAGACAAAGTGTTGCGTGATGACAATCCGTTACGTTGTGCAACCGGGCTCATAGCACTATGCCGCAGTGGGGGCCCTGAACACCAACCGGATGTCTTTAACGCGCTTCAGCGATTCGACCTAACAAAACTGCCCTTAGAACAGCAGTTGACTATGCTCCGTGCCTATCAACTCTGTTTCCTGCGTCTAGGGAAACCTTCTGAAGAGCAAGCAAAGGTTGCGATCAAAGCCATTAGCCCTCTGTTTCCCGGTAAGCATGAGTCAGTTAACCATATGGCTGGTGAATTGCTCATCTATCTGCAGCCGCCTGGCGTCATAGAATCCGCTATCCGGCTCCTCAATGAGGACTCAACTCAATACCAGCAACTCCGTATGGCCAGAATGCTAACGCATTTAAAAGAGGGTTGGACCGAAGACACCAAAACCGCATTCCTGAATTGGCTTTTGCGAACTCGCCTGATGATTGGTGGTCATCAGCTTAGGGAACGGCTGACAGATATCCGCACTGACTTCTACAACATACTCACCGACGGCGATAAGTCGACTTATGCAAAACTAATCGAGAAGATCGATCAACCAATTGAATCCGGCGATCTTAGTACCAATAGGCCGCTAGTTCAACAATGGAAAATGGAAGACTTAACAAAAGACCTCTCAGCATTTAGCCACAATCGACCTGATGAGGATGGGGTACGTGCACTTACCGCGGCTAGCTGCCTGAAATGTCATAAAGTTGGTACCCGAGGAGGTCAGATCGGGCCTGACTTAACCAACGTCGCAAAACGATTCAACGCGTCACAGATTCTGGAGTCGA
The DNA here is from genome assembly GCA_002698965.1 of Rhodopirellula sp. Classification (GTDB taxonomy): domain Bacteria; phylum Planctomycetota; class Planctomycetia; order Pirellulales; family Pirellulaceae; genus UBA721. Next base: position 5,008 of record PAAT01000030.1, on the reverse strand, counting down.
TCATCCAGCCGTCGAAAGTAGTGGATCCAAAATACAGTTATTCCGTGTATGTCCTCATAGATGGAACCTCCGTTTCCGGGCGACCTGTCGGAGTCTCCAGTAAGACGCTTAAGCTGGAAGTCAATCCATTCACTCAGGAAACGATCGAAGTCAATCGTGATGACATTGATGAGTCATATCCTGGCAAGACATCGCCGATGCCATCCGGGTTGCTTGACACCCTCAACAAAGAAGAAATCAAAGACCTAATCGCATACTTAATCAGAGCTGCTAAAAACAACTAAATGCGAGACACAAACCTAGACTGACCATTACCTGATATGAACTATCTAAAACACCTTTTGATCCTCTTGTCGCTATTATCATAGGCACCTGCAAACGGAATTGTGTGCTGTTGATCAACCTTACTTAGTCCGTAAGTAGACCGGTAACACGGAATCTATTGCTATCAATCACTACCTTCAGGTGACGTGGCAACATCTGGCTATGACCGGTACTATTCAAACTGCAAAACCAACAGGAGAATTGCGGTCAGCCAGTTCGTCGCACTCGTGATTGAACTGAGCCTACTCTAGCTCCAGCAAAACGCGGGCCCGCAGACCATCATCCTCAAAAGAAACGCCAAATTCGCCCGCTTTAAGATCTTTAAGGATTTTTGGGATCGGAGTTTTCGCTGGCATCTTCGGATTCGCGGGGCTGCCATATACTGTCGATTCGATCTGTCGTGTCTCCGCATTCCATACGTACTGTCCTCCTCCCGGACATATTAAGGTACGTTGCCAGAATTCACGATGCACTTCGATAGGGTCCTTCGCCGGATATCGTTTTTTCCATTCGTTGAGAATAGGAAGGTTTTCCCACGATAGTCGTTGCATATCACGGGCTGAAGCGTCTTCAATCAAGGGAAGATACAAACGAGTCATTTTTTCCGTAATTTTTACGCTCATGTTGCTACCCAATCTATCCGCTTTATCTTCTGGAAACTCTTGCCCAGCTGTACGTGCCAGTTCCCGATCAATAGCACGGGTGATCATTTCTTTATTTAAAGTGAACAATAACTGTTTACCGGTCGCCAAATAATACAGTCTTAAATCCTCTGGAAAATCATCATCGTTAGCTAGCATGGGCGAGGCGATACTAACATACGGTTGTTCTTTATGGTTTAAGGTTTCCCAGCGAAGAAGTCCTGGTGCTGCCGACTCTGCGAAGCCCTTCAGTGCTGTAAGGAATAAACCCAGCCGGAATCCGCTCTCCACCTCAACCCTGATAGCAACAGGTACACGATTAAGATTGGCCTGCAGGAATTCTACGGAATCACGGCTATCTATTTCCCGGCCTTCGTAGTCAGATTCAGCCACTTCGAGCCATTCATCCCAAAAAGTAGATTTATCGATATAGAAGGCGACCGAATCTCCAATCCAGCTAAAGATATCTACCTGGAGCCCTGGTGCGAAATTACCTGCTGCCCCATTTAGCTGTCGAAGCATATCCGACTCGTGATTCAGCGACAGTACAAAGTGGAGAATAGTTTCTGCATGGGGGTCACCGGAACTTCCGCTCAGCGAGGACCCCTGAGAAAGGTTAATCAAATCACGATAATCAGACCCCGCTATCAATGGCATAACGGTCACATCGCTTTCAAACACGCCATCACGCAACGAAATCTGGATCCCAATCGGGTCGAAGAAATTACGCCATCGACTCTGGTACCCCGCACGCCACTGACGGTAACCATCAGCCTCGGCCTTAGAAACCAACGCGATGTCCATTTCACCGATCGGCGTTTGAAACTCGAGACTACCATAAAGCTCCGAACGCACGCCGGCAGGCGTAAGTGTGAGTTGTCCCGCGTCAATTTGCTCTAAGGGCGATTCCAGAGGTCCGGAGGCCACACGCCCGTTAACCAAGGCGTCCATACTTGCGGCTTGTGCCTCTGCCATTTTAGCGACGGCGCGAGTTCTACGAGCGGAAGCAATCCGCCATTGAGGGCCACACCATCGTCGAATCGTTGCATCCGAAATAAAAACAAAAGCCGATTCCGATTCATTTTCCAAGGAATATCTATTACGGAAAAATGCAAACTCTTCCAGGGCAGCAAGAGCTGCAACCTCTTTATTAGCTACTGCAACGAGCCGTTGCAATTGAGCGGTTGAATTAGTAACGACGACATTACCTTCGACAAGAGCCCAGTACGTTGATATCTCTCGATCTTCCGACACATAGCCATGATAGGTGACTTCCCCAACTCTACCGGATACTCGGTTGGCATTTGGCATTTCGGAAGCCCGTGCTGAAATTTGGGCCGCCAATAATGGCAGAAGCGTGTTCTTACCTAACGCCGTTGGTTCGAGCACCAAAGCGATATCCGTCCCTGTACGAAGGTAGAGATCGCCTCCAGTAAGAACTAGGCTTTCAACCATCTGAGAACCCAGTAATCGGGTAGCATTATCTAAGGACAGACAAAGTTGGCGTTCATAAAATTGGTGGGATTCTGCATCCTCCGCTCCGGAATTCGCAAGCATGACAAAGTATCTTCCCTGAGTCTTCATCTGATCGGCCAGATCGAGAACCCCCTGAAAGCTACGAAAGAACACACCATGCTGATCGTATGGAATTGCATTCGCTAAAACATCCTTTTCAGGGTTTAGATCTTTTGTCAGCTCTTTCCAATCGTACTCTCGAATGGTAATCCCCTCGAGAGTCTCGATAGGAATAGATGAGTCCTGATCTTCTCTTACGAACAAAGGATCATGCAACTGAAGATTTTCACTTATTGCCCTTCCACCGGTCGCTAATGCGAATGTCAGCTCGTCATTCATTCCGTTCCGGAAACGTTGTCGATCAAGAAATTGTTGTCGCAATGTATTCGACTCAGGTGAATCGGACAATTTTTGCATGCTCTGTCGATATTGATAACGGAACCATGCAGCGCCTGCGTTGGAACGAGTTCTGTTCATAAGACTTTGGTAATACTCAGCTCGTTTTTGCCAAAAAAAATCACTGAGGCTTGGCGTGGAAGCAGTCGGTGCCAACTCGAATTGGAGAGTTTTCCGTTGATTGTTGTCTATATTAAAGATAATGGTGCCTTTCACCGCAGACGGTTTAGGAACGCGTATTACAAATTCCAAACGTGTCCAGAAGTTCTCATAGGAATAGTCGGTATTGACAGGAAAGTATTCTCCGCCGTCGGCAATATTAATTGAGGGCAGCCGATCGGCGAAGGGTCCGAATAGCCTGTTATCCCTGTTGGCAGAATAAGCCTCACGTACTTCTGCAAAGCTTCCATTCTCATAAGTAAGACTTGTGAAATCGACTTGATAATAATGGCCTCCGGGATCAGCTTTGACAACTGGTAGAAAAAAGCTGCCACTCGCTAGACCGAATGCAAGCATCAGTAGGAAATAATGAATGGAAGACTTTACAATCACATGCATGCCAAAATACCTTTTTAAATTTAAGACTACAGGCTGACGAAGCCTTGGTACGTTTCGCTTACCTGTGTGTCTATTAGAGACTTATTCTATATCCCCAGACAATTGTAATTTTTGCGACAATAGAACAAGCTTGTCCTCAAAAAGACTACAACTCAGGTTTGACTTACTTTTGTTGCTAAAACGTCAACCACTCCGGTCTGTCTTAATACTTCTTTTCAAGCTCTGTCCGAATAGCCGTGCTTCCAGAGCAACCGAGCTCGTTAAGGACTTCCCGGGACATGCCTTCACCGCGTGGTTGGAACACTCCAAGAAGATCGCTCTAAAACAATCATGGACCTACGAAACGAGACGTACCTAAACACATACAAGAATCTATGAGGAATTGCACCGCAAACGGATGAGCGAGTCGCCCTGACGCAGCAGCCGAAGCCACTCCATCTTTTGCCATCAGACACACGCATGCGGTAGGATGAGGCCAGTAAGCCGGTGACGGCTTGGTTGCGGATTTGACAAATTGATGCGCCCAAATTTGCACGAATGTGCATCTCTTAATAATAACCCGACGTTGCATAAGGTTGATCTAATAGGCAAGCAGTCTGATTTTTATGATTAGTAAAGCGTAAACGTAGTATCTAAATTACAGGACAAGATCAAATGAAAAACACTCTATTACTGCTTTTAGTTTCACTTGCTGGGTACAACCCCCAAGGAAGTCCTAGCGCCGATCACAACAGCTCAAATCAATCCATCGAAGGGCAACTGGCGATTAGTTATGGAAAAGCTAAAAAATCCGAGTTCACTCAACATATTGCTCTCACATTTAAGCGTTCCACAGACAAAGAGACTCTGCGGCTTAAAGATGGAGTGTATAAGGAAGATGGCTTTGTTATTAAACAATTTAATATCAAGCGAGATGCATTTGTCTTTGCGAGCGGGTGGTACTTAATCCATGAGCGCGATGGCATTCCACAGTTCGGCATTAACCCTGGGTGGTTATTGGTGCAAGATGGTGGTACGGCGCCTGATGGAATCGCTGAATTCCGAGCTCAATACTCGGTCAAAACAAATAAACCTTTAGATTTCTCTAAGGATGGTAAAGCCACATTTGTCTTGGATATCATCGATGGCAATTTCATAGCAAAAGAGCTAGTGAAATGTGTTTGGGAAGTAAAAGAGAGTCAGTAAGTATCCCGCCGCCATCTTTTGCCCTCAGACACACGCATGCGGTAGTTGTTTTAATTACAACACAAATGTTGTGTTGCATTTTCAATACTAGAAGTTGACTTGGCGGAATAGATAGAATTCTGTAACGAGTACTAGGGCTGAAAAACAGAAATTCGGTCTTTAGCCAGGCAGAGCAGAGTTACAAAGGAACAAAATGAATCTGGAAATGCTACCGTTCTTCATAATCACTGTTGGTCTTCACCAACTGGGGGCATTTGTAATTTGGGCGATACTAGAAGGTAGCACACGAAACTTTGGCTTTCGTAATAGTGATTCGTCCGAATCGATAGAGCCCCCATACCCCTTGCGAATTTCTCTTCTATTCAGTATTTCACTGATATTACCATTTG
>PAAT01000029.1 GCA_002698965.1 Rhodopirellula sp. | reverse complement strand
TAGAGTTTATGTTTCGAAAGTTTGTTCTCTCCCCCGAACCACGTTTTATCGCATATTTCCTCATACATTCCTGTCTCATCTTTATCCTGATGACCACAGGATTAGTAAGTCTGCAACAACAACGAATCCCTCGCAATATCTTCTATTTTGGATTTTTTGTTTCAATCATCACGGCAATCTGCTGGCCACAGGCCATTCCTTTTACTCATACCAATCAACCAATCACATCCATCAACTCAACGTTTGCTAGCGTGCTTCCAATGCTCTGTGGACTGGGTTCTGGCGGCATACTGGGGGTTCTATCCACTCACCTACTAATGAGAAAGGATTTTCGGAAGGTCCCAGAGTTCACCATCCTAATGGCACTTACAGGAAGTTTCCTGGGCTGGCAGGCAACTGTCGTCGCCGGTTGTCTGACTGGGATCGTTCTTCTTTTGACTCGAATCTTCTCTAAAAGATATTCTGCCGCCGAACTTTTATGGCTAAGTGTTATCATCACCATTCTCACATTCCGCTTCTGGATGGAATGGTTCCGAAATTGGCTCCCTGGTAATTTTATTTAATTCAGCTCTATCGCTTCTTCCAGGTGTTTGTATAACGGTTCAAGCGACTGTTGCACCGCCCCAAGTTCATCGCTAAGCCCTTTCATGGTACTGCCGTCACGCAAAGCCTCTTCTTGGGCCATTTCAGAATAGATACATTCGATGCGAGATTCAGCTGCAGCAATCTCTGCTTCGATTTCCTCAACCTTGCGATAAGGAAACTTGCGTTTACGTCGAGGCTTGGAGTTAGAAGCTTTGTCTGATTTCTTCTCATTAGAGTTTGGACCAACTGTTTCCGGCCTGGGCTCCATTTCAACTCGGGCTTCTTTCGCTAACCCGCTATCAATCAAGGTCTGATAGGTAGAGTAGTTACCGTCAATCACGCGAAAACGACCGGGCTCTACTACAAGCAGCATGTCACAAACCTGATCCAGAAAATAACGGTCATGGCTGACAATCACGACGGTTCCCTGATAATCACGCACCGTTCGTTCCAGAGAGTCTCTGGCCCATAAATCGAGATGGTTAGTCGGTTCATCAAGAAACATCAGGTTGGCATCTCGGGTGGACAGCCAAGCCAACGCCGTTCGATTGCGTTCTCCGCCGCTCAAGTGTCTTACTTTTTTGAACACCATCTCTTTGGTAATACCAAAGCGAGCCAAAACGTCACGCCGTTCACGTTCAACAAATTCCTTGTGATCCGGTCTAATGGCCTCCACGACTTCTTTATCGCTATCAATACAGGTCAGATGCTGATCAAAATAAGCGGCCTTTACCTTGGCTCCAATGTGAATCTCACCTGCATCAGGTTCCAATTCACTATTAAGAATTTTCATCAGGGTCGATTTACCTGTCCCGTTAGGTCCCAGAATTCCCCACTTCTGACCACGTAGGATATCAAACGTCAGATCTTCAAAAAGTGGGGAATCGAAGGCCTTCGAGATATGCTCTGCCCGGATGACAATATCACCACTGCGTTCAGGAACAGGAAATCCCATTGCCGGCGCGTTGATCTCACGCGGGGGATTCACACGCTCCATCCGTGCCAGCTTCTTCCGCCGATCTTCCGCCTGAGCCGTTTTCTGGCTACCAATGTGACGTCGCACAAATTCTTCGAGTCTGGCGACCTCATCCTGTTGTTTTTCATAAGTTCGTCGAAGGACTGCATTGCGATCATCTTTCTGCTGCATGTAGGACGAGTAGTTGCCTTTGTAAATTTCAATCGTCCCCTGATGTAGCTCAATCGTCTTCTGCGCTACCTGATCGATAAGAAAGCGATCATGGCTAACTAAGAGAATCGTAGCCTGACTGGCTGCCAGAAATCGTTCCAGCCATTGTGTTGCATCAATATCCAAATGATTTGACGGTTCGTCCAACAGCATCAGGTCAGGTTCAGCTAATAATAATTTAGCCAGTGCCAGACGATTCTTTTGACCACCGGAAAGCTGCTCAACCGGCTTATGAAATTCAGACTCAATAAATCCGAGACCACTCAGAATCCGTTCTATCCGATAGTCAATGTTGTATGCGTCTTGCTGATATAGACGAACCTGTAGTCGGTCAAAATGCTGGGCAAGCTCTTCCAGCAGTTCACCTGTCGCCTCAGCCATCTCCGCGGCAACACGCTCAGCCTCTTCGCCCAGGGTCGCCAATTCTTCTAATGCCGCAGCCGCTTCGTCCCAGACAGTCCGGCCTGCCGTATATTCAGGCTGCTGCTCAAGAATGCCGACTCGAATCGCCGGATGTACCTCAATCGTCCCGCTATCCGGCTCAAGTACACCGGTAATGATCTTCACCAATGTACTCTTACCTGCACCGTTAGGTCCCACAAGCGCTACATGGTCGCCTTTAGACAGCTCAAAAGACACACCGTCGAGTACCGCTTCTTCGGAGAAATATTTTTCGATATTGTCGACGGTTAGCTGAATCATGCTCATCATTATGTGCTGAATCGCCTTCGAAGGTAAGTCGGTCAAAACGAGCCGTAAACTGCCCAATACTGTCTACTAGTCGGTTTTTCCATCCAATGATAGAATCGAATTTTCTGCACGACTTACGGCAATACGCAGTACCGAGCAAAAATTACAAAAATAAGAACCAACTCATATAGTTCTCACGAAAGAAGCACACCAATGAAAATTGCTGTCATTCCTGGTGATGGAACCGGCCCGGAAGTAACCAACGAAGCACTGAAAGTGCTAAAAGCAGTCTCAGAACAGGATGGTTTTGAGTACGAATTGACTGACTACGATTTTGGAGGTGACCGTTACCTCCAAACAGGTGAAATCCTGCCGGAAGGCGCAGTCGATGAACTGAAAGAAAAGGACGCCATCTATCTGGGAGCCATCGGCCACCCGGACGTGCAGCCTGGGATCCTTGAAAAAGGCCTTCTACTCAGCCTGCGTTTTGCACTTGATCAGTATGTCAATCTACGACCAGTTACTCTTTATCCAGGCGTGGAAACACCTTTGGCTGGTAAAGGCCCTGAAGATATCGACTTTGTCGTGATTCGCGAGAATACGGAAGATATGTACTGCGGCATTGGTGGATTCCTGAAAAAGGGAACTCCGGATGAAGTGGCCTCTCAAACTGCGATTTACACTCGCAAAGGCTGTGAGCGAATCATTCGCTATGCTTTCGAGTACACTCGCAAACGCAATAATCCTCAGGGCAAACGTCTGACACTGGTAGGTAAAACCAACGTTTTGACCTATGGTCACGACCTTCTCTGGCGTACCTATCAGGATGTCGCCAAAGACTACCCGGATGTGGAAGCTGATTACAATCACATCGATGCCGCCTGCATGTGGTTCGTAAAGAACCCTGAGTATTATGACGTCGTGGTTACCACCAACATGTTTGGGGACATCATCACTGACCTTGGAGCGATGATTCAGGGCGGTATGGGTGTTGCTGCTGGCGGGAACATCAACCCCGACCCTGGTGGAACCAGCATGTTTGAATGCATGGGCGGAAGTGCTCCCAAGTACACCGGCCAAAACGTGATCAATCCTATCGCTGCGATCGCTGCGATGGGAATGTTGCTTGAGCAGACCGGACATTCTGAATCCGCCGACAAGGTCATCAAAGCAATTAAAGTGGTGACGGGGACCAAAATGGAAAGTATGTCAGCAGGACGTATGGGCTACTCCACCACGGAAGTTGGGGACCTGGTTTGCGAGAATCTGTAATACTTATGCTGTCACAGCACAACGATTAAAATAGAAAACGCGGTCATCGCTTGGAGCATGCCGCGTTTTTTCATGGACTTCTCAATGACCAGACTCCGACAACAATGATGCTCAACTTAAAAACGGAATCCCCCGAGCGTTGGCTCGAACAGGTAGACAACCACCTCGACGAGATCCTAATCGATCATGCGCATTGTGAAAACAAAGCAGCACGGGCCGCTCTCAATTTAATGATGTCGTATATCGAGCATGAAGAGTTGACCGTGAAGATGACAGAAATTGTTAATGAAGAACTGGAACACTTCCATCAAGTACTTGGAATGCTCAAAAAACGCGGTATTCCGTTCCGACGACTTTCTCAAAGCAATTATGGTCGTCAGATGAAAGAGTTAATTCGACCACAGGAACCCCAACGAGCCGTCGACCGATTGCTCGTTGCTGCATTGATTGAAGCACGCAGCTGCGAGCGGTTCGACCTGCTTCGGCACCACATTAATGATGTGGAGTTATCGGATTTCTACGATAAACTATTCGAATCTGAAGCCCGTCACTATGCCGTCTACCTGCAACTCGCCGAGGACTTTGCTGCCAAGCGGGAAGTCGAATTACGGCTTCAGGAACTGGCGAGAAGCGAAGCAGAGATTATCCATCGAGGCGATACGCTACCCCGTATGCATAGCTAAAAACCAGGCATTTCAAAGATGGTTCGCAATCCGTGCGCTTAATTCTTACTAAAGCCCACTCGGTACGTCTTCTCAATACCTAAAGGATTCTTGATGTAATCCTGATAGCACTGCGAACAAAGGTCGTAGCGACGTCGTTGATAATCTTCGTCAACGTAGTCCAAATTGGACTCCCCCAACTCATCTAGCAGCTCTTCAATCTCCAGCAGGTGGTCACGCTCTTCTTCAGTTGAGTCAACTTCAGGCAAATCCATCGTGGCCTGAACTTCGAGCTTCACAACATAGCGCAGTTCTGTTTTGCTGTCGATCGGACGTTTACAACAATCACAGGAGTAATGAATCATTTCAATGATTTCCTAGATTGAAAATGATCTTGCGAATGCAAGTGTTTGAAAAGGTTTGGATGATCATCCATGTCATCTTCCTTTAATGTAATCATCCCGACTCGAGAATTGCAACAGAATGTGAACTGAAATTCAAAATGCCTTTTCAAAAAATTCATTTGCGGGTATTCCGCAGAGAGTGCTAACATCTTAATAGGTTTAGTATGCGAATAAATTAAGATTCGCATGCGGGTTAATCGTCGAACAGCTGAAGAAGCCTTGTAGCCAATTCAGAGAAAGGAGTCGACGCATGATTGTGTCCGACAGGCAAGGACTATACTCAAACGTCCTACTTCTCAACCGATTCTATATGGCAATGCAGATCATCTCGGGTCGGCAGGCCTTCATCCTTTTGTGTCGCGAATCAGCTGAAGTCATTGACGTCGAAGATCAACAATTTCACAACTACTCCTTCGAGTTCTGGCAAGAACTGAGTTTATTGCGAATGGAGGAAAAACTGCTTAGTAATTGGATTCAGTCGTCGCGGCAAAAGATCGAAGTCCCCAAAGTCATTCGTCTTATCAATTACGATAAAATGCCAAAGACAACGATACGATTTAGCCGGAAGAATTTGTACTTACGTGATAACCGCCAGTGTCAGTACTGTGGAAAACAACTTAGCTTCAATCAGCTAAGCCTCGATCATGTGAAACCTCGGAGCAAGGGAGGAGATACTTCCTGGGAGAATATTGTCTGCAGTTGCACCAAGTGCAATACTCGCAAAGGCTGTCGGACCCCTCAGGAAGCCAGCATGCAACTACTCAACAAGCCAACTCGGCCACATCCATTAGAGTCGGTGACTCTAGATACAGAATGCGAGAATATCGAAGCTTGGCAACCCTTCCTGCGAACTCGAAAGATTGCCTAACGGACCATTCGTTTACCTAGGACATGAAAAAGACGTGCTGAGGCGAATCAGCACGTCTTTCGTATGAATCAAACTCCAGTGATTGTTACTAAACCAATGGATCCTTCTTCTCAGTGATAACTTCCAGCTGAGGAGAAAGCTCAGCGTTCAACTCGATAAAACCTTCCTGTCCTTCAGGTACGTTATCTTCATGGAAAATAGCTTCCACTGGACACTCAGGAACACAGGCCTCGCAGTCGATGCATTCTTCCGGATGGATATAGACCATTTGCTCACCCTCATAGAAACACTCTACAGGGCAAACAACAACACAATCAGTGTACTTACAGGCAAAACATGGTTGGCAAACAACATGAGTCATGAGGATTCTCCTCTACTTGTTGCAGCGATCGGCGAAAATCACTACAAATCAGCGATGAATTGATATATACGGCTATGTCCAAAATCGGCGTTTCTCATATGGATTTTTACTAATTTGGACTATTCAAGGGTAATTTAATCAAAAAACTTAATTGTCGACCACAGCTTTAGTCCCATCTTTCGGTGAAAAACCGTATTTTTCCAGAATTCAACGTTGATCACCCGACTTTACGCATAAATGCTTGTTTTTAATTGCGTAAAAACAAGCAATGAATTGCTAGGTTTGGACCAACCGATGGCTGGATTCATATTGCCCCAAAACGCCTAGATTTCTAGAATCCATTGAGCTTGAGGGGATATGTATGCCTCTTCTGTAATTCCTGAAATTCTTGTGACAGCGATTTATCGTGGCACTTTCCGAATTTGACCGTGACTTAATCGAGCGATGTCTTTCCCGTGCTCCACACGCCTGGGAAGCATTTGTTGACCGCTACATCGGTTTGGTAATTCACACTATCAACCACACCATCAAGTCGCGTAGTCTGTTAATTACCAATCAGGACATTGAAGACTATACTGCCGAAGTCTTTCTTCAGCTTGTGAAAGACGATTATTCCGTTTTAAGAAACTTTCGAGGCAACAGTTCATTAGCAACTTATCTGGCTGTCATCGTGAGACGAATTGTAGTTCGTGAAGTCGTAAAACGTCGTCATCCGAGAACGACAGATACCGGATCCTCAGCGGAAGCAGAGGAAAGTGAGGGGGCTCAGGTTTATGCGTTTAAATTATCACTCGACAATCCTGAAACTATAGAAGACCGTCAGCCTAACGCGGACCATCTTTTAGCAAATCAGGAAATCGTTGCACAGTTATTAAATGTACTCGACGGCAACGAGCGTGAAGTTGTGAGGCTCTACCACCTGGAAGGACGCAGCTACCATGAGATCAGCGGTCTCACCGGTGTTCCTGAAAATAGCATTGGTCCTACACTAAGCCGCGCGCGACAGAGACTGCGAAAGTACGTCGGCACGCATTAACCACAATTAGCCCTCCCCAATTGCAAACTAACGATATCCCCGCTGGAAAGGAGTCCAGGTCTTTTTGATGCTCGAGTTTCACATCAAAAAAGCGACGCGACTCTGCCACAAAACGGGAGAGACCTTAGAACCAGGGCATTCCTTTTACTCCGTGTTGATCGCCGAAGCAGACGAAGTAGTTCGGCATGACTACAGTTTGGCCGGATGGGAAGGAGCCCCGGACGATGCACTAGCATGGTGGCAATCCGAGGTGCCCGAGGAAGATGGAGTAAAGGTTACGCTTGCTCCAGACGAAGTGGTTCTACAGTATTTCCAGAAACTCATGGAATCTAACGAACATCCAAACATGGCTTTTGTGCTCGCTTTGCTCATGATTCGCAAACGCATGATGAGCTTCGAAGGCAATGAACAGGACGAAGCGGGTAATGAATTAATGATTATCAGCAGTTCAAAGAACGAGCAGGAGTACAAAGTTCCTGTGGCTTACCCTGATGCTCAAGAAGTAGATAAGATTCAGGACCAACTTGTCGCAATGTTGTATAAGGATGCTGCCTAATGATTCATCGCCAAACAACATCCGTTCATTCCATCACACGAACTGTTGTTGCATTCGTCGCAAGTTGCACACTGGTACTCACAGGATGTCCGTGGCAATCCTATGTTCAAAAACACTCGGGCTTACCTCCGGTCGCGTTTCAAGGAACACCAACTTTGGAACAACTAATGTCAGCTGTGAATACAACACAATTAGTAAAACAGCTGCAATCACAAGGAGCCCGCCTTTCAATCGCAGGGGCTCCGACATTGAAAGCTCAAATGATTGTGGAACAACCGCGCAAGTTCAGACTGACGGCCGGTTTGTTTGACTTTACAGCCACCGAAGTAGACTTTGGGAGCAACGACCAGTTGGCATGGTTGTGGGTAAAACAACAACCCGATCCCGCCATCTACTACGTACATCACGATCAGTTGGCAACGACAGCAGCTCGCAACTTTCTTCCAATCGATCTTAACTGGATTACCGAGGCCATTGGATTGGTCTATTTAGATCCTGCAGGTTACCATGAAGGCCCATTTGAATTGGAAGGAAGAAAATACGAAATCCGGAGTCGCTTTCCATCACCATCGGGGGAAGTTTCACGTCGCATGATTGTTGATGATCGATTCGGATGGGTTCTGGAACAACATCTCACACTTGCCAATGGCCAGATTTTAGCAAGTGTCAAAGCCTCCGAGCATAGCTTCTATCCACGACACGGAGTTTCATTACCGCACCGAGTCCAAATCCAGTTACTCCCGGGTACGGAAAATCAGTTGGCATTCCAAATTGATGTGCCTCGATACCAAATTAATAACAACATAGGCGATGCTTCTCAGATCTGGTCTTTACCAGAATATGATGGCTATCCACAGATTGATATGTCAAAGATAGCTCCACCTGAGGTCGGACGATACGCCCCGCCCACAATTCAACAGCAGGTGCCACCAGCAGGTCTGAACAGTAATCAAACACGTATTGCCTCACCTCGCTACAGTAGTGACCTACTTAGTAGATAGTAAGCAGCTAGGGGTTTAAGACAATCTGAAAATAAGCCTCTGTGTTTTACATTCCTCTCCTAAAAACCGAAGGTTGCAAAAACTAGCTTTCTAAATTAGAGTCAAAGAATAGAAATTAAAGGAAATTGTTCATGTCTTCACGACTATTACTATTACTGGGCTTACTAAGCGTACTTTTAGTGCGAATGTAGGGTGTATGTAGTAGAGCAACAAATTCCACACGATACACCCGAGGCCTCAAACCTCGGGTTTTTTTAATGGTTTAGATACACGATTCGGTTACGGACAGATGCGCAAATTCAAAACAAAACGAACGCCCGGAGAATGTGCAACTCCATCGCATGTAATCCTCTTGCTTATCGCGTCGGTTTAAGGCCGGCATCCGCGAGCGGAATGGCTTCATCGTCGCCACAAACTTCAAGCGACGGTATTCCCAGTGAATTTAAAATCATAAAAGCACAGATATAGACCCATGAGTGAAACCCGAAACATAACCATCTTTGACACAACACTTCGCGACGGTGAACAGTCGCCTGGTTGCAGCATGAATCTGGCTGAAAAGCTCGAACTTGCTCAGGCTTTGATCAATCTCGGAGTCGATGTAATGGAAGCCGGATTTCCCATCGCCTCTCCGGGTGACTTTGAAGCCGTTCGAGAAATCAGTAGTACCATGCAAGGGACTACCTTTTGCGGGCTGGCTCGTTGTAGCGACAAGGACATTGACCGGGCGTGGGAAGCTCTGCAGCATGCTGAACGGAGTCGGATTCATGTTTTCCTGGCAACAAGCGCTATTCATCGTGAGTTTAAGCTGAAGATGAATCGCGAACAGATTATCGCTCGCGCCGTTGAAGGCGTTTCCAGAGCGCGCAGCTACTGTGACGACATTGAATTTTCTCCGGAAGACGCCGCTCGGACGGAACACGATTTCCTCTGTGAAGTTGTCGAAGCTGCTATCACCGCTGGTGCTTCAACAATCAATATTCCAGACACTGTTGGTTACGCAACTCCTCAACAAATGGGGAAAACCATTTCGATGCTGTTTAATCGTGTTCCGAACATCGACAAAGCTGTCATCAGTATCCACTGCCACAATGACTTAGGTTTGGCCGTTGCCAATAGTCTGGCCGCTGTTCAGAGCGGGGCGGGCCAAATCGAATGTACCGTCAACGGAATTGGGGAACGAGCTGGTAACTGCTCGCTGGAAGAGGTCGTCATGGCGTTGAAGACACGGCAAGACTTTTACAACCTTGAAACCAACATTAATACGCAGAGGCTTGTTCCTACGAGTCGCCTGCTAACCTCCATTACAGGAATGGCGGTCCAACGGAACAAAGCGATCGTAGGCCAAAATGCATTCGCCCACGAAGCCGGGATTCATCAGGACGGCATGCTGAAGGAACGCACAACCTATGAAATAATGCGTCCGGAAGACGTCGGTCTTGCCAAAACGGATCTGGTTCTTGGGAAACATTCGGGACGCGCTGCTTTAGGTGACCGCGCTCGTGAACTTGGCTACCAACTCGATGCGGAACAACTCCAGGAGGTGTTTGACGAATTCAAGAAACTGGCTGACAAGAAAAAAGAAATATACGAAGGTGACATTCATGCCTTGATTCAGCAACGAATTCACGGCGGTGAGACTGAGAATGGGTGGTCCCTGGTTGCTTTTGATGTGAAGGCCACGTCCGGTGAAACACCAATCTGTAAATTGACACTCACGCGTGATGGTCAGGAGATAATCGAAGAAGTGGCGGAAGGCGACGGACCAATCGACGCTGCCTTTTGGGCTGTTGAAAAAATTACCGGACTGGAAATAACATGTAAAGACTATCAGGTTCGTAGTGCGACACTGGGGCGAGATGCCATCGGCGAAGTCCTGGTAGAGATTGAGTACCAGGGCACTGTTTATCGTGGACGCGGTACGTCCACTGATACAGTGGAATCTACGATTAAGGCGATTCTGGACGCTGTAAACAGAATCGAAAGTTAGACATAGAAAACTCAAGGCACTGTTCTTGGACGCAACACACTGTTGCGGTAAGATATCGTTTCAACAAGCCAATGGTAATGGCCGAGTGGCGGAATTGGCAGACGCTCAGGATTTAAAATCCTGTGTCCGATAGGACGTGCGGGTTCGAGTCCCGCCTCGGCTACCATTACCCTCCCGCTGATG
>PAAT01000028.1 GCA_002698965.1 Rhodopirellula sp. | reverse complement strand
CCCCGAGCCGCAGCCGCAGCCGCCCGAGCCGCAGCCGCAGCCGCAGGCGCCCGAGCCGCAGGCGGAGCCGCAGGCGCCCGAGCCGCAGGCGGAGCCGCAACAGAGCTTTGAGGAAGGCGTTGAGAAAGATGTGCAAGAAGTGGAGCGGGTGACCAGCTGGTACAAGATGGTGGGCGTGAAGACTATCCCGATGGACGGGGCTCCTGTGGTTTGGGACGCAAAAGATCAAGACGCACTTGACAAGAAACTCGACACTGCCGCTTGGTTGGAGACGCTCCTGAAGACAGCGATTATCAAACCGCCTCCATTTATGGCTACGGCACAAGGATGGCATAATGTTGATGATACTCTAGAGAAACTCCTGACCGAAACACCGCTCAACCTCTGGCGTATTTACAATTATCTTGGAAAGGCCGTCTTTCTCGCATCGCTCGTGGAAACCCAAACAATACGTGTAGTGGAACTCGCAATGATTCAGGTCAATGTCAACATCTTTGAAAAGCGATGCGAGACCTACGTTGCACAGTGCAGAGGCCGTTTTGCGGCCATGTTCAGTCAAGGGTTCAGTCAAGAAGGAGGTCAACTGCCACCAACCTGCTGGCGAGACGCGAGACAGCGCGTTTTGCAAGAGCTCGGCTCGCAATTCTGGATAATGGACAGGGTTGAGAGCCGGGTGGAGAAACACTGGGAAATGGCCAGAGCTGAACACATAGCATTCAATGCTCGCAGAGTGGTCAAACATGGGCGTGTTTGTATCGTGCAACGCGTTGATCACATGATCACGGGGCGCATTGCGGGCACGCCTGGCTTGATAGATTCACCTGCTGCGCTTGAGAAGGCCGCAAGACTGAAGTGGTTGGAATTGCCTCCGGCTGTGCACTTTCCGTTTGATGCATCGTTGGTGCAATCGCCCATGCTGAACTACACCTCGTTTAACGCACACAACATGCACCACGTTCGTGACCTCTTGCCATCGGTGCGACGGGCAATCTTTTTGGAGTCAATGCGCAACTGGCCAGATTACGACTGCGGCTCCAGTCTGCATTCCATCTGCGACACCGTCGGTCATTCTGTGACGTTCATGGGCACAGACACGCTACTGGAAATCATCTCAAAAGCACTGCCGTACACCGAAGGCGCCACTGCGTGTGAAATTGTGCAGCTTGTTGAGATTGCCAACATGTGTTACCTCCTCACAACTCTGATGCGGGAGCTGCAAAGGGCGAGAGACAGCAGCGGAAGCGGACCGACCGGCTTACATGTCTGGATTCATGAATTGCCGGGCTCGAGGTCCGACTCGGTCATGTGGCTTTTCCAAACGACTCTCAAGTTTAAATCATGCGACGGCTGGAACAGCACTTGTATGTCTTGGCGGCAAGAGGCTTTTGCGAACCGCATTTCTTTGCTGAAGAAGGATCTGAGTGATGCGATGGCCTTTTACAACTATCAGCGCAAGGCTGAAATCGAACGCCGGAACTTTATCATCTTGGGTTACACTAGTGTGCCGGAGGGTGCCAGCTCATCCAATGACACCTCGGACAAGGAGGTGACCATTTCGGGCACTTCTCGGCGCGACGAATGGTACAAGAACCCAGAGATCACCGACAAGGCAATCGTGCTAGAGTAAGTGGAGACTTGGCTCAAACGTAGAGTCGTGGGGAGCCGTGTGTGGGAGTTGCTTTGCTAGGCATGCATGTTATGTAAGAATACACTCTTCTCGTCCTTACTATCAGAAGGATAGGCTACCCTCTGCAGGTTCTTGACTGCGTTCGACAGCGCAAATGCCGTCGCAACGGCGTCTCCAAAGATGAGCAACGAGAAGATGGCAAGAAAGACAATGGCTGCCACTGGAGCCCCTGTATGTGCCCTATCGTCTGGGCAGTCGGTCAAAATCTGCAGCATGTGCGCGGCGGTGGGGGTGTTTCTCTTTTTATCAAATGCCCAAGCCGCGCGCCAATATGGCTAGACTTGCTACGCCGACGCCTGCAATCGTGAAGAGCTCCGTTGCAAATTTCAGGCACCTGGCCCAAGACCTTCGTTCTACGTTCAGTGTTGCCAATTGGCGCCTAGTTGCTCCTTCTGGGAAGATGACCTGTGCTTCAAACGTCCCCTCTACCACATTTTCCACTAGCGAAACGCTAGAAAGCGGCAAGGCGTCGCGAAGCCGGCTCATGACTGATTTGTGGGTGGAGCTGTCACACTGTATGCGCACAAGTCTTGCATTCTCACCGCCCAGCCCCGCCGCCTTGGTGATTGTACCAATTTTGGCATTCTCGTCTACGCTCTGTGCGATTTTCAAAACTCGCTGGCACAGTGCACGTGCCATGTTGTAACTCAAACTCAGCCTACTGCCGCGCCACGCGCTGCGTAGCGACGCTAGCGCAGTGGCTCCGCGTGCGAGTTTCACGTCTGCACAGAGTATCACCACTAGTGGATTGTATGGACGACTTTGTGGAAGCCTTTGACTGCCTATGCGAATCAAAACTGCCATACGACACATTGGACGACGTCGATTGGCTTGATTCCGTGACCACCCTCCGTGAATTTTCCGACCGCATCTTTGGCCAAAACATCAAATCACAGGCGTCCATCGTGGGAGACATGTCCTGTGGATCCGGTAGCTTCGCCAGCTTGGGAAATTGCGAAGATTGGGGAATCACCTTCTTCTCCATGGAAGGACACGAGGAACGGTGGTATGTCAGGTCCGACCCAAAGGGCAACATTGGCAAGCCGATTAAGCCGGGAGAGACGCGGCGCGTAGCAATCTTGACGCGGTGCGGACCGACCGGCTACCATGTAGCGACCATTCGTATGTGGGAATTGGAGCCCATGCCGGCGTGGCTCATGCCGGAAACAGACGCGGAGCGCGAAGAGCTCATGCGCCACGTAGACAGCGGAAGGTTTGAGCGCGTCACACACTCAGCCGAACACGTCTCCATGTTTCCCATTCAACTCTTTGAAAGTGACACTACAGAGATTAACCGCCACGCAAATGGCTTGGAAGTGGAGCCGGGGCGCATCATCACGCTCCACCAAGTCGTGCTTGGCCAGTACGCCGATTTGCACCCAGAAGCACCGTGCGACAGAGGGCTGGTAGTCTACTCCAACCTGGCAGAGTACCAAATTGCGGGCAGCTTGTGCAACGCGCCAATTCAAAGCGTCTCAGACCGGCTTCCAACCATTGTGCCGTACAAGATAAAAGACTGGAAAAACATTGTCGAAAAGCATGACGCAATACTCAAATCCCAGCTTGCGACTACCGGACGCACCGAGCCGTACATAACCGAGCGATACTTGCGCGCCGCGCGGCGAATTTGTGATACACACAACTACATGGGCGTTTTGGATATGATCGCCGATCCCTTTTACGCGGGCGCGATGCCCGACGACATCATGTCGCCCCTCGGTGTGCGCCTTTTAATGGCAGTTGCGGTTCGTGTTGCGGCCCACCCGGAGCGCATTCAAGTTCCAACAGGAACAATCAACGATCAGTACAGCGCCAAAGAGTTTACCGCTTTGTTTGAGTCGGTGGAACCACCCATTCCATTGCCGACCAATGGTACAAGTGGCCACATGTACCGCATCGACGCCTTGATAGCCCACATGACAGACGGAGTCGCAACCATCTACAACAAACAGCTTTCCAATCCTGCATTGGAGCCGCACATGAGACCTCTTAAAATCATGCTTGACCACAACGTCACAACGCTCTACAGAATTGGCACAGGCCTGTGCATTGACGTATGTAGCACTCCGCCTCCCGAAGACGACGATGCACTGCAAACCGACTTTGGGTACGCCTCGCGCTGCGTCGACCCAGTCTTACGAGATCGCGACCGCGCATGCTGGGCCTCCTACCAGGAATTGGGACGGGTTCAAAGCTCCAGCTCTCCGCAACGAAAGACATCGCGCAACGCTCGGCAGCAAAAGCTCATTGAAGTCATGACATACGTAGAACGAACGCTTGGCGGCTTGATAAAACCCGCGTATCACATCTCTGACATGAACACCGTCCCGACCTTTGTAGATCATCCTGACAAGTGCAAATCTAGCTCCGAAACCTCTTCCGCGCCCTCCGTCGCCGCTTCCTCACGCCCCGGACGATCCGCAAAAAAGGCCAAAGGGCAAAACCGGCGCAAAGCACAACCCCAACAAGATGCAGGCAGCAGCCGTTGCGGCTACAATCTCAAAGATTCAAAGGCGATCAAGGAAGACGTCTTCTCATTCTCTTCTACAAAACTACAGTTTGCGCTCCAGATGGGCATGTTTGCGTCATTTGCCCACCTCCACAACTACGACATCTTTACAATTTCGGCGACGACGGTCAGGAAGTGCTGCACGTGTCACAGGTCGGTCCACGTCATTGAAGCGGCTGCAATAGGAGGAATTTTTGCCAAGTGCATGTGTTGCAACGCTCCTCGGTGTTTGCACTGTGTCGACGAAAACGTTCAGGCGATCAAAGATGGCAACTCATGGGAGAATGCATTTTGCTCCAGATGTCTCTCAAAAGACGCATGACATGCAATCAACCGCTAGGTTGTCGTAGCTAGATTTAAAATGATAATTTAGCAGTCCCGTGTCGTTTTTGATGCTCTTTTCAGGCCTGCGCTGGCTGAGCTCTCCCAAGCGCGTACTGGCGGTCATTGGTGTCGCAACAACCACTCTCACGCTGGCACGCGTGATTGTGCTGGTCGTTGAGGCTTACTCTGCCGTGTGGGCCGAGCGCGCCGCCGATCGCGAGCTCATACAGCTCTGTGAGTCCGGTACGGGCTCGCTGTCCCACGACTTTCGAGCACTGTGCCTTAAAAAGCGCGCCGAACAGGCCGCGCCCGTGCTACTCAAAGCACTCTTGCGCGCCGTGACCACCGCATTCACAGACTTTGTAGAGGTGCTCTCCTCGCCGACGCGCGTCATTATGCTCGTGCTCTTCACAATCACCGGCGTCGCTGCGCCGGTGGTGAAAGCCATGAGCCAGCTCGCAGTCGACCATCTCCGCACGCGGCGTCGGCGACGATTGCGCGACCGCTTCATAACCTGCGAAAACGGAGACTCCAGCTCCGGCGAGGACGAACCGCACAAGCCTACGGTCATCATGCTTGGCGAGCCACAGACCCCGGCGTCTGCCGCAGGGGCGCGAATGATGGGCATGATCACGCGCCGCATGTCATCGCGCTCAAATTTAATTCGAGAAAGTTCAAATATAAACGACGGATACGACCCGGACTCGGGCTACGATACACTGACCCACCGCAACCGATGGTAAGGACACGCCTACTACTAGGGCTGGTTCTGCGTAAGAAGAAATTGTGGAGTGTGATTCAAGTCATTGTACGGGCTGTCAGGTGCTGCTGCAAAACGGTCAGGGCCTGGCGCGGGTGTCTCGTCTTGCGGTGGCTTGTATGTAAGAAGTAATTGTTGTTTCCTGTCCTCCAGCTCCTCTTGCACCTCCTCAATTCTCGATTCGTCAGACGAAGCAAATCCACCCTGGTCCGAGTTGAATGGGATCACGTATCGGGTGGCATTGTTGAGCTGACCTTCATTCAGTCGTTCTTGCACCTGTTCGTCGTCGTTGATCTTGACACCCAGATAGTTTTGCAAATACTCGAGAACGTTTGACGGAAGGACGGGCTCTGGCTCCGGCGGTGCCGGCCGCGGTTTTGGCATGATGACCCTGTGGTAGTTGGGGCTACCGTCAAGGAGTGTTTGAAGCATTCCGACGACTTCCGCCATGCTCTCCCTCTGCTTCTCTTTGCCAAGCTCCTCCAACCATTGTCCATGGTCAAGGTACTGGGTTTCTGCCTTGCCGCTGATGCAATAGAAGGTGTACGTGCCGTCGTTTGCAAACTCGGTCACCACAAAGCCGCAGGGATACTGCATATTTGTCCAGCGGTTGAACCCGCAGCCCGTTGCGGCCTCTTGAGCAAACACCTCTTCCAGGTTGACGCTTGGAATGCTGGTTAGGGTCATTGTAGGGTCCTTGAATTTGAGCGCGCCAACATCCTTGTCGGTTTCAAATTGCTTTATAATCTCGTCAAACTTGGTTCTGTACTCTTCAGGCGTAAAGCTGCCGTCGTTTTCTCCAAAATAGCTTTGGCGCAACCCCTTGTATGCGGTAAACGCGGCGTTGAAATTGTCGCCTGAACCATTCAGCACGTATGTACGTGCCGCTCTTTTAAAATCCTTCATCCGTTCTTTTGATTGCCGCATGGCTTGTTGGGTATGAAAGCACTTGTCGTCGATTTCCCTTTGCGACCTATCGTAGTTACCCAGTTTTTTTTCACAAAGCCCATTCTTGTTGCTTGTGTTCTTGCCGTGCATCTTGCTTTCGAAGAACGCCTGTGCTTCGTCTGGAAAGCCGCCCGTGTCCTCTTCGTCGCAGCACAGTTCAATACCGCCGACGTCTTCGTCGTCGGCGGCGCTGCTCTTGATCTCGCTCGGCTTTGTGATAGTCGCACAAAACTTTCCATTCTTGTACTTGGTTTCAAGAAGATTTCTGAAGTTTTCTTCAGTGTTCTCTCCGGGTAAGAGCGAGTCGCGGTGGCTGGCATTGTTTCCATTGTCACTTCCCTGATTTTTGTGGCTGTTTACCATCTCTCTGTAAATCTCCAAAAGCTCGTTGTATTCCTCACGGTTATGTCCAGATTCCCACTGTGTTTTGGCCAACTTCAACATGCGTGCGCACCACTTCTTGTATTGACTGTCGCCGATTGTCTTGGTCATGTTTGTCAAACCTCGCACTCCTGACATGAAAAGAGCTCCTCCCGGGATCCCAGCCGTCTGCTCGCTGTGGTGCTGAGGCTTCATGTAAACCGCAAACTTGTTGTCAAAAGGAATCGCCGTGTAAGTTGTAACGTCCTCGTCCAATTCAGTCTGTCCTTGCGATTTGACAAGAATGTCACCAACACCCATGTTCGCAAGATAAACTTTCATGTCTTCGCGGGCCATGATCTCGGTGTCCCCAAGACCCTCAGGCTTGAGGATCAAACGGTTGCTGTTTGGAACGTCGGTTGCTACCCAGTGGCCGTTTTTAATTTGAAAGTTTTGAAAGTTGTTGCCATCAAGCATTGGATCAGGATACATGGTTGCGTCAAAGACTGTCGTTGTGGGAGTGATGTTCAGAACGACGACGGCCTCTGTCTTTGCAAGCGTAAACTTGCGCGGGTCGGGCGCAAAGGCAACGTTGACGAATGGAACGTCTTTTTCTTTCCATGCATCGATTTTCTTCTGCACGTTCTTATCATCCTTGCGCGTAATTGTAAGCGTGTTTCCTCCCTTACCGCTGGCATACGCCGTAAACAGCTTCCATTCGTCTTCCTTTTCGGGCGGATCGCCGTCGGTGAAAAAGTCAAAGCGCGTTCCAGCAGGAAACCTTGCTTG
This sequence comes from Rhodopirellula sp., assembly GCA_002698965.1. GTDB lineage: Bacteria > Planctomycetota > Planctomycetia > Pirellulales > Pirellulaceae > UBA721. Next base: position 1,132 of record PAAT01000028.1, on the reverse strand, counting down.
GAGGTGTTTGTAGTATTCTTCAAAGTCATTGCGCAACTGCCAACTGGTCTTCTCCCACGCACGTTTTATGTCCTCTTCCGACCTGGTCTTGTTCATGGGAACGGTCTTTCCTCCCATGAGTTTGACAGCCACACGATTGCCTTCAACGCTCATCTCCTGCAAAGCCTGCATGAAGGATTCTTCCATAAAACCTCTTGTACCTTCTGTGGCCTCAGGGGGGTTGGCCACGGGCTGTGCGGCAAGGTCCAATTTGTTAATGTCGATTCCAGTGACGTTCTTGTAAACGTCGGCTTCGTAACCGTCGTACAGGCGCTCCAGCTCTGCGTCGCCAACCTGCATCATCGCCGCCGCGTCCTTGCTCGTATCCACCTCTCCGCACCAGTAGTTGGTGCGGTAGTCGTTGAAACGTGTGATGGCCACTTGCCTTGCGGCCTCGTAGTCGCCTCCCGTGCCAGAACCGTGCCGCAGCTCTGCAGCCGACATTGCCGCATCGCGCACCTGTTTCATTGCGTTGACGCGCACTGTTTCTGTATTTTCCTCGCGCTGAATCCACGACATTCCCGTGTCAAACAGCCCCTCTTCTCTTAGCATCGCAGGCGTCGCCGACGTCGGCGGCGCGCTGGGACTGGGCGTTTTGGACCCCGCATGCAACTGTGCCCGGCCCAAGGCCAGCACCTCCGATAGCCGGTTGCTTGTCCCCGTCTCGAGCTGCGGTCGCCTGCCGACTGGCAGCGCACGCTCGGCGATCGCTTCATGGCACGGCTCGGCTTGGCGAACGCTCATGCCTGTCACCGCCACGTTCTGATTTAAAGCACCAACTAGCGCGTGTTATCGTGACACCTTGCAACGCGCCAACGCCTTGCGTTCCTGCCTCTTAGGATAAGCAACGCCTTCTTGCCTTCTTAGAAAGTAAAGACTCACCATTGCACTCGCAAGCTCTCGCGTGGCAATCCTCCGCGCCGATGCACGGCGGCGCATCTCCGCCGCCGCCGCTGCTGTTGCTGTCCTTATTGCTGTCAATTGGCACAGTCGCTTCCAACACGGCCCCGCCGCCGCCCTCGCCGCCGCCTTACCCGCCCAACAGCGCGCCCCAACCGCCGCCGCCGTCGCCACCGCTGCCCTCGCCGCCCAT
>PAAT01000027.1 GCA_002698965.1 Rhodopirellula sp. | reverse complement strand
TCCACCTAATTTCACGATCATGGATGCCGCCGATCAAGCCTCAATCTGCCGTAAAGTCCTACGAGAAATTAGGGTTCCCGATAGCTCACTACGCCCCCGTGACTTGCAATTTATTATCAGTCATTGGAAGAACAGGGGTATTCGGCCCGGAGCCGCTGCCAATATCGCCATCTCCGATAAAGAACATATCGGTGCTGTCGCATATCGCCGCTACCAAGATGAACTTTCACGTTGCGGCTCGGTAGATTTTGATGACCTTTTATTATTAGTTGATGAGCTATTTTTAAGCTGTCCAGAGATATGTCTTCAGGAAGCATCGAGATTCGACCATCTATTGGTGGATGAATATCAAGACACAAATGGTATCCAATACAATATCGTGAAGGGACTCGCACGGCCTCACGGGAACCTATGTGTGGTAGGTGACGATGACCAGAGTATTTATGGCTTTAGAGGTAGTGAGGTCCAACATATTCTCAACTTTTCTAAGGACTGGCCCGGTGCTTTGGAGGTGCGTTTAGAAGCAAACTATCGATCGGTTGCGAGTATCCTCGAGTTAGCCAACTCGCTGATTAGTTATAACACTGGGCGTTATGACAAAGTTCTGCGACCCGCCCGCCCAGTTGGGAAACGTCCCAAAATCGAACAATTTAAGGATGAAGAGCAAGAAGCTGAGCAAGTGGTAAAAGCAATTGCAATTCATATTGCACGAGGTGACTGGAATGCACGGGAGATAGCTATTTTGTTTCGTACAAATGAACAACCCCGAGTGTTCGAACAGGAGCTTCGCAAACAGGAAATTCCATATGTCATCCTTGGCAGTAAGTCATTCTTTGACCGTAAAGAGGTCAAAGATGTCGTTAGTTACTTGCGAATTGTACAAAACCCTAAAGACGAACCCAGCATGCGAAGAATTATAAATTCACCGCCACGGGGAATTTCTAATAGCACTGTGATGAAGTTGGTGGAAATAGCAACGGAACGTGGGGTAGCGATGTGGGAGGTCATGCATTTGGCAGAAGTTTTGCAGAATTTTGCCCCGCCCGCTAGAGACGCCATCCGAAATTTTATCGACCTCGTACGGGAAGGGCAGGCGCTCTTTAGACAATCAATAGACCAATATTCACTGCAACGTTATCTTGAACTCTGTCGTTATGAAAAGGAGGTTGAGCGCACTAGTAAAGATGAAGAAGAAAGAGCAATGCGTTGGGCATCGGTAGAAGAAGTGTTTAATGCGGTGGGAAGTTTTACCGACAAGCAACGCGAGCCGACACTAGAAAAGTTCCTTGAAGAAATCTCTCTGGCCGCGTCGGACTTGGAGGAGGATAAGGACCGACAGTTAGATAAAGATGCGGTTGCCCTTTTAACGCTTCATGCATCCAAGGGACTCGAGTATCCAGTGGTTTATATGGTCGGCCTAGAGGAGGGTATTTTACCCCATAAACGGGCTTTGCAGTTTGAGCAGGAGGCCGTCGACGAAGAGCGGCGGTTAGCCTATGTTGGGGTCACTCGGGCGCAGGATGAATTGACGCTTTCAATGTCGCTAACACGCCGTAAATGGGGAAAAGTTTATGAACAGATCCCGAGTCGTTTTTTGTTTGAGATGATCGGACAGGCCGATAATCCTAACTCCTACCAGAAAGGTGCTAGAGGACGAGGGTCGGCGAATGTCAAATAAGCAAAAATTTCCAATAACTAGCATCAGGCTTTTGGCCGCGCTGATCTCAATGGCGGTTGGTTACTATTTCCTTTTTTTCTTCGGAAGATAAAGAACCTTATGCGTGAAACATTAGAGATATCGGTCAGAGAGGCGTCTGCAGCGGATCACGCGGTGATTCGTGAAATTACCTTAGACGTCTTTGGTGCGACGACCTATGAGAAAAACATTGAAGATAAATACGGACGGATCGCAGGTAAAACCTGGCAATGGAGGAAAGCCCAACATTTGGAGGCGGATTTATCGGCGAAAAACGGAGTTTGTTTGGTTGCCATCTCGGATGCAAAGGTGTGTGGTTACATCACCATGTTGCTTGATGACGACTCTAAAATAGGTGTGATTGCTAATCTAGCAGTAGAAAAGCAATTATCAAATCAGGGCATAGGCCGAAGGTTATTGGAAGAAGGTAAGCAAGCCATGCGCAAGGCGGGGATGGAGATAGCAAGAATTGAGACCCTTGAGCAAAATCCGGTTGGACAACACCTTTATCCTCGAGTCGGATTTACTAAATTGGCCACTCAAATTTACTATGCGATGGATTTGCGAGAATATTGCGTAGAGAAATAAGGCTCGGCAGCGTTTTATAGCGTTTAAGCCACGTTCGAGGATGCTTGGAGGTCAGGTCTGAGATGAATAAACGATTTACCAAGTCGTCCTCCATAATTACCGGCCGTAATCAACTCGAGGCCGTCCAAATGACAAGTGGCATCCAACGCGTTGTGCGTAGCTTTAGTTACGGTTTCTAGATCTTGTCCGTTAATAATAATTTCCATAATAGACGTAACACCGTCCGGCACTTTGGATTGAACGCCCAGTTTTGTTCGTAGTGTAGGACAAAAGTCTTCATAGGTACTGGCAAACAAAAATGGGTACTTGCTTCCCGCCTTGCTGGCGCTGGCAGCAACACCCCCGGGGAACGTGGTGACAACCCCCAGGGTTGCATCGGCGGCTTTAGCGGCGGTATAAGCCGCGTCGATGGCAAAGTCTTGTGTGTGCCCCATGAACCACAGGTTTCCGCCCATAATGCCGTCCTTATAACCAAAACGGCGGCTGAGGACGAATTCACCTCCCATAATGGGTATCACCCAAACGGGTAACTGGTTTCGGACGTCGCGAAATTGGTGTCCGTCACCAAAATAGGCAATTTTCTTACCTAATTTAAAAAATGTGTCTGATTGTAAATGGTTAAAAACCGTGGCGGTGGGACAGGTCAGTACATTTTGACTTAAACGCGCTATCAAGACCTTTTCAAGGTGCCGCTCTCGATTTTTTATAAAACGAGGGACATGAAACTGACAAACGGCACCGATGCGACCGTCCGGGCTATCCTGCGGATCAACGTAGTGATCGAGGCCTGCTTCACAATCGCACATGATCGTGCTTGAAGCGTGGCCAGTTGCGGCCATGACGGCTTGATCTAACCAAAACTTATTTTTTGCTGTGATAAGTACCTCAGCGTAAATACTTCTAAATGCTTCCGCATATGTATTTTCAATTTTAACTTCGGTTCCCATAACTTCGTGTTTACTCGTTTAGCAAGAGGAATTAGGCGGTACGGCCGACGCCGTTGTGGACGGTAGTTTCGGTGATGACCTTGTCCATGAAGATATCGTGCTCCTGGACGGGGATTTCGTCAAACATCTGACAGTCAAAACAAACCGCAGTTAACGATGCATCTGGCCGAGCATGCTGTAAGCACTTGTCGTAATAACCTTTACCCATCCCTGTGCGGCCACCTTTTGAATCGAACCCGACGCCGGGCACCATGATGACGTCTAATTCTTTGACGGAGACCTGTTTATGGGGTAATCGCCTCAATTCCTGTTTCGGTTCGAGTATTTTATACATGCCGATCTCCAACTCATCCATTGACTCCAGATGATAAAGCTCGAGTTCGCCTTCATCGTTGCACCATGGAACCACGACTTTCTTGCCACTAGCCAGTGCAGACGGGAGGTCGTGGCGCGTCCGGACTTCAGCCCTTACATCAACGTAGAACATTACAGTGGAGGCAGACTTGTATTCCTCTTGTGCCATAAAGGTGGCCATGATGGTCTGGCTGAGCTCTTTTTTGTTTTCCTGCGCTTTGCGATTCGCAAACGCAATCTTCCGGATTTTGGACTTAAGTTCCGCACCGCCTAAGACTGATTCAGACATTCTCACCTCCATGTTTGCAGCCGAATAAGAACAGTTTCTTTTCGTACTTCAATTTGTTGATCGTAAAAAGTGGTAGATTAATACGAATGAAAAGCTAGGAATCCATTTCCCGCATGGTATTGGTTTATACCAAATCTATTTCAAAATTCAATCAAACTAAGAGGGAATGACTGAATGTTGTTTCGTTGCGCAGTTTTGTTCATTGTTTACTCGCTGCATCCGGTGTTCGCTGGTCAACTAAAAGCTGATGAGCAGGAAGTTGATTCCGTCATTAGGAAACACTGGGAATGGAATCTATCGCAAAATCCCGTCTTCGCAGGACAACTCGGTGATCGTAGTGGGGATGGCAGGCTGCCAGACGTCTCGGTATCAAATACTCTCGCATCGGCAAGACAATTACGACAATTCCTAGAGTCAGCTCGGGCTATCAAAACGTCGGAACTGTCCGCATCTTCACGTCTTAACCTAGAAATCTTCATAAGATATTTGGAAGATGAAGTCGCTGAGATAGATCATAAGGCATATCTCATACCCATCACAAATCGCTGGGGATTTCATATTTACTTCGCTGAGCTGTATAAACGTCTACCCTTTAAGAATGAAGCTGATTATCGTAGCTATCTCGGCAGGCTGGCGGCTTTTAGTGAATATTCCAATCAAAACATGGAGCTCCTTCGAAAAGGTCTGAATGAAGGGTATGTACTGCCCCGCGTCGTATTAGAAGGATACGAACAAACGATCTCTAGTCATATTTACGACCGGGCAAGTAAAAGTCCACTTTTCACTCCCTTTACAAAATTTCCTGAATCAATAAGTGAGCAACAGGCCGCGTCATTAGCCAAGGAAGGGGCAGATTTAATCTATAACGATGTCTTCCCTGCATATCGGAAATTCCTCCGCTTTATGGTGGAAGATTACCTTCCCTCAGCTTCGGGTTCGATCGGTGTTTCCAGTCGTCCGGCAGGTAGGGAGTTTTATCGTCATCGTGTTAGGAAATTTACAACGCTAGATGTTAGTCCGGATGAGGTTCATCAGACCGGTTTGAATGAAGTAGCAAGGATCCGGACGGAAATGGAAGCGATTCCCCGAGAGCTTCAATTCAAAGGTGACTTCAACGACTTTTTGGATTTCTTACGTACTGATCCCCGTTTCTACCCGCCAGATGCTGAGAGTTATAAAAAAGAGGTCACCTATATTTTGAAGAAAATGGATGGTGAGTTGCCAAACCTTTTTGGAACATTGCCGCGCACTCCCTATGGGATAAAAGAAATCCCTGCCTACATAGCGCCTAAGACGACGGCGGCTTATTATCAACCCCCATCGGCGGATGGGAAGATCGCGGGTTTTTATTTCATTAATACCTACAACCTTAAGAGTCGCCCGCTCTATCAATTGGAGGCTCTGTCGCTGCACGAGGCGGTTCCGGGTCACCACTTGCAGTTGGCCTTGCAACAAGAGATCGATGATATGCCAAATTTCAGGAAGTTTAACGGGTTCACGGCCTTTATTGAAGGTTGGGCATTGTATGCAGAGCGTCTCGGACTTGAAGTTGGGTTCTATCAGGACCCATACAGCGATTTTGGTCGGTTAAGTTACGAAATGTGGCGGGCATGCAGATTGGTAGTAGACACCGGAATACACTATTTTGGATGGACACGTCAGCAGTCTATTGAATACATGGTGAGAAATACCGCTTTATCACGCCATAATATTGTTGCCGAAGTCGATCGCTATATTTCCTGGCCAGGTCAGGCTTTAGCGTACAAAATGGGAGAACTCAAAATCAGTGAACTGAGAACCCTTGCGGAAAAGCGATTAGGTGCATCGTTTGACGTTCGAGAATTCCACGACGTCGTTCTGGGAAGCGGAGCTGTCCCCCTTAACGTGTTGGAGCAGAATGTTCTGAGGTATCTCGAGAAATGATGGGTTTGCTATACCCGTTTATTAATTCGCGGAATCTGATCTGCAAGACCTTGATCGCTTCGGAAATTTCGATGGAAGAGTATTGTCTGCGCGAGTTGACAGACACTAATTCCAGATGGATCAGTTTCCGTAGGGCGTCATTCACGTCAAAATCTACAGGAAACGCGACCGTGTTTTCTATGAAGGATTCTGCGGCACGGTCAAGTACGCGTGCGGTAGCACCTCTAGGAAAACTTACAAGCAAAAGAGTATATGCGAGTAGGCATTCTTGAATGTCCTGTACCTCCGCTTCATTTTGCAGTTGCTGGAGGACGCCGGTGTTATTGCCCAGACTTTGATAATAAAGATTTTTTGTAAGGTTATGTTGATACTTACTCTTCGTCCGAAAATAGCCCATGACCGTTTTGAGGGCGTATCCAGTCGTAGTAAATAATAGGCTTACTAAAGCAAATAACCCCAACGACACCACTGCGAATAGCCGGAAAATAAGGATGGCGAGCCCGGAAAGGGTGGGAAGTACAATTTTACCGCGATCGAGAAGACTCATCCTCACGGTCGTGCCAGGTAATAACATGTCGATATCATGTTGCGGTATATTTTTGAACGATTTAATGTAAAGACAATCTGAGCGGTGTTCGTCCTTTTTCGACGCGGTGTCGGCGACCTGAAAACAAATTACGAGGCGTTGATAGAGGGGGACGTCGACCTCTTCGCGTCGATAAAAACGCGAGAGGCGACGGCGTATGCGTTTGCCAATTACCTTTCCCCGTACATAGACTCCGAGTCGTCTGAGCACAGAGAAATCCGACGTCATGGGAATGCCGAAATCTGACGTGTTTTGTAAAGCCTCAAGGAGCTCGGACCTCGTTAATTTCTGGTAATTTGCTCGTATCATTATTTGATCGAGTTGTGCCAAGGCAACCCTGCCGTTTTCATCAGCCGTCAAACGATCCCCAGCGTTCTGCACGTGTTCTCCCTGGGTATCTGGGTCGACCTTTGCATAGTTCTCACTTAGGTCAGCATTGGAGTGATAGGATTGCATGTGGACGAATGTGTCTAGCAGTGCGCAGAACTCCTCGAATTGGTCGTGTGCCAGTCCAGATTCGACAGCCAAATTGGTCATGAGCACACGCCAATCGGCGCGCGCGACGGGAATAAAATGTTCCTGCGCCCAATGAAGTGCGTGTTCGGGTATTGTTTCCGCCTCCACTAACGTGTCGAGGGGGTGACTAGCTGAAGGAATTGCGGAAGGTAAAAAGTTGTTCGGATCCATCTTGGGACTAAATTCCGATATATTACGCCATCTTAGGGATTGTTGGTATTATATCATCGATTTTCCCAGGAAGCAGTTTGCTTGTTGTTGTTCGGTTGTTTACCACGCGAAAACGAAAAGAGGATATGTATGATTAACGCTGTCGTGTTTGATTTGGATGGCCTTATTTTTAACACTGAAGAGGTGTTTATTCATGCAACGAGTGAATTCCTGCAGCCGCTGGGATTTAATTATGATGATCAGGTCAGGCGCCGAATGATGGGGCAGCAGGCCCACGTGTCGATACAGATATTAAAGGATCATTATGGACTGACGCGTTCCGTTACGGAAATTCGTTCCGCAATAGAAAGCAACTTTATCGCCGTGCTTCCTGAAATATTAGCTGTGATGCCAGGGTTCGAAGAACTCAGAATTCATTTAATTAATAATCATATTCCTATGGCCGTGTGTACGTCGAGTACTTCGGAATACGCCAAAAAACTCCTTGACGAGTTTGGGTATCTTGAAGAGTTTCAATTTGTGTTAGGGGCAGAAGAAGTTGAGAACGGAAAACCTGCGCCGGATTGTTATCAGCTTGCCTGTCGTCGTCTGGATTTGTTACCTGAGCAAGTGATGGTCCTCGAAGATAGTGAAAATGGATGCAGAGCTGCAGTAGATGCTGGCACGTTCGCCGTGGCGGTGCCAGGTTCTCATAATCAGGGGCATAATTATTCTGGTGCTAGTTTGGTTGCAAAAACATTAAGTGATCCAAGGATTCGGATGGCCTTGCAAAGTTTCAAATAAATTGAAAAAAGGATCTAGAGAATCAAAGGCTGAGCCGATTCACACTCTACCGAAGTCTAGTCGTGTTAGTTGTGAGAGCGGTTTTAGTCGTAATGTTTGCCAAACACCACATTGTCCTACTATTGGTCATCAGCTGTTTCACCTTTTTGGGTTGTTCGTTGCCATTAACGGTCAGCGACGATTTTCAAGGTGTTAGTGGCGGCGTTGTACCTGCTCCGACGAATTCCCAACGGGCTATGAGTATTTTTGAATCAAATCGAGCAGACAAGGCTGTGGATGAAGTTCCAGATGATAGTGATGTGATTAGTACCGCCGATGGAACGGATTCAAGTGACTCTTTGCGTGATGCTCAATTAGTTAGCCCGACGAGGTTTAGTCCGCTCATACCATAGCGTGCTATCGGCACTTTTCTATCGCTAGAGACATGCATTTGATGTCAATTGTTGGTATCCTTGCAGTTTGTACTTAGGCGGTTCTTTTCGCCTGACAATTTATGGAACGTTTGTCTAGCGAAAGCCAAGAGTGATGTCTGACGAAAACCTTTCTGACGTTGATCTTTCATCGATTCAAGAGCCACCTACACGGTTCGCTAAAATTCTGACAAAGATAGGTCCCGGACTCATCATCGCCGGATCAATTGTCGGTTCGGGGGAACTGATCGCCACCACGAGTACCGGTGCCAAGGCGGGGTTCACTCTCCTCTGGCTAATTATCGTTGGCTGTCTAATTAAAGTGTTTGTGCAGGTCGAATTGGGGCGCTTTACTCTGACCAATGGCATCACTTCTATTCGCGGCCTAAATATGTTACCGGGGCCCAAGATTGAAGGGAAAGGCAATTGGTTTATCTGGTACTGGTTCGTGATGTTTATCGCAATTATGTTTCAGCTCGGCGGCATTGTCGGAGGTGTTGGTCAGGCCATGTCTATTAGTATGCCACTCACCACGGAAGGCCGGAATTTTAACGACTACCGAAATTCGGTCACCTATCAGTCCGTTTTGAGAGCGCAATATGACTTGGTAATGAGAAGCCAGCCAGCGAGTGAGGATCAACTTGATAATCTCTCTGCTCAGGTATTGTCGAGTGAAATAGCTGCCTTCAAGGCGCTGGGGAAATTGGAGCCTAAAACGGATTTATTGGTGATAGACACGAAACCGGGGATTGCGTTTTTGGAGCGATTAAGCGAATCCATGGATCCAGATGAAGTCTACTTTCGCAACGCCATACTTTCATCCACTTCAATAACTGATTATGGGAAAGCGTTAAGAAGTGCTACTGAAGCGCAAGAAAAATATGAAACTGATGTTAAATTAGCCCGCGATTTAGGGGGAGAAGCCAGCACCGCCGCTATGGACCTAGCAATCAAAGAATTCAACGAAAGCCAACGCCTGAGTAAAGATCAGACAGAGTTGCTTTCCAGTCAGGTGAGGGCTTCGAAGGCGGCGGGAACTGATGTCAATGTTGACGAAGTAATGGCTTTGGTTGACGAATATACAGCACTTCAGAATGTACCGGAACTTAAGGAGATCTGGGACGATAAGTATTATGCTATCGGATTAACGCTGGTTACGATCGTCCTGTTAGTTGTTGGTCGTTACGGGTTCATTCAAATCTTTTCTACGGTGTTGGTTGGATTGTTTACTCTGGTCACCATTGCGAACGTCTTTGGATTACAGATGATGGATTCGGCAGCGACTTGGCGAATAACGTGGGCAAATATACAGGAAGGTTTGAGTTTTGGCGTTGGTGGTAGCGACTGGAGAGAAGGGCTCGGAGTGGCACTAGCGACGTTTGGGATTATCGGTGTTGGAGCGGCGGAATTGATTGCCTATCCGTATTGGTGCATGGAGCAGGGATATGCAAAATTTACTGGTGTCCGAGATGATAGTGACGAATGGGCGGCCCGTGCCCGAGGATGGATGAAGGTAATGCAAGTCGACGCATGGGCGTCGGCGGTTATCTATACGTTCGCGACAATTGCCTTTTATTTGTTGGGAGCCGCCATTCTTGGTCCCGATCGGGCCGATCTTCAGCCAGCCGGAGCTGACATGGTTCGGTCTTTAGGTGTTATGTACAAGCCGGTTTTTGGTGATGTTGCCGAATCGATGTTCTTGTTCGGTGCGATTGCCGTTTTGTATTCAACGTTTTTCGTTGCCACTGCTGGAAATGCTCGTATGTTCTCGGATGTGATAGGAACGTTGGGTTTTATTAGATCTGGAGAAAAGAGCTATCGAAAGTCAGTAAAGATAGCGAGTGGCGTTCTTCCTGCAATTTGTGGAATCACGTACTGCTTTGGAGTGGAGCCTGTGTTTGCGGTTTTACTCAGCGGTTTAATGCAGTCGATCATGCTTCCGATGTTGGGATTTGCGGCAATTTATTTTCGCTATAATTATTCGGATAAACGCATTGCTCCGTCGGCCTTGTGGGATTTCTTTGTCGTATTATCCGCTATAGGGCTGCTAATAGCGGGTGGCGTTGCGGTCTACACGAAATTGGGCTCCTAATGCCCGTTGGTTCTTTGTTGTACATAACATCTATCTGATTTGTTTACCTCGATCTAAACCTACAAAGGTAATTACATAACAATGTCTATTGCTCAATCTTCTTTTGTTAGCCATCTTGAGGGCGCTATAGATGGCAGTCACCTTGAACCGAATGTAGTGCAAACATTGCACGAAGGTCGTCCCATCTGGGTCCGTTACGATCTGGAAGCTGTAGGGCGGGCCATGGACCGATCCGATCTAATAGGCCGCCCATCCAGCCTTTGGAGATATAAGGAACTATTGCCGGTTTTCGACGACTCTAAGATCGTGAGTTTTGGCGAAGGTATGTCTCCTCTTTTAGCGAGTCCGCGATTAGGGGCGTCGCTCGGATTAAATGACCTCTGGGTTAAAGACGAATCGCAATTGCCTACAGGTAGTTTTAAGAGCCGCGGTATGGCGATGGCAGTCACGATGGCGAATCATTTCGGCATATCCAGTGTGGCACTGCCGACGGCTGGAAATGCCGGTGGTGCGGCGGCTGCGTACGCGGCACGTGCGGGAATGAGTTGTTATGTTTTCATGCCCGAAGATACACCCATTATTAATCAATATGAGGCTATCGCTTATGGCGCAAAGGCCTACCGAGTAAATGGTCTTATTAATGATTGCGGAAGGATCGTTAATGAAGGTAAGCAAATAATGGGTTGGTTTGATTTATCGACCCTGAAAGAGCCGTATCGAATTGAAGGAAAAAAAACGATGGGGTTAGAGCTTGCAGAACAGTTTAACTGGGAGTTGCCAGATGCCATCTTTTATCCCACAGGTGGTGGAACAGGTCTTATTGGAATGTGGAAGGCATTCCAAGAACTCGCTGCGCTTGGATGGCTGGAAAACGACAAGATGCCGAGGATGTTTAGTGTCCAAAGTTTGGGTTGCGCGCCAATAGTCGAGGCGTTTAATAATAAAGAAAAACATGCAACTCCATGCGTAAATGCTCACTCCATCGCAAGCGGTATTAGGGTTCCAGCAGCCGTCGGAGATTTCATGATTCTTGACGCTGTCAGACAAAGTGGAGGATCGGCGATCGGCGTGGAGGAGGAGCGTATCGGTGAGTGGTTACGCCTGGGGATGTCCAGAGAGGGAATCAGTATCTGCCCGGAGACCGGTGCTTGTATCGGCGCGGTAGAAAAATGTCTTGAAGATGGGATTATCTCGGCCTCTGACCGCGTTGTCATTTTTAATACGGGCGCTGCTCAGAAGTATTCCGAGGCGCTGGAGTGTGAGATCCCGTCGGTTGATAAAGATAATCCGATCGATTGGGCAACCATCTAAGCGAATAGAGGCAGGATGTCCTTTCAATGGCGCGAAATGAGCAATTAATTCGTCAACACAGGTTGTTGCAGATTCTTGAACGGACGCGTTTCGGATACACGCTTTTGGAGTTGCGTGATGCGTTGAGGGATGAACTTGGTCTGACTTCGCTACATACCCGCACCATACGCAGAGATATCGACGCACTGCAGGCTGCAGGCCTTGATATTGTCTCGCTCGAATTAGATCGAGGTAGGGTCTGGAAATTAGGCGAAACTACTCGGACAGCTTACCAGATTAACGCCACGGCTACCGAGTTACTCGCACTGAGTGTGGGTAGGGATTTGTTAAACCCATTGAATGGAACGTTTATTGGGCAGGGCATCACTTCTTTTTGGAACCGGGTACAGGACGCCGTGCCGGAAAATATATGGCAGCACTATGAACGCGTGCGACAAATTCTTTTCGTGAGCGGCACTCCGGTTAAAAACTACGACAGCCATCGGGGAATTCTGAAGACGCTGGAAAGGGCGATCCTTCAACACCGTTGGTGCGATGTTGTTTACTCGTCTTTAACGCGGGAGAACTCGCAACGACGCATTTCACCCAGGGCTATTGTATTTTACAACGCTAGTCTGTACGTGATTGCCGAAGAAGAGAGTGAACCGAACTCGGTCCGTCATTGGAAACTTGACCGACTTCAAAATGCGGAAATTTCAGATGATTATTTTAAGCCCGAGCAGGAAGATTATCACGACTATCTCGAGTCAGGAATTGGAATTTACGCGAATGAAGGATCTGTAGTTTACGAGATAGCACTTACAGATATCGGCGCGAGATGGGTGGAGGAAGAGCCCTGGCATCCAAAACAGGAAATTACTGCGGTTGGCGATGGCGAAATGATCCTGAAGGTACCGGGGAATCATGACATGGAGATCATCCCGCGCGTACTGGCCTTCGGCGAACACGCGCGGATCATTTCTCCGGTCCCCTGCAAGGAGGCTGTAGTGGTAATCCTCAAGAGACTCTTGGAGAACTACGGTCATTGATGCCTTTGTCCGTTTGGACTCCTGGAGCAAATTACTAACTGTCGAAAATCGCTCCTACGTCCACGGCGTTTTCGATTTGAGCCTGATCTTCAAACTCGAGGAGGTCGCGGTCTGTCGGAAAACCGACCATGGATGCAAACAAAACGGTGGGTAGTTGTTTTCGATGTTGATTGAACCGTGTTACCTGATCATTAAATAGCTCACGCGCCCTAGCGATCTTTTCTTCCACGCTCGACAACTCATCCTGGAGTTTCACCATTTGGGTGTCCGATTTTAGTTCGGGATAAGACTCAGCGAGAGCCATTAACCTACCAACCGACCCCGTCATAGCCTGTTCGGCTTGTGCAAAGGCGGCTACAGCTCCCGAGTCCCCTGGATTCGCAGCCGCATCACTTAAGGAAGTTTGCGCGTTGTTACGTGCTGCGATTACACCCTCTAGGGTTTCTCGCTCATGAGACATAAATTGCTTTGCAACTGCGACAAGGTTAGGAATCAGGTCGTAGCGTTTTTTGCAGGCTACATTGATATCCGCGAACCCGTTGTTGGCCTCTTCGTCCCATTTCACAAGGGTGTTATAGGAACTCCAGACGACTCCAAGAATGATTATTACTGCTAGAACCAGTATGCCTACGCAAACTAATCCGATTGTGAGTCCGGTCATGGATAAATTCCTTAGGGCTGATGATAAACAATACCATAGTGTTATAAGCTAAAAATGCAATTTAACGCAACTCGTGACCTAATTCGTCCGCCAATTTTCAGGATCCGCTATAAATTCAGCGAAATCATATCGCGTCTCACTGTTTTCTACTGACATGGCAATAAGTAGGTTGCTAGGATAAAACGGCCATCTTACTCCAACGAGATGACTACATTGGAGTATTCGAGTCAAACATCAGTTAATTGGGGACATGCTGATTAAAAAATGAAAACTCCCAATCGAAAGGCCGTTATTCTTTTAAGCGGGGGCTTGGATTCTACCACGGTGCTCGCGATAGCTAAGTCCGACGCCTATGATATTACTGCGTTAAGTTTTCGGTATGGCCAGCGTCATGTCCATGAAACGGAACAAGCCGAGGCAATTGCTTCCAGTTTTGGCATTTCAGATCATGTCGTTGTAGATATCGACTTAAGAGTCTTCGGTAATTCGGCCCTTACTGATAATATCGCAGTCCCTAAGAGCCAGAATGTGGAAGATTTAACGGAAGAGATTCCCGTGACCTATGTGCCGGCAAGGAATACGATATTCCTGTCGTATGCATTAGCCATGGCGGAGGTCCGAAATGCAAACACCATAATGTTGGGTGTGAATGCGCTTGACTACAGTGGCTATCCCGATTGCAGACCTGAGTATGTCGATGCTTTTGAACGCCTTGCGAATCTGGCGACCAAAAGGGCGACGGAAGGGGACGGTGTGGATATCGTGGCACCCTTAATTAACATGACTAAAAGTCAAATCATTTCGAAAGGCTTATCGCTTGGTGTCGATTATTCAATGACCACAAGTTGTTATGATCCTGATGACGATAACAGAGCCTGTGGATCGTGCGACGCCTGTCTTTTAAGACTGCAAGGCTTTCAGCAAAATGGACTTAAAGACCCAGCAGCTTATCAAGAAACGCTTGGTTAGATAAGAACGATTGCATGATCGTTTCTGGCCGTAACTGCCCCCACTACCTGAGGAGCAAAAGCCTGTTCGTCTGAAACTTCAGTAATGAAAGATTGGGCGAAGCTCTCGGGTAATGAAACGAGGAGTCCTCCGGAGGTCTGCGGATCAAACATTAGTTCTAATTCAGGAGTCATATCAGTGCGGATCCCAGTGAGCCTGGCGAAGTTAGCCTTGCGATTAGACACAGAGGCGCGAGTGATATGACCAGCTTGAAAACAATCCAACGCCTCCGGCAATACAGGTAACGACGAAGTTTCAATTTGCAACGTAACGTCGCTGCTATCTGCCATTTCAACAGCATGACCCGCGAGACCAAACCCCGTAATGTCGGTAACACCCGATGCCTGACTGCGTTGGGCGGACCTTGCGGCGGCCAAATTGAGAGTCGCCATCGACGCGATAGCGGCTTCACTAGCAGCTTTGCTTGCCTTGCGGGCTTTCATAGCGGTGGTGACAAAACCGGTTCCCAGTGGTTTCGTCAAGATGAGCAGATCGCCAGGGCTGGCGGACGAGTTGCCTAGTAATTGTTCGGTCTGGCATAAACCAGTTACGGAAAGGCCGTATTTTATTTCGTCGTCTCGCACAGTATGTCCGCCAGCTGTCACCGCGCCAGCCTCTCGGACTTTAGAATCCCCACCGCGCAAAATTTCTACAAGAATATCCAGTGAAAGTTTGTCATCTGGGAAAGCAACGATGTTAAGAGCTGTTACGGGTGTCGCACCCATCGCGAAAATATCAGAAAGGGAATTCGCCGCAGCGATTTGTCCAAATGTATAGGGGTCATCAACTAGGGGCGGGAAGAAATCAAGTGATTGCACCATAAGACGACCGTCCGGAAGTCGGTATACAGATGCATCAGAAAAACCCTCGGCACCGACGAGGAGTTCTTCACAATTCGGCGAATCTAATCGTTGCACTACCTGTGCAATAGCTTCCTGTGGAAGCTTGCCAGCTCAGCCGGCGCAATTCGCATAGTCAGTAAGTCGTTTCTTTCTTCCGAAGAAGCCCACGTTCTTGGTTCCCTTGTCCAGTAGTAGCAAATCGGCGTTGCCCGTAACGTCCAGAGATGCGATATTAACTGAAGCTCCGGAATAAGAAAATATCAAACCACCCACTTGGATTTACATCATGGCGGAATTCGCAGAGCATCTTGTGCCGTTACTAGCTCTTACGGCAATGGAAATTGTATTGGGCATTGACAATATAGTATTCATTTCGATCCTTACTTCTAAACTACCGGCTAAGCAACGGAAATCTGGACGGAACATAGGCCTCGGTTTGGCCTTAGGGACAAGATTGCTTTTGCTATTCGCCTTAGCGTTTGTGATGAGTCCTGAAAATGCAGTGTTTAGTAAATCTATTTTCAAGCTCTCTAGCCTAGGGATCCCCGTAGACTCGATAACGCACGGCTTTGAAAGTCTAAGCGAAGCTAATTCGCATGGGCCTGAACTTGAATCCCATGACCAGGATAGCGGTGCTAACAATCTAGACGAAATTGACGAGATTACGCTCCGGGATTTGGTATTGCTTCTCGGCGGAGCATTCCTGATTGGCAAGAGTGTTCACGAAATCCATAACAAATTGGAAGATGCGTCAGGACATGACGAAGGGGATGGTAAAGTGGTGACCTTTAAGGGGGTACTTTTCCAGATCGCACTCTTAGACGTAGTGTTTTCCTTAGATTCGGTAATTACCGCTGTTGGTATTGTAAGTGAGCTTTGGGTTATCGTGGTGGCTATGGTGATATCGATGCTAGTAATGCTCGCAGCCGCAGGACCCATATCGGCATTTATTGAAAAACACCCTACACTAAAAGTTCTTGCTCTCAGCTTTCTAATCCTCATTGGAATCATGTTGGTCGCCGAGGGATTCGCTGCCCATTTCAATAAGGGGTATATTTACTTCGCAATGGCCTTTTCGCTCGTAGTAGAGGCAATCAACATACGCTTGCGATCGAAGCGGAAGGCGAAAATAGAGGCTGTTGGGTAATGGGTGTGCTGGCTTAACCTTATGGGGCGCGTTCGGAACTTAGGGGAGTCGACAACGGCGGGTCAACGGATTGGCCACGGAATATGGTCTTTGCCATGTAGCCCAACGCAATACCTAAAGCAATAACGATGATCCGGGATTTAAGCGAAGTCGGCTTGCGGTTCATGGTAGATTATTTTTTCGTAAGTGTTCGAAGGTAAGCAACAATATCAGCAAGTTCTTTGACGGATAGAAGCCGTTGGAGGTCGGCGGGCATAAGTGATACGCCGGTTTGAAAAATCTCGTCAATAGTGGACCGTTTGAAAGTTTTGTCGATACCCTCTGCGGTGCGAAGCGTAACCTCATCGTCTGTTTCGTTAATCTTGATGCCGGTGACGATATTACCCGTTAATGTTACGATCGAATAGGTTTCGTAATTGTGACTTACTCCGGCGCTAGGATCAAGCATGGATGTAAATAGTGCTTCTTTGGATAATTTAGTGCCTATCTCGCTTAATGCAGGCCCGACTTCTTTGCCCTGGTCCCCTACCTTATGGCATTTTGCGCAAGTGCCTTTAGTAAAGAATAGCGCTTTGCCTAAACTAGCGGAACCAGACAAGCGAGCTAGTTCATCAAGGGGCGGCAATGGTTTCGAGTCTGCTGTGGTGGGGAGTTTAATGGTTGCTTTTGCACGTGCCTGAATATCTTTATCAGCGCTGGCATATAGAGCGTTTCCTACAGCAAATGTAACCTCCGGACGAAGACGACCCGCTTTTGCTTCAGCGAGTAAAAACCGTTGGCCCGGTATGGTCCTTGCGATCGATAAAGCTGTATTGACGTAGATTTGCCGGTTTCGGGGAGTCGATTGGTATAACCGAATTAGAAAACTGGGCACTTCCGGAGACGTTGATTGGCCGAGGACCTGTATTAATGCCACGGATGAAGCTACATCGTCTGTGTTGAGAGCCTTCTCTACGACGCTGGTTCCCGAGAGCTTGAGCACAGCATTGATGGCTTCCACACCTAAAGTGGCATTTGGATAGGTCTGTGCTAATTTGATCAGATCTCCCGTTACCTCTTTAACTTCGAACTTAACGGCTAAATCTACGAACCTATCCGTTTCTCCTAGCGTCTTCATATGCCTCAGGACCGCATCTCGCAGCTTATCGTTATCAGAGATATCAAAGCGCTTGAGACGAAGTAGGGTTTCCACGACGAGTTTGTCACGTGCAGGGTCCTGAGGTAATGCAATCGTCGGAATTAGCAGGAGCAGGAGAGTTCCGACTAATACGCGGGGCCGGGATAATGGTGACTTGAATTCGTGCATTGATTACATCCCTAAGAGGATCTTTTCTAGAGCAGCATCTTTTGCCGGTCCTTGGTGATAATCAAATGCTCGCAAGTAGCGGGGGTGCTCGTCTTCGTTTGTGGATTTGTCTAATAAAATGCTGGCAAGTAAATCTGGCGCTTTGGTTGACCGGCTCCGCCAAATAATGTCGCGTCCTGCTGGAGTATTCCACTGGTCTCCGATTAGTTTTAGCCAAGCAGAAAATCGGCCTTCCCAGTGCAGGTCGGCACCGATCCCCAATGCTTCTAAGTACCAGCGATCTTTCCCATCATGCTTGCTGGCGAAGTGCGCCCACAACTCATGTGCCTCGCCCGTTCCGAGAAAACGTAGGGCAACGAGCGCCTCTCGTCGTACCTGTGGGCTTTCGTCGTCCTTTAGGCGTCGGATAATCGTTAAAAGATCGACTCCGGTTTGTCGTGCTATGCGGAGCGATGTGGCACGAATTTCCTCGTCACGATCCTGCGCTGCAAGCGTTACATATTGCTGGGCCTTCCCATCGATCTTAGCGAGAAGCCAGAGCGCTCGGGCCCTCTCTCGACTGTCGCCGGTGCGATACAGGTGGAGGAGTATCGATTCGGCTTGGTCTCCGGACTGATGGAGTTTTGTCCAGGCCATATATCGCGTGGAAAGGTTAGGAGATTTCAACCCTTCAAGGGCACCATCGAGACTGGTGAGATCGAGTTGGGGGAAATCATATTTGATTCCCGGTGGAGCTATTCGGAATAGACGGCCCCGCTCTAGGTCCTGCATGTTATGACCGCCGACACCCGGGTCATACCAATCCGTCACATACAGCGAGCCATCCGGGGCCACGCACACATCCGCAGGCCTAAACCATTTGTCGATACCCTCGACAACGTTATCGATGGTTGCAGTGAAACCTGCGCCTGATTTGTTTGCGGGGTACGCCCGGACTATATTCGGCCCAGCGTCGCAGTGGATAACTTCATTGTGTAAGCGGTTGGGCAGTAGGTTTCCTTCATAAATAGTGATTCCTGTAGGGGAGCCAGCGCCAGTTTGTAAGAGATTAGGGATTACTCCGGGGTCATTCAGGTGCCAGTGCTTTATCGGGATTTTATCTGACATGCCTGTTCGTTCGGCTCGCCATCCGGCTCCTGTTAGTTCATCCCGATAACCGTAATTACCATACTCAAGAATGTAGTTGATGCGGACGCCTTTGTTGCCATCATCGTCATTGTCCGATTGCCACAGGCGGCCATAGGAATCGACCGCGACTTCATAATTGTTGCGAAAGTTGTGAGCGAGCACCTCAAAATTACTTCCGTCGATATCGCAACGAAAGATCATTCCGCCGTAATAAGGTTTGCCGTTATCAATGACGTCGTTCCCAGTAAGATCCGTAACAATCGTTCCTTCAGCATCTCTGACAGCTTTGCCGGTATTACCGAAATTCCAGTAGAGTTTTCCATCGGGACCAAAAATAAATGAGTGGACGGAGTGGTCATGCTGAGGTTGACCGGTTTTATCGAACATTATCGTCTTTGAATCCGGTTTGTCGTCTCCATCATCGTCAGTAAACACTATCACCTTCGGCGTAGCGGAAACAATAACTCTATTTCCTAGAACACATATTCCCATGGCCGAATCAACGTCCCGGCCCTGGTAGAATACCGTTTGTTTGTCCATAACACCGTCGTTGTCTGAATCTTCAAGGATAAGGATTCGATCACCTTCCGGCCTGCGATTGGCGTGCTTCCGGTAATTCATTACTTCACAGACCCAAACGCGACCACGATGATCTATATCGAGGTTAGTAAGGCTGTAAAGTTGTGGTTCGGATGCTGCTAAAGTGGCAACCATACCGTCACCAACGTCAAGTCCTTTCACAGCCAGATCTGGGTGGCGTTCTAAACCGGAGGTTGGTGGTTGACTGCTTACTGCGTCATAGACAGCGAAAATGACAGACGTGGCTTTGCCGTCTAGCTGTTTAGTTCCCCCTTCGTCCAGGGCCCCGATCGCCTCAAAGCTCAAAGCTCCCTCAGGAAGGTCATAAATAATTGTGGAATTGGAATGGGTACCGATACCCGTTTCTATTAAACGCCCCTTGCTACGCATTGCCTGGCCAGCGGCATTTTTGTTGACGTGAACCTTACCCCATTCTGATGAGGCGAATTTCCATTTTAAAGCCGTAAGCGACTGCTCCCAATCTTCACCTTTGATGATCGGATTTTCCCAATTCGCCCAGTCGCAACCATAGCCATTTCCGCCGTCTTCAACGACGAGGACGAGTTGCTTCCTTCCTTTTATGTTAACAGTGATCGGGGTCGCATGATTTGGGGTCTCGCTCGTAATCAGTTTGCTGCGATAAAGTGGTTTAGGTGACGAAGATTTCGCTGCTTCACCCAGACTTAAATTAAACTTACGAATAACGTCTAACTTGTTGAAGTTACCGGGTTGGTCAAAATCCTGATTTCTCTCCAGCTGGTCGTAGGTTACTTTAGCATCTTCCACCCCCCCGGACGGGACCGTTCCTTTTGAACACCAAATAATCGCATTGAGTACAATTTTTCTAAAATTGTCGTCCCCCCAGTTCCAGTGGTTGTGGCCTCCGGTAAAACCAAATCCACGTCCTCCATCTGGCCGCTCAGCGGCCCAGGCGAGATGTTGGATATTTCCCGCTGCTACCGATGCTCGAACGTGGGGATTTCCACTGTGCGCTCCATCGGGTCTCGATAATGTAGATTTCGGCGGAAGGGCGCTTAGAATAGGAGTGACGCCCGCCATCTTGTTTCGAAATCGCATATGGTAATACCATTCGTCATTTATTTCAAATGGTTGGACACCATTGGTAATGGGGTGTTCTGGAAAGTGGTCAAACTTAGCAGACCAGTGCGGGTTGACCGACCAGTTTGTTTCGAAATAACCACCAATCCAATCGAGGAACCGATCTCCAGAATTCCCCTTCGGTACCTCGACACCATAGTGGATGCAGACGACACCAACGCCTCGTTTAGCTAATTGGTCTATCTGATCCAGATTGCGATTGGCCGGATGTCTTCCTCCTCCATCACAATACATCACGATACAGTCCGCATCGTTGAAGGCTGCCGAGTCTTCTGGCCAGCCGTTTTGGAATACCTCCACAGCATACCCTGGCATGCTCTCCCGTATAGCGTTTGCTAGAATCATGCTCCCCGCATAGTGTTCATGGCTCCCGTACCCATGACTCCGTGGACCAGCCATAAACGCAACCTTTTTCTTTAAGGGTAATTGCTTTAGCCGGATATTCTTGAACTGCACTGACATAGGAGGGCCAGCGTGCAACTGAAGCCCCAGCAAACCTTTATGAGCGGCCCTGGCGTCCTGCTTATCGACCACGTCGATGGTCACCTTATCATTGATGATCTGGATAAGATGATTTCCTTTGGCGATGATCGTGTAATCATTCCAATCTTCCTTGTTGACCGCTGCTAGGATCTCCTGCTCCGTGGAAGTTCTTCCGATGGTTTTCTTCTCGCCCGTCTTGGTGATTTCGACTTTATTTCCGCGTTTGGCAAGTACACCACGACCACGTTCTTCATAGAGGGTACCGGTCCAAGCACCTGCGCCGTCGAAATCAGCTTGATAACCCGACATCACCCATTTAGAAACCTCTTTACTTCGATACTGGATGCCACTATTTCCTCCTTTAATACGAAATTGCAGGCGAAGTTCGAAGTCGCTTAATTGGCCTTCCCGCCACACGATAAAAGTGTTTCCTTTGGTGGGCATTTCAGTTGAAGTGATGCCCGTGATCGCTCCGTCTTTCACTGACCAAAAGTCTGTATTTCCGTCCCAGCCTTTCAGTGTTTTGCCGTCAAAAATGGACTTAAAGCCAACTTCCTCTGCCTGAATTAGTGGAGTGGAGAACAAGGTAAGGCAGAATAACAACGCGCTGATGATTCGTTTCATCACAGGTGACCTCAGCTGAAAACAAGTTAAAAAAAGACCGGCGTAGGGTTTATTATAGGACGCGGTGTCCTATGCGTCAGCATTGTGTAAATAAACATTTACACCATTATGTAGAAATGGTACTGCCAAGTGAAATGGTTCATTACATCCAGGCTTGCTGATAGCCGCGGGACTGTACTGGGTAACATACGCTCGACGCATGTTGTTTGTGGTGTTGGGACCAGAACGATGGAAGCTTAGGCTGCTAAAAACCACCATACTACCGGCTGGGACGATCGCTGTGATACCTTGCAGTTCACCGGTGTAACCTATCTTGTCGCCTGATTCGGGATCTCGTACGTGTGGCCTTAACTCCTGGCTTCCAATCGTACTAAAGGGGAGCAGGGAGACAGTCCCGTTCTCTACAGTCATGTCATCAACGGCGGTCCATACCGTAACGTAGGGTTCATGCGGAAACCCAAGATAACCGCTGTCCTGATGCCAGGAGAAAGGCCTCCCCTTTTGCTTCGCCTTCGCTACATATTGGTCATAAAACAGGAATGCTGAAGGGCCTATTGTTGCACGACAAATCTCAGCCATTAAATTGCTGAAGACGAATTTATCCAGATGAGGCACTAGATTATACTGTTTGGCAATATGATAACGTTCATTCCTGTGGCTGATATGGATATGATTTGTATCTAAACGATCCATTTCCTGGTGCATGGAGTTGATCAGCGTATCACAGGCATTCCTTAATAAATCTAGGTCGGCCGACGAAAGCACCGAATCCAGGATAAAGTATCCCTCCTCGTGATATTGCCGAGCATGTGCGGGGGTTAGAGTGGGCGTGTTAAGCATTTGAACGGGCTATGCACCTTGTGAGATAAGCTCGCGACCGGTTAATTTCCTCGGAAACCAAATCGGCCGTCTCCATTATGGGTATACCTCGAGGAGTAGGGTGCATGAAGATTTCTGTGTAACCGGTGTATTTTATCTTAGCAAGAGCTGACACGATTGGTGCGAAGTCAAGCGTTCCTTGGCCGGGCATTTGCATATGCTCGAGCGGGGCAGGCATTGCCTTGTGGCATCCTAGACCATGTTCCCACGCGTAAAACAGTGCTAAGTTGTTACCTAATGTCTCTATTAGTTCCGCTATAAGTGTTTCGTTTTGCGGTAGATGATACGGGGCAAGTGCGATTCCTAATGCTGGCTCGGTATTTAGTTCTGCAAAATACCGTAGAGAGGCCGGACTGTTTATTAACGAGGCGCTATGGTTTTCGATACAAATACGCACGCCAGCACGTTTGGCGAGTTGCGCCGTATCCTTTAGGCTGGCGAGAAATTCTCGGACCTGGGCTTTTAGTGGAGTGTCGTTCGCCTTTTTCGAGCCGCAAACGATAAGCGAACCTCCGAGGCTCCTGACAACCTCAATCTCGTCTCTTAAGCGTTGTGGCCCTAAATCGTAACGAGTCGATAACTCGAACTTTACTTGGTTGTCCTCCAGAGCGTTTAAAAAAGCCCTGTGCCCAATGCGATCGATTTGCAGCCGTTGGTCGCCGTGGCTAGGTGGCCAAAGGTCTATGGCTGTGGCGCCGATTTTTCGGACTTGGCGGATGCACTCCAGCACGTCAATTTTTCCATACATGGAAGACGCCAGCATGTATTTAAAAGCAAAAGTCGAATTCGTATGGCCTTTCACTTGGGAGGCCGTGATACCGGCGCAGGCGGCGCCTATAAATGTCCTTCTTTTGATGTCCATGAGCCGCTATTCCCCTAAATACCTAGTAATTTTTGCGATGTCGACATTGACGCTTTTGTAGCCATGGTAAAGGTTCCCGAAATCGAAAAGAGACTGACGAATAAACTCTGTATCCTCTGCACCAATGGCGTCGGAAAAAATTGGGTGTAGGTATTGGCGACCTTGTTCAGAAATCTGGAATTGTTCGGGACTGTAGAAGCTTGGGTGAACCGTACGTGCATGAATTTCGCCGAATTTATCACGAAAGAGGCTTGCGTCGTGGCGACCAACGGTGAATCCATCGATTGAATCCCATTGTAATGTAGAGACGGAATTGTTCTCGCCATCTAATAACATTTGGGTTGCATTTCCACCAAGCTGCGAAGCATAAAATCGATCAAACCGCAGCGGACGGCCTCCTCTTTGAGTATGACCCACTTTACGGGTAAAGAAAGCAGCTTTTCCATTGCGAAAAGCTCCGGAGGAAGTGAAAAAGTCTTCGCCAATATGATCTAGTAACGTAGCAGCTAAATTAGAGGCGGCACCAGATAGGACGACGTTCCCTGACGGGTCGGTGCTCCCGCTAGAAGCGCCAAATTCGCGGCCATCTTCTCCTACGATGCCCTCTCCACATACGATCACAGCGTGTCGTTGGTGGTCGTAAATTTGTTGGACGCGTTTGGCAAGAGCGTCAATATTAAATCGATGTTCCGGAATCAAAACCATGTCGGGTTGGCCGTAACTAGATCCAAGGGCAATATAACCAGAGTGTCTTCCCATAACCTCAATCACAGCAATACGACGGTGGCTTTCGGCCGTTGTCCGTACTCGGCGAACACCTTCAGCCGCTTCATAAACCGCAGTGGCGTACCCAGGCGTTGCGTAATTAATCATTTTTTGTACGGCGAAGGTTTTGTCGAGACCGGTAGGGTGGGGTTCTTTTCTATAGCTTTCGCTTCCGTTCTCAACGTCCTTCACCCATTGATCGGCTTCCCCGATGAAATTGAGTCCCAGGTCGTTATCAATTGTTTTCGGTGCTAGTACGGTTGGTACCATGTCACAAATTGGCTGCAACCCATTTAAGGTGCCGTCTCCACCGATACAGATTAACCCGTCCAGCGAAAGTCTTGCAATTCGCTTAGCAATGAGTTCAAGAACTGTTGGATCCTCGTCGTTAACGTAGGTTCGTGACGAACCAAGAATAGTCCCGCCGCGGGTTGCGTCGAGTTGTGGTATTTCGTTGAAGAGGGGATTGAGAAGAACATGTGGTGCGCGATCCTGGAAAAACGAGGAAAATCCATTCAGAAGTCCTATGACTTCAACCCGCGCTTCATTGGCGGCCCTCACGGCGCCCAGAATGGTGGCGTTGAGTGCCGGAGTGTCGCCCCCAGCGGTAAGTATACCAATGCGCTTCATCTGCTATCCGTCAAGTGAACTATCGGTTGGTCGGAGTTTATCCAAGATTCAGGTTGTCAAGAATTGGCCGTAAGCCGGTTAAGTCTAAAGGATCCAAAGTATCGAGGGCAGACTTAAGGGATTCCAATTCGGTACCGCCGAAAATTGACCGCACTTCAATCACTGTCCGGTTCGGCATTTCAGTACCCTCGACGATTGTGGACGCGCCCTCGATTATCACAACCTGATTATCGTATTTTGTAGCCAAGTCATGTAACAGACTAGAACTTCCGAAATCGACTTCTACCACTGATTCGTCAGGAAGAATGACGACGGAACCAGTTGTCTCGCCACCGATGGCAACAATATCATTATAAATAAGTTCCCCAACATACGCGCTACCCAGCAAATCATCGAATAGAGTATCGAGTTCGAGGGTTGTACCGAATTCTTCCTCGACAAGTTCTTCCACATTGGTGATTCCTTCGTCAGACGTTCTCTCGAGCGTCTCTAAAAGGTCGCCGAGATTGCCGCCGTGGAGAACAAAGTCTTCGTACTGGGAAACGTCGAGCGACTCGGTCACAAATACGTCAACTTCGTAATCCGATTCCTCATATGTTTGATATATCTCGTCATAATTGTCGAGTACATCGCCATACTCCGGCACTTCGACGTCATCGAGTCCCTGTTCTAGCTCCTCGAAGAGTTCCGAAAGCCCAATAGTAGGATCTGTATATTCAGTCGGGTCAAACTCGTATGGAGTATCGTCGTCAACCCCCGATTGATCCGGTACATTGCCAAAGGTATTAATCGAAACGGTTTCTAGCTCACTCGCAATGGATGAGAGACCTCTTTGAAGTGCATCAGTGTTAACGAGCGTGGCCTGCTCCAGCTTAGAATAATAGGCTTGCAATTCTGCGGTGTTTCTTACAGAGTACTCCTGAAAAGACCGTAAAGACGCGTAGATTGCTTCCGTTGCGGATTCGTAATCATTTATCAGTGAATTGAATTTAACGGTTACAGTTTCTGCTTCTTGCGGAATAGAATCAAATTCGTTGAGTAAATAATCCCGCGCTAACACTAAGTGATCCAATTCATTCTTGACAGATGCGGAATTCAATTCATTGATGATACCCAACGCATCCACAGGGGCCAGAATATCGTCGCCGCTGGTGTCTAAAAAGCCTCCCACGTGGAGTTGTGTTGCTGTTGGAATATTCAACTCATTGATGATCGCTAACGCATCAACTGGGGAGACATGTTCATCTAAATTTACGTCATGAGGATCGATCGGATTTTGAAACACCACTAGATCCGCAGCTAATAGGCGTCGGGATTCCAACATCTCGACGGAGAGCTTATTACTGGGCATCCTACGTGGTTTGGTACGGCGTGTCATGTTTAAACCCGTCCTCTGTTAAATTCCCCGCGTCATCGTGAATATAACCTACGTAACGCCTGGCGATATAGATTGGACTAAGATGTATATGCATCTTTGTCTTGAAGCTTATCATCTGTATGGCGGCAAGCTTTAATCAAGATTAAGAAAATTATTAAACTTTGTTTATTATGAGCGAAACAGACGGACAAATGCTAGGAATAACAGTATTACCCGAATATTTTCAAGTGGAGGGCGTGGAACGCGTTTTAGATAATTGTCAGGATGTTGCAGGTGCAACGGCTATTACAACATCTCCATATGTTATGAGATTATCGAACCCAGAAGAAGGCCAACGTGAGCCACCTATCGATGCCGGCGCAGGAGATGTTCGGCTGTTAGACAGGCCTCTTTGGGGTAAACGAGAGCTATTTGTTAGCACATCTCCCTCATTTCATGCTAACAAGAGTCTGTACATCAATACCTGTTATCAACCCCCTCAGGGTGACAAATTGACTGAGACAGAGGGGGAGATAGTTGCAGAGGCGCTTTCCATGATGAAATCGCGCGGGCTGAAAACGTTCTTTCAGGTCCAGGCTGCAATCCCGCCAGGGTATCGTGTGCAGTTTAGCGGCGTTGTTAAAAAAGACGAGCCGTTGCTGCCGAATGGCCGACAGGTCGATAATCGCGTTGCGGCAAACGCTAGCCTGGCGAGTGAAGATGTGCTGAATTACCAGATAGCCCTCATCAAAGACCTTTTTCAACAATATCCGAATGTGGATGGCGTAAGGATTGACTGGCCCGAATACCCACCCTACAAACTCGACTCGGCTTTTCTTGACTTTAATCCACAGGTCAGTCGGTGGTGCTTGGATGAAAAGGAGTTTTCAGATATTAGACAGGTGGTGTCTGAGGCTTATCATTGGTTGCACGGGAATTTGACAGACGAGCATGTGAGGGAACTGACGAGTTTAGAGGCGCTTAGCGATACATTTCATAACTTAGGTTTTCACCAGGGCCTTTCACAGTGGTTGAAGTTGAAGCAACGACTTGTTACGAATTATATTGAGCGCGTTCGCACGGCGCTTGACGACTCGGGATTCAAGGATAGGCTTTTAGTACCGCACGCG